>JANQTF010000085.1:8387-19633 GCA_030731845.1 Bacteroidia bacterium | reverse complement strand
GCCCGACGCACAGCTCCCCAGCTCAAACACTGGCACGTTCTCTACTCACCCGCACCAGATGTCGCCATCGATGCCATCACCAAATTTGAGTTTCAGTCTGATACCCTTCTGGAAGGACAGGATTTCCTCATCAACATTGGCGCACGCAATATCAGTGAAATTGACCTATCCGACAGTCTCTTGGTTTACTTATATGTAGATCGTCAGGATCGGGCCAGAATCACCCTCGACAGCCTGCGACTTCCCCCACTCAAAGAAGGAGAATACGCACCCATTGAATTCAAACTCAATACCCTCAACCTTGGCCTCGATGGCTTTGTGACCATGATTGTGGAGGTAAATCCGAAGAAGAATCCTGTTGAACAGCATTATTTCAACAACATTTTCTCCAAGTCGGTTTACATGATCGTAGATGACGAAAACCCGATTCTCGACGTCACATTTGATGGAAAGCACCTTATCAATGGTGACTTTGTATCACCAGAACCTGAGATCATCATCGAAGTCAATGACGAGAACCCATACCTCGCACTCGATGATACCGCTGCCTTTGAAATCTACCTCCGAACCGGACTTTCTTCACTCAACGAGGTGAGGATCTTCGTGGGAGATCCGCGCATAGACTGGATACCCGGCACCTTGCCCGAAAACAAAGCCAGGATTTATTTCTATCCCGGCCGCATGGAGCCCCTGCCAGATGGCGTGTATGCCCTGCGGGTGCAAGGCAAAGACAAGAGAAACAACCCCTCGGGGCGTGGAGCCAATCTCTATGAAATCAGCTTTGAAGTGGTCTCCAAAAGCACTGTGACCCGCATCCTGAATTATCCAAACCCGTTTTCCTCTTCTACCAGGTTTGTTTATAGCCTCACCGGGGCCGAAATGCCCGAAATGTTTCAGATTCATATCTACACCATTTCAGGCAAAATGATCAAAATGATCGACCTCATGGAGCTGGGAGATGTGCACGTAGGACACAACATCACCGAGTATGCCTGGGATGGCACCGACGAATATGGCGATCAACTCGCCAATGGAGTATATCTCTACAAAGTCTTTATCCGGATGCCTAACGAAGATCTGGAGCTGCGGGATACCGGTACCGAGCAGTTTTTCAAAAACGGCTGGGGCAAAATGTACCTGATGCGTTGATCTGGGTTGATTCAAAAAAGAGCCAGACTGAAAACCGTTTCAGTCTGGCTCTTTTCTTTTATTGATCTACCTTGCTTGAATCCCTGCGTTTTTGAATCTGCCCACTTCCTCTTTCAGTCTCTCGCTACTGGAGGACAACTTCTTTGTTTGCTCCGCCTCCAAAACCGTGGTATCTTTGCCCTAGGGAAAACATACATGCATAGAGCAGTAGAAGTAGCGGAGTTTCTGCGTTTGCGCAAGGAACCAGATTGGAAGGTAATCGATGTGCGGGCGCCGGGGGAATTTGGCGAAGGCCACCTTC
Organism: Bacteroidia bacterium; assembly: GCA_030731845.1. GTDB lineage: Bacteria > Bacteroidota > Bacteroidia > J057 > J057 > JANQTF01. Next base: position 18,183 of record JANQTF010000085.1, on the reverse strand, counting down.
CTAATGCTGTGAATGTGCCCTTATTTGACGACGAAGAACGAAAAGAGGTGGGCACCCTCTACAAACAACAAGGAAGGCAACCCGCATTCCTGCGAGGGCTGGAGTTCGTAGGCCCCAAGCTCGCCGATTTTGTGAGAACTGCCGAGGCAATCTCCCCTTCCCGAAAACTACTCGTGCATTGCTGGCGTGGAGGAATGCGCAGCAGTAGCCTCGCTACCCTCTGGGCACAATCAGGATTTGAAGTAAAAACCCTCGAAGGAGGATATAAAGCCTACCGGAAATATATTCGTGAGGCCAGCGCCCGTCCTCTCAACATCATCATCTTGGGAGGCATGACAGGAAGTGGGAAAACACGGATCCTAAAGTCGCTGGCCAAAAAAGGAGAGCAAATCATCGACCTCGAAGGCCTGGCAAACCACAAAGGGTCTTCCTTTGGGACCATCGGTGAATTGCCCCAGGGAACTACCGAACAGTTTGAAAACGACCTTTTTGAAAAGCTCAAAGTCATAGATCCAGAAAAAACTGTCTGGATAGAAGACGAAAGCAGAATGATTGGTAAGATATTTGTTCCAGACGCCTTGTGGGATCAAATGATTAAGTCACCAGTTATTAAACTCGAAGTGCCCAAACAGTTTCGCGTGGAGAATTTGGTGAATGATTATGCTGGAGGAGATCCACAACTAGCCGAAGAAGCTTTGCTCCGAATTGCCAAACGTATGGATGGTAAGATGGTCAAAATAGCCATTGAAGCCCTGCATCAGGGAGATTATGCCACTACCGCCGATCTAGCTCTTGCCTATTACGACAGAACATACACACACTCTATCAATAAAAAACCACATCATCTCATTTTCCCGCTTCCCCTGGACCACCATGATGCAGATACCACTGCCGATCAGTTATTGGATATGAGATCGCAACTCCCTAGTTTCTTATGACGGAATCAGACCCCATCAAACTCACCCAATACAGCCATGGCGCTGGATGTGGATGCAAAATATCGCCAAAGGTGCTCGATACCATCCTCGCCTCTGCGCAGGTTTCTTTGCCAGATCCCAACCTTTTGGTTGGCAATGAGACACGAGATGATGCCGCTGTCTATGACCTCGGTGATGGAACGGCCGTGATCAGCACCACTGACTTTTTCATGCCGATTGTGGACGATCCCTTTGATTTTGGGCGAATTGCCTCGGTCAATGCGATCAGTGATGTGTATGCCATGGGCGGATCGCCCATGCTCGCCATCGCCATTCTTGGCTGGCCGATAGACAAACTAGCTCCAGAAGTGGCCCAGAAAGTGCTCGAAGGCGCTCGCAGTGCCTGCGCAGAAGCAAAAATCACCCTCGCCGGTGGTCACAGCATTGACAGCCCTGAGCCCATCTTCGGACTTGCCGTCACAGGTCGTGTGAATGTAGGCAACATTCGCCGCAACGGCGGTGCCCTCACCGGCTGCAAGCTGTTCCTCACCAAGCCTCTTGGCGTAGGAATCCTCACCACTGCCCAGAAAAAAGGCCTGCTCAAGCCTGAGCACGCCAATATTGCCCGCGACTCTATGGTCGTGCTCAACCAGATCGGCGAAATATTTGCCAGATACGCCTACGTCAAAGCCATGACGGATGTGACTGGCTTCGGGCTGATGGGCCACCTCGTGGAAATGTGTCAGGCTTCGCGCCGCACGGCCACCGTGCAGCTCGCCAATGTGCCCGTATTCCCCCAAGTGGATGAATACATCGAAGCGGGCTGTGTGCCCGGTGGCACCCACCGCAATTTCGATAGCTATGGCCACCTCATTTCCGACCTCACCGACTACCAGAAAGCCATCCTTTGCGATCCTCAGACAAGTGGTGGGTTGCTTGTGGCTGTGGTGGCAGAATATGAGCGGGAATTCACCCAAATGGCCAGAGGCCTCGGGCTGGATCTCGAAAGTTTCGGAACCATCACCGAAGGCGAGCAGAAAGTAATCAAAGTGGTGTAGCCTTCGCTATGGATACTTTGCACAGATGCAGAAGTTCTCTTAGGGGAGCTTCTGCATTTTTTGGTTCATCTCTTGAAACAAGGATGGCCAGGTATCCATGAGCTTGCTCTCATACTCCCGCAGCACGCGCAGCATATTGGGATGATGCAGAGTATCTCCTGTGCTGATATTCACCTTGTCCAGGATGCGACGCATCACAAAGAGAATATGGCGCCACTCTGCGTAGTCGTAGAGATATTGCTTCTCGAGAAAGCGCATCATGTAGGCCTGATAGCGATGCATCGGGGTGCCACATACCCACTCGGTGAGCAAAAGTTGCTCCTGATAAGGAATACTCCCCAAGTGACCGTAAAATTCGGGAAGAATCTCTGGATGAGCTTTCATGAGCACCTTATCGAGGATGAGCTCTACCAGAATATGAGCGAGAAAATAGCTTCGGGGAAGCTGATCTTCCTCAAAATGAACCCGCAGACGGCTCACGAGCTCACGGGTCTCCTCCAGAAAAAAATCGCAGGTGTGAAACACCGCATCTGCCTCGAAATGGCGCTGCACCCCTGTGTAAAAGGCAAGTTGGGGAAGACTGAGGTGCTCAGGCAGGATCTCAGGCATGGTGTGCGGCTTAAGCTTGATGCGGCGATCGAAGATCCCAACAAGATCTGGCGTGATAACCCCCAAAAAGAAGCGACTATCGGCAGACCGCTGCCGGTCCAGGTAAAAATGGGAGACAAAATTCATGCGCCTGTATTCCTCGATCTTAAAAAAACTCCCTGCAAATATGGGAGTTTTTTTCAACTACCTGCTCGTGATTGACAATTCTCCCCCTGCTCCTCTGACCTAAACCTTACATTCACCCTTGACATATTGCGCCAAGAGGCAGGTTTCTAACACACAAATGTCCGCGAAACCAGAAAGTTTCGCGGACATGCATAAAGGTATGTTTCCCTGAAACCTATCTCACGCCGTGCATGAGCTTGTTGAGGGGTTTAGACAGCAAGGCAATCAGAATCGCGATCCCAACGAGCACAAAACCCAGGTTGGAGAATACGGAAGTATAATTCGATAGGCCTTCTGCGAGGGTCTGAGGTTCTGCGCCCTCTTCGGCTCCGGTGAGTGTAGCAATGGCACCCGCAGCGTAGTTCGCGATGGCAAAGCTCAGAAACCAGCCTCCCATTGCCGTTCCGGCAATTCTGGTAGGTGCCAATTTTGTCACCATCGAGAGACCAATAGGGGAGAGGAATAGCTCCCCTGTGGTGTGGAATAGATATAAGAACACAAGGGTGAACAATGGAGCCATGGAATCAGTGGCGAATTGAGCACCAACCAAGGTGATCAAAAACCCGATACCCAGTTGCAAAATACCGAGTGAAAATTTGATCGGAATGCTTGGATTACGCTTCATTTTATCCAGTTTCACCCACATCACGGAGAATATCGACCCGAAGATCATGATAAAGGCTGGGTTGAAAAACTGTGTCATCGAAGCGGGCATGATCCAACCAAAGATGCTTCTGTCCACATTACGATCTGCAAATAGGGTGAGGGAGGTTCCGGCCTGCTCGAAACAAGCCCAGAAAATCACGTTGATTACCATGAAAATCACCAACGCGATCATGCGATCGCGCCACACGCCACCTTCTTCTCTTCCTGCCTTGATCATGCTCCAGGCAACATAGCCAAATAAGCTACATAGCAAAATGGTCATCAACGGAAAAGACGCCTCCGCAGGGTTTTCGTACCAGCCTTCCATGAAGGTGCCAGTCACGTCCATCGGGATCACGTTGTTACTGATCAGGATATAGCAAACAGGAATCAAAAGCACTGATCCAACCGAAATCGCTGTAGCAACATTGATTGGCCCAAACAACTTTTTTAAGCCAGCTTCCCGTACTTCGAGTCCTTCGGCTGCGCTATAGCGCTCTCTCCCTACATAGAAAATCACCAAGCCCAACAGCATACCGATTCCAGCCAGGCCAAATCCATACTCAAATCCGTAGGTTTCGCCTACATAGGCCACCACTGTGGTAGCGAGAAAGGCCCCTATGTTGATCCCGATATAAAAAATCGTAAAGCCAGAGTCTCTTCGCGGATCATTTTCACCATACAGTTTTCCGACAATGGTGGAAATATTTGCCTTGAAATAGCCATTTCCAACGATAATGGCTCCCATCCCTACAAAGAGCCAACTTTCTCCACCACCCAAAATCATGAATTCTCCGATTCCCATCAGCACAGCTCCTAGCATGATCGCCCAGCGATAGCCCAAAAACTGATCTGCCATGCGCCCTCCGAGTACGGGAGCAGCATATACCAGGGCGGTATAGGCTCCATAAATCAAACTCGCCTCGCCATCTCCCTTCAACAGGGATTTTACTAAATACAGCGTGAGGAGGGTACGCATTCCGTAATAACAGAAGCGCTCCCACATCTCTGAGAAGAAGAGGACATATAGCCCGCGTGGGTGCCCCGTTTGTAATTCGCTCATAGATTGAATTGTTGAATGGAATATTGGGGTTGTTCGTTTCAGTGAAGGTCCCGGAATCCCCCATTTATTCGCAATTTTCGTAATTCCGGTAGCTTAAATATAATCAGGATTTTGATTGTCTGCGATTATTTGCCGAATTCAATCAGCCTGAAATGTTCAATTGGCAGATTCCATCTTCCAGTCGTGTCACTTTTCACACAATCTGAGTGCCTCTGCCCGCTCATCTGCCAACCTGCTGATTCTCTTCGCTCTCCTTGCGAGGACACCCACCTTTAGGATGCCAGGCTCCTACGGCCAATCGCTTGCTTTTTATCACCAAAACCTTATAAAAATAATCGACGTACAAATACTAAACACCGTTCAATTCTACACCTTACTTCCCTCTTCATGCAAACTATCCTCGGCTCCACTGGAATCATTGGCACGGAACTCGCCAAAGCTCTCCCCGCTTTTACCCCATACGTACGACTCGTGAGCCGCTCCCCCAAAGCCATCATAGGCAATGAGCAGCTCATGTCAGCTGACCTGATGAAGGCCGAAGATGCTGATCGCGCCGTCGCAGGATCTGAGATCGTGTATCTCACCGTAGGACTTCCCTACGACATCAAGGTGTGGACCCGCGATTGGCCCATTCTCATGGGCAACGTGATTGCCGCCTGCAAAAAACACCACGCCAAGCTCGTCTTCTTCGACAATGTATATCCCTATGGAAAAGTGGATGGGTGGATGAATGAAGAGACAGCGTTTGCGCCTTCCAGCAAGAAAGGAGAAGCACGAGCGCGCATCGACCGCATGGTACTCGATGCTGTCGCAAAAGGTGAAATAGAGGCGATTTTGGCTCGCGCAGCCGATTTCTATGGCATCACGCCGCTCGCCTACACCTATTTGCTGGTGATTCAAAACTTTGCCAAGGGCAAAAAAGCCCAATGGCTCGTGGATGCCAACACCCGCCACACTTTCACCCATGTGAAAGACGCCGCCTACGGCACTGCCCTGCTCGGCAACACGCCCGATGCCTACAACCAAATCTGGCACCTGCCCTCAGACATGAGCTCGCCCACGGGCAAAGAATTCATTGAAATTGCTGCCAAAGAATTTGGCGTTAAGCCCGCTTTCATGACCATCCCAAAATGGATGATGACCATCATGGGCTGGTTCAATCCGATGATGAAGGAAATTGGAGAAATGCTGTATCAAAATGAGGTGGACTACCTCTTTGACTGCACCAAATTCAACAGCCGATTCGACTACCGTGCCATGACCTATGCCGAGGGCATTCACGACATCGCCCTCGACATGCAGGCTGTGAAGGCCAAGCCGGTAAAGGCGTAGGTCGCCGCTATTTTTTCATCCGCTCAATGAGGGAGGTGGTAGAATGGCCATCTACGAACGTGATGATTTTCACTTCGCCACCCCAACTCTGCACCTCTTCCGCACCGGCAATCTGATCTACCGTGTAGTCTCCGCCCTTCACGAGCAGGTCTGGTCTGAGCATCAGGATGAGCTCGCGGGGCGTGTCTTCGCCAAATGGCACCACCAGGTCGATGGCCGCGAGGCCAGCGAGGATTCTCGCGCGATCTTCCAGCTTGAGAATGGGCCGGGTGTCGCCTTTGAGGCGTCGCACGGAGGCATCGTCGTTGAGGCCCAGGACGAGGCGATCACCCAGGCTGCGCGCAGCCTCCAGATAGGTCACGTGGCCAGGATGTAGCAAATCAAAGCAGCCATTGGTAAACACAATGGACTGCCCCGTGATGCGCCAGGAATTGATGCGATGAAGAGCAGCCTCCCGCTCCAGAATTTTGTAGCTCGTGTTGATCATCTTGCCTATTCTCTTTTGTCTATTCCTTTTCAAAAATGCGCCGAACCCGTGGGCTGATGCGAACCAGAATTTCATAGGGAATGGTTCCCGCAGCTTCGGCCAGCTTGCTGACCGAAATCATTTCCTCCCCTTGCCTGCCAAAGAGCACCACTTCATCTCCGGCATTCGCCTCCGGAATATCGGTGACATCGAGCATGAGCATATCCATGCAGATCCTCCCGAAGGTAGGGGCAGGCTTTCCGTTCACCAAAAAACTGATTTTTCCATTTCCCAGATTCCTCAAAATCCCATCTGCATAGCCGATGGGGACGGTGGCAATGCGCGTAGGTCTTTCAGTGGTTTGTGAGCGGCCATAGCCAATGCTCACCCCAGCCGGATGGTCAGCAATTTGGGTAATGAAGGCATGTAGGCTTCCAATTTCCTGGAGCTGCCCCTTGGCGGCATTGTCTGGCGTGGGATCAATGCCATAAAGCCCGAGACCAAGGCGCACCATATCGAAGCAAAACTCGGGAAAATGCAACACCCCGGCCGTATTAAGCACATGCCTCAGCGGCTCCAGACCCATTGCTTCTTTGAGCTGATCTGCCATCTGCTGAAATCTAGAGACCTGCTGCCGGGAAAAGCCTGACTCAGCCGGGGTATCAGCTGCTGCAAGGTGGGTCATGATGGACACCACACGCAAATCCGGATGGCGCTGCAAGCGCTCCATCAACTCCGGAAGCTGCCCTTCCTGAAAGCCCAGCCGGCCCATACCCGTCTCAAGCTTGAGGTGAATATTCATCGCTGTGGCGTCTGCCAGCAAAGCCGCCTGCACATAGCGATCCAGGAGGCGAAAGTGCCCTACCTCTGGCTCGAGGTCATAGCGAATCAGCTCTGCTACACTATCTGGGTCAGCATTCATCACCATGATCGGGATATTGATGCCGGCCTCTCGCAGCTCGATCCCTTCACTTGGGTAGGCAACTGCCAGATAATCGACGCCTTCTTCCACGAGTTTTTGGGCGATTTCCCAGGTTCCACCACCGTAGGAAGAGGCCTTCACCATGCCCATGATTTTTGTATGATCCGGGACGAGGGTTTTGAGGAATCGGTAATTGTGACTGAGAAGGGCGAGGTCAATCTTGAAAAAAGTAGCGTTGGGCTTGCGCTGAAGCCAGGGAATGAGCCGCTCAAGGGCAAAGGATCGGGCGCCCTTGAGCAGAACCGTGCTATTGGTCCATTCATCCACATCGATCGCGGCTTGAAGGTCTTCGACAGTCTCAAATGAATGATGAGATGTGAGGGAGGCGAATACAGGACCTACCAGAAAGAGATTGTCTTTGCCAACTGCGTCGATCGCTTCCTCCAGGATCTCTTGCTGAAGGCTGAGCTGTGCAGCACCCTGATGCACAATGTCGCTCAGCACGATGATGCGTCGTGAGCGAAGCTGATAGTTCTTGATTTGCTGAAAAGCATTGCGAATGGAGTCGATGTCTGAATTGTAGGCATCATTGATGATGGTGATGAGCGGATGATCTGTGATGATCTCGGTGCGCATTTCTACCGGTCGGATAAAGCGTATCCGATCCGAAATGGTGGCATAGCTCACGCCAAATTTTCGGGCAATGAGAATGGCAAGCAGGGCATTTTCGAGATTGGCCTTGCCTGTGAGAGGAATGGAAAGGGCCACGATCTCTTCTTGTTCTGAGAGGGTAATCTTCCATTCGCCATCAAGCTCTTTTTCTTCCACTAACCGGATCGCATCGCCCTGCCCTTTGCCGATAGCAGACCAGGGCAGTTGGGAATATTGGGCTTGAATGTGAGGTTGAAAGGAGGTCGTGAGAATCGTTTCGGCTTCCTCAAAAAGCTGGAGTTTTTCTTCGAGCTTTTGGGCTTCGCTGTCAAAGCCATCTGCGTGTGCAGCGCCCATGTGGGTGAGCACGCCCAAATCGGGCTGTATCATGGCGGCAAGCGAGGCCATGTCGCCGATTTTGCCCACACCAGCCTCAATAAGAGCGAGATCGGCTTGTGGATGAAGATGAAGCAAAGAAATGGCGACACCCAGTTGACTGTTGTAGCTCATGGGACTCTTCACGATGCGGGCATCTTGTTCCATGAGGGTAGAGGCCCATTCTTTCACGGTGGTTTTCCCATTGCTACCGGTGATTGCCACCACCGGATAGTGAAAGCGCAACCTGTGATGATAGGCCCAGCGCTGAAGGAATGCCAATGGATCTTCGGCAAGGACCCAGTTGACATCGCGCCAGGGGAGTGGCTTGCGGGTGATGAAATGACGAACGCCCTTGGCATAAGCCGCCTCTACAAAAGCATGGCCATCGCGATGATCTGTGCTCAGGGCGATGAAGATGGTGGCAGCCCCATGTGCGATGGTACGGGTGTCAAATGAAATATAGCGAAGGGAAGGGGCTGGCCAAATCCCTTGAAAGAGATCATTGGCAACCCCAGCCTGGGCAATTTCTTGAATATGGTAGGGAAGTCCGAGCATGTGAGACGATCATCTGATGCCTCAAGGTAGCATGATCAGCGGGCAAATATCCAGCAAGAGGAGGAGAAAAATTATCTGTAATCAGAATTCATGATTCCTCTTTGATTCTCAGGATCTTTCAACCGTAAATTCGCGGAAGATTTTATCGGTATTTCCCTCCATCACGATCTGATATTCGCCGGGTAGCATTTTCTGTTGATCGACAAAAATTTCATAAGACAACAAAGGGTTCATGAATCCCTCGTAGAGAACTTTGAGGGTTCTTCCCTGATGATCGGCGAGGGAGATCTTGGCCTGTTGTCCTTTTTGCACCATGATGGAGGCATATCCACCTTGCCGAGGGTCTATGGAACTGAGGTTAATGGAAGCAGGTCTTTCACAGCCAATGAAGAGCTCAACTTGTCGGGTATGGCTACTTGATCCGTCAAAACCCACCTGCCGAAGCCTGAACATGTGCCGACCAACGGTTAGTGGCTCAGATTCAAACTGATAGGTGAGCAAATCTGTATGGTCTTCACTCCCTGGCACCAACGTAATATCAGTGAATGATTTGCCATTGGGGCTGTATTCGATTACGAAGCCCTTATTCCCTTTCTCCTTATTCACCTTCCAGCTCAGCAAGGCACGATTTTCTCGCACCTCGCCGTCAAATCCTTCCCAGCTCACTGGATATTCCTGCCCCAAAACGGGTTTTCCCAAGCCCAGCAATACCTCTCCAGCAAACACCGATGCCTCAACCTTAATGTTGTCAGGGGAGAGATTCCGGCTTTTTTCCACTGGCACAAACACAAAGAGTTGTTCTCCTGGCAATAAGATCAGACCGGGAATAGAGAGGCCGTCCTCATGGCTCACAACCTCACCACAAGCATAGCTGGAGGAAACCTCCACCTGCTCTGCAATGAGCCGTGAACCAGGATGGTCCACCTCTACTTCCAGCGAAAAGGCTGTGCCAAGGTCAAAAAAATTAAGCCCGTTGGCGGGATTGCTTACCTGAACCTCATAGCCAAGCTGCCCCGAAGGCGCGGCCACCGCAGT
>JANQTF010000085.1:5778-8287 GCA_030731845.1 Bacteroidia bacterium | reverse complement strand
TCCTGCGATTCAGGGATCTCAAGTGTGGCCGTAACCCATCCTCCAGGTTTCACATGCGTTTCACTCAACTGCCACTTGTATCCAAGTGTGGTTCCTTTCCAATGGCTAAGATCAGTCATAAACAGGCTCAGCGCAAGCGCAATGGCTCCGGCTGTTCCTGCCTTGATACCGAAGGCGACGGCTGTTTCGAGCCGATTCGCGACGGAATTCTTGTGTTGAAGTTGTGTCTGGGTACGCATGAGTAATTGAATCTTGCTGTGCTAGGCAAGACTACAATTTCCTATAAATAGAAATAAACAAATATTGGATTATTTATTACACAACTTACAGGGTGAGATGTGACTCAAGCAAAGGGCACGGAAGTCCACATAGGGCAAACTACGTGCGGATCCTCCATCACATAAGATGGTGGATCGGAATTAACGTCCCAAATGAGAAGACCTGCAAGCCAGTCTGGTTTATGGATCCTTGAATATCAATATCCTTCCAAAAGCAGAAATGAATATCAGAAGCCTTCCTGGGATAATTTATACGATCTTCTCGCATGCCGAAATACCAGACAGACAATACCCATCTGACAGTCACAGAAGTAATTGCAATGTGTGTAAATCATTGCAATTCACTATTGTGCAACATCGCTTAAGTGACGTACCGTATCATTCTTTGCAAAAATCAAGAATATTGCAAAATCAGCATATCCTAACTATTTGAGCACTAGCTTTTTTGTCCATCAATATCACCTAAGCCCAAAGTCTTACAGGCGGAAAAATGCCCCGAGGTCGGAATCCCACAGACTACCGCTGCATTTCTATAGATTTTCTCCTATATTCATTCTGAGAATGAACTACTTTCTATCCTTCGTGTATGCCCACCGGAATTTGCCTCACTGATTCGACTGAGCCCTATGTGCCCTCCCAGGCCAAGCCATGGGATGTGAGCATGGCTCGCCACCTCTATCGGCGCATCGCCTTTGGCGCTGGCAAGGCCAGCATCGAGGCTGCTGTGCAGATGGATCCAACCACACTCGTGGATCAACTCATCAATGAGGCCATTGCAAGGCCCTTGTCGCCCCTGCCTGCCTGGGGCGAATGGACCATTTTCTCCTATGACAATGCCAATGGCCGTGATTTTGACCTGATTTACCAGCATTATTTCGAATGGGCCTACGAGCGTGTCATAGAGATGGTAGGCGGAGGACTCCGCGAGAAGCTTATGCTCTTTTGGAGCAATCACTTTGTCACTGAGTTTGAAGGGCACCAAACGCCTCCAGGCCTGCTTCAGTATCACAAACTGCTACAGATTCATGCACTTGGCAATTTCAAAGACTTTGTGCACGCCATCGGCATCACCCCAGCCATGCTTATTTACCTCAATGGCGAATACAGCACCGTCCAAAGCCCCAATGAAAACTATGCCCGCGAACTCTATGAGCTCTTCGCCTTGGGGCAAGACAATGGCTATACACAGCAAGACATCGTAGAAACCGCTCGTGCCCTCACTGGGTGGTACAATGAAGATACCATCGTGGCCAAATTTGATCCCATCAGATTTGATTTTGGAGACAAAACCATATTCGGACAGACTGGAGCCTGGGGCTATGATGATGTGATCAATATCCTCTTTGAGCAGCGCGGAGACCTCATCGCTACCTATATATGCAAAAAGCTATATCGCTTTTTTGTGTACGACGAAGTCAATGATGCAGTAGTGGCCCACATGGCAGCCATCTTCCAGCAATCAGGGTGGGAAATCGCGCCCGTACTGCGCATGCTGTTCAAAAGCGAGCACTTTTTTGACCCCGAGGCCATTGGCATCCAGATCAAAAGCCCCTTCCAGATGATTTGCCAACAACTCAACGAGATCGAAGTACCCTACAACAACTACGGTGTCGATTATTTTTGGGGAGCAACCAATCTCGGGCAACAGCTCTTTTCCCCAACTGATGTGGCAGGATGGCCGGGCCACCACAAATGGATCAGCACCAGCCGATTATCAGACAGGTGGAAAATGATGGAATACCTCCATTATCTCGCCGCGGAATATCATCCCACCCACCTGCGCGACTGGGCCAGCGCGATCTCTCCCAGCCAATCAGATCCCGATATCATCACCCAAACCATCATCGATACCTTATTTTCCAAAGGCCTCGAAGATCCACTGGCCTACGATCGCGCCTCGATCGTATTTCGCAGCGACATCCCCAGCAACTATTTCGACGATGGTAGCTGGAACCTCAACTGGCCCCAAGCCACCTGGCAGCTTTTTCACCTCCTCAGCCATCTTGCCCGTCTCCCAGAATTTCAACTGTCATGAGTACAAAAAAGAATCCCCCTTACCGCAAGGGCAGCCGCACACAAGACGGGCAGGCTCATGAATTGGAACACAAGACCTATAGTCGCCGCACCTTTCTCAATCAATTGGGAATGGTGGGAGCAGGCTCCTTTTTGTTTGGACAGTTTCCGATTTCGCCGCTCGCCGCTTCCCCCCTCACCTACGCACTCGAAAATGC
>JANQTF010000085.1:0-5678 GCA_030731845.1 Bacteroidia bacterium | reverse complement strand
GGAGCTGCCGGTGGCCTCACTTTTGAAGGCAGTAATTTCAACATGTCTGTGGCGGTTTCTAATCCCACAGAGCTGTATGAAATAGCTCAGAAGGGCCAGCTCTACGACACCACCAACCTGCCCGAGAGTTGCTATGGCGAAGAGCTCAAGTTCATGCGCGCCATGGCCAACAACACGTTTTCCTATGCAGGAGTAATCAAAGAGGCCTACGATAAAGGGAAAAATAACTTCGAATATGCCAATCGAAGCTACCTGGCAGAGCAACTTGCCCTCGTAGGCAGGCTCATACAAGGTGGCCTGGGCACCCGGCTCTACCTCGTCTCCATCGACGGATTCGACACCCACGCCGATCAGGCCAACAACCATAGCAGGCTCATGAGCGAAGTAGCCGGAGCTATCCAGGCATTCTATCAGGACCTGGGCAAAACCGGGCATGACCAAAAGGTGCTGACCATGACCTTCTCAGAATTTGGGCGGAGAATAGAAGAAAACGGCTCACGCGGCACCGACCACGGCTCAGCAGCACCGCTGCTCATGTTTGGACCAGGCTTGCAGGGCAATGGCCTCCTCGGCACCCAGCCAGACATGCGTAACCCCGATCAATTTGGCAACCTTGCCTATCACACCGATTTTCGCGAAATCTACGCAACCGTACTGGAGCAGTGGCTCTGCCTCGACCCCACCCTTGTGGATGGCATCATGGGACAGTCATTTACCAGGGTGCGGGGTCTCGGCATCGAGTGTGCCGACTTTCCGTATCCGCCTTCTGGACCAGAATTTGTGCATCACATTCGTTATCAGCGAGATACAGGCGAAACCAGTCTGCACTATTCCCTACCAGAAGATAGCCCCATTCGTGTGAAACTGCTCAATATGGGCGGGCAACCTGTGCGACAAATCGCAGACTCCGAAGGCCGGGCAGGCCTCAGTCAAATTCCGATTTCGACAGAAGGTTTGCCAGCAGGCACCTATCTGTATGTAGTCGAAACCCTGGGCCAGGTATTTTCCGGAAAATTGGTCGTGAGAATGTAGCAGGAAGCTACTTTCCCAAAAATGCCCATTTTTCCTTGCCGATCTCTGTGCACCAGAGTTGGTAAGGACCGCCGTCTTTGAGCTGCAGCGCTTTGCGGATCTCAACCACAGATTGCGGAAAATGCCTGCGGGTGATATCCACCCGCGCGATTCCCTTGCTTTTGAGAAATTTGGCGATGGCCTTTGGCTTGAAAGGAAAGGCTTGCTCCACCCTAAGAATTCGCCCTGGAAAAGGCTTTGTCGGGTTTTGGGCCGACCAATAAAATCCCTGGCGGTGGTTGCACTGCCAATCACTACGCCAATCACCGGCATTGAGAAACCCCTGAAGGTCATTGGCCTTGTAGGCGGCCACATCGGGCTCGGCGAGGGCACGGATCGCATGCGGATCAGGTAGCGCAGCTTCTGTCGTGGCAGGCCTGCCAGGCAAGGCAAGTTTCATGACCTCGCCCTGTCGCGAGATCCAGAGCTCACGCCGAGGCTCAGCGATGGGCGATTCCCAGACGATTTCGACAAGCACTTCCTTGCATTCTCCATCTACCGACAAAACGATGATGCTACTTGCCTCAGGAAACATACGGGTGGCCTCCTGCACATCCACCATCGGGGAGAGTTTGATCATGAGGCTGCGACCATGCTTGCGCAGAAGGGGCCAAAGTTCAAGTAGATTGGGGGACCCTTCACGGGGATCATGAAGGCGGCGATTGTGCTCATCGCGACGATCAGGATCGGCATAGATCAGATCAAAAGCGGGCCCGTCATAGGCGGCAAGAAAATCCTCTGCTCGTATTGAGTGAAGCTTGACATTGGCAAGGCCAAGGCGACCAAGATTTTCCTGAACGATCGAAGAAAGCTCGGTATCCGGCTCCAAGGAAGTGACATGCTCAAATTGCCTGGCCCAATTCCATGTGTCCACGCCGAGGCCGCAGCTGAGGTCTAGCGCTGAATGGCCGTTTCGGGATTTGAGGAGCACGGCGGCTTCGCTGCTACACTGCTCGTAGGCTTTGGGCGTAAAGAAGCAGCGAGACGCATAAAAAGTTGGCAATTTAGCTTTCGCCTTCTGAAGGTATTTGATGCGGGCAGAAACTAATGCAACCGGAAACTCGTTATTGGGTAGCCTAAGGGCCAGCTCAGCAGGGTTTTCGGAGAGGTTTTTCTCTACGAAATCTTCGATCTTCTTTGTTGTTAGAATTTTCCACCCTTCCGTTTCCAAGATCCGCTACCTTATTGTACTTTTACTATCCACAGGAACGTTGTAAATTACCAACGAATCCCATTGTATTCATCCTCTAAATTACGTTTCATGAAGCGTGTTAAGCAAATCGCAATCGCCCTGATGTTGCTCGGTTCATTGGCCGCCACCACTTCAGGCTGTACTTATGGTAAAGTTTGCCAGGCTACAAAAGTAGGAAATCACCGCTAGAAACATGTCCTTTTGGAAAACTCTTGATTCCGAGGCTCAGTTAGATGAGCTTCGGCAAGCTTCTTTCGTTCGCCCACAACTCATTTTCAAGCACAGTGTCACCTGTGGTATTTCGGCGCAGGCCCATGCCAACCTCGAAGAAGCCATCGCTGATTTGAATGAGCACGTGGAGCTTCACTACCTCGATTTGCTTCGCTACCGTTCGGTATCCAATGCCATTGCCAGTAAATTTGGTGTGCCACATCAGTCGCCCCAGGCGATTCTCATTCGCAATGGCGAAGTAGTCTATCATGCCAGCCACTTCTCTATCAACCCGGGTAAAATCGTGAGAAGCGCAGCCTGATACAAGGATGGATATGCCTATTGGTATTGGAACGTCAGGATGAGTTGAATGTCTGGATGGATGCTTCGCGTAACAGGACAAGATAGGGCCGAGGCTTCTAGGATACCCTTCCCTTTTTCATCGAGTTGATGACCTTCCATACTCAATACCACCTCAAGGGCAGCAACGCGCCTTGGCTTGTCAATCATTTTTTTCACTACACTTCCCGAGACCCTTCCCGGATCGAGCTGATGGCTGCGCGCCGCCGCCCCCATCATGGTGACCATGGAGGTGAGGATGGCAGTGGCAAGCAGATCTGTAGGCGAAAAGGATTCCCCTTGTCCCTCATTGTCGAGCGGCCCATCGGTAATTAAGCTGCTGCCAGATTGCTCGTGGGTGGCTTCAACGCGGAGCTCTCCAAGGTATTGGACTGTGACTGTCTTCATAAATTCTCTTGATCCTGGGGTGAAAGATATCTCCCCAAATCGGAGAAATCAATTATCAAGATGAGGAACGTAGAGGGTAAAGGAAGGAATGTCTATCCAAAATTGTTGCTGGTCAGAAAGTCTTACCATCAGATACTTGCCCTTCATCATTCCAACGGGCGTTGGCAGATTGGACCCGCTTACATAACGGTGAGTTTGCCCAGGCACGATGACCGGCTGTTTGCCTACTACCCCATCTCCTTCTACGAGGCGTTTTTGCGCCATACCATCCACGATGGTCCATTCTCTACGGAGTAGTTGCACCTCCTCTTCCGACTCATTGGTAATCTCAATCTGGTAGAGATACACGAAGTAAGAGTGATTGGGAGACGACTCGTCTTCTACGTAGGTAGTTCGTACATCAACCCGAATCCCATTTGTCACAGCAGAGGCAAGATTTTCAGGCATAAAAGGAAGAGCTTATTCTATCTGCCTCATAAAGTAGGCAAATAACTTAAGTAAGTCAACCCTGTGAATAAATCGCCCTTAGTATTGCTGGGTGCGTAGCATCACAAGGGTGCAAGCCTCCACAGGCTGAATACCCGCCGAAATCAACCTTGCGGCAAGTGCAGGATTTTCGGTGCCGGGATTAAATATTACCCTTCTTGGTTTGGCGCTGAGAAGCCACTCTTCGAAGGGCTGCTGTCGTGATGGCCCAAGGTAGAGGGTCACTGTATCAATCCCCGATTGATCCAAAGAATCTATCGTGGTCTGAATCGGGACTTCGCCAATTTTTCCTTCGCTTGCCCCTATGGCTACAACAGGATGGCCATACTCTCGGAGCATGTGAGTGGCGATATGGGAATATCTTGCTGGGTTTTCAGAAGCCCCGAGCACGAGGGTTATGTAGGGGGGGTGAATGGCCGATGGGCTAATTGCCGACATACAATATTCTTCATTTCAATAAAAAAACCTCGCAGAGGATTCGAAAATCCTTGTCTGCGAGGTTTTGTGGAATCAGGTGGTCATACAGATCAGGATTCTTCAGCTTCCTCCTCTTCCTTCTCTGTGGAAGGCGCTTCAGGTGGAAGTTCAGGCCCTTGCTTGACCGCTACGGTGATGAGTTCTTTTTCTTTGTCGAAATCTACGAAGAGCACATCTCCGATCGCAATTTCTCCACCGAGGATCTCATCTGCAATGGGATCTTCGAGGTATTTCTGAAGTGCTCGTTGCAATGGGCGTGCACCAAACTGCTTGTCAAATCCTTTTTCAGCGATAAATTCCTTCGCAGCTTGAGATAGCTCAATGAGGTAGCCTTTCTCTTCGATGCGACCAAACACGTCTTTGAGGTTCAGGTCAATGATCTTCAGGATGTGCTCTTTTTCTAGCTCGTTGAAGATGATCACCTCATCAATCCGGTTCAGGAATTCTGGACGAAATACTTTTTTCATGGCTCCTTCGATGGTGGAGCGCATCATCTCATCGGTCTGACCTTCACGAGTCTTGGTGGTAAAACCAACACCAGTTCCGAAGGATTTGAGCTCACGCACCCCAACGTTGGAGGTCATGATGATGACGGTATTTTTGAAGTCGATGCGACGCCCGAGACCATCTGTGAGGATGCCATCGTCGAGCACCTGAAGCATGATATTGAAGATATCAGGGTGCGCTTTTTCGATCTCATCGAGAAGCACGACGGAGTATGGTTTGCGACGAACGCGCTCAGTGAGCTGACCACCTTCTTCATAGCCTACATATCCCGGAGGGGCCCCAATGAGGCGAGAAACGGTAAATTTCTCCATGTATTCACTCATGTCGAGTCGAATGAGAGACTCATCTGAGTCAAACATACTGCGACCGAGTGCTTTGGCAAGCTCTGTTTTACCAACGCCTGTTTGGCCAAGGAAGATAAAAGAACCGATCGGTTTTTCAGGATCCTTGAGGCCAAGGCGTGAGCGCTTGATGGCTTTGACTAGCTTGTCAATCGCAGCATCCTGACCAATGATTTCCTTCTTGAGGTGTTCGCCCATGAGCTTAAGCTTGGCGATCTCCCCCGCAGCGACCTTGGTCACAGGCACACCTGTAATCATGGATACCACGCTGGCTACATCATCTTCAGACACAGTGTAGCGGCGATTTTTGGTCTCCTCTTCCCATTCCACCTTGGCGGTTTCGAGGTCTTCGAGGAGTCGCTTCTCCTGGTCACGGAGCTGGGCCGCCTCTTCGTACTTCTGGCTTTTTACCACCTTATTTTTCAGTTCCTTCACCTCTTCGATCTTGGCTTCAAGGTCGAGGATGCTCTGTGGCACATGAATATTGGTGATGTGTACTCTGGACCCAGCCTCGTCGAGCACATCGATTGCCTTATCAGGGAAGTATCTGTCGGAAATATAGCGGTCGCTCAACTTCACGCAAGCCTCAATCGCCTCGTCGGTATAGTTGACGTTGTGGTGATCTTCGTACTTGGATTTGATGTTGT
>JANQTF010000084.1 GCA_030731845.1 Bacteroidia bacterium | reverse complement strand
CCCTCTACGAGTTCGGGCGTATCGCTCCATTTGTCCTGATGCCAACCGCGACCCACGATCCAACTGCCTGCTGGGCGGACGGCAGCCGAATCAGCTACCATTTGAAGGGTTTCTTCAAAGCTCTTGGCTGTGCTCAGATCCAGCAAAAAGGCCATGCGTCCCATGCCCATGAAGTGCCCATGACTTTCTACGAAGCCGGGGATCACGGTGCGCCCCTTCAGGTCGAGGGTCTCGGTTGTGGCCGGGTCGATCAGGGTAAGTGCGTCTTCGAGCGGCCCTACAAAAATGATGTTCTCCCCTTCCAGCACCATCGCCTCCACCTTGGGATAGGTATTGTCTGCGGTATAGATATTGCCGTTATATACGAGCGTGCGGGGCGGGATCTGCTGGCAGGCAA
Source organism: Bacteroidia bacterium (assembly GCA_030731845.1). Classification (GTDB taxonomy): domain Bacteria; phylum Bacteroidota; class Bacteroidia; order J057; family J057; genus JANQTF01. The sequence continues at coordinate 6,048 of JANQTF010000084.1, read as the reverse complement.
CGAGTGTCAGACAGGTGAGGAAGAAGATGAGTTTATTCAAGGCGATCATATTTTTCTGAAAACTACGAAAAATCTTCTGTCTGCCTCTTGTCAACATTCCTTTGGCTTTGACGTGGAACTTGCGGAGGGATTCGATAGTTTTGTTCCCGTCACTTATACGCCAATCTATCATACCGCTATGGAGCAGCTTCGCGAACTCACCACCAAGGAGAAAGCGCTCAAGATCAACCTGAATCCTCTGTACTACGGGTCATTTGCCGAAATCGGGGCCGGACAGGAGATCGCCGACCACTTTTTCAAGGCTGGCGGAGCTTCGGGCACCATTGCCAAGAGCATGTCGGCCTACGATATGCAATTTAGTGATGCGATTTACGGCAAGACCAAGCGATATGTGAGCCAGGAGCGGCTCGATACCATGCTCAAACATGAGTATGACTTGCTGCACGAGCGACTGCGGGAGCGAAAAGACCGCACCTGCTTTTTTGCCCTTGCTAATACCGTAGAAGCCCTCAACTTTCGCAAAACCAACCGTGGCCATGGCTGGATCGGCCTTCGCTTTCAGCTCACGCCCAACTCTGAGCCCAACACGGCGGTGATCCACATTGTGCTCAAAGACTCCGAAGTGATCTGGCAACAAGAAGCCATCGGTATCATTGGCGTGAATCTCATTTATGCCTGCTTTCACTTTCCGCATAGCAGCCAGCTCATTCTCCAAACCCTCATGGAAGGGCTCAACTCAGACCGGATTGAAGTGGATATGGCCCGCCTCGAAGGGCCCAACTTTGAATGGGTGGACAACCGCCTGCTCAGTCTCAATCTCGTAAAAAATGGCATGACGGAAGCGGCCATGTTTGGCCCAAACGGCGCTGTGGCACACGCATCTGAAGTTCTCTACAAGAAAAACATCCTCATCCTTAGAGGTCGGTTTCGACCGCTCACGCACGTGAATCTCGATATGCGAAAATCTGGCTTCGAGCAGTTTGTAGAAGAGCCGGATGTAGATGAAAACAATACCATCGTGCTCTCTGAGCTTACCCTCAGGGCCCTCACAGCCGATGGAAAAATCGAAGAAAAAGACTTTCTCGACCGGGTTGATATCCTTAACTCCCTTGGCCATTGGGTACTTGTCTCCAATTACACCGAATACTATCGCCTGATTTCCTACCTGCTACCTTTTACCCGAGGCAAAAAAGTTGGCATCGTGCTGGGCGTCTATAACATGGAGCTGATCTTCGACGAATCTTATTATCAGGATCTGCGTGGGGGCATTTTGGAGTCTTTCGGGATCTTATTTGGGTCGAATATCAAACTCTTCGTTTACCCCGCCCGCAAAGACTACACCGACGAACTTTACACCTGCAACAATTTCAGGCTTGCGCCAGATATGCAGCATTTGTTCCAATATCTTCATGCCAGCAACAAGATCGAAGACATCACTGGGGTCGATCCCAATATTCTTCACATCACCTCGGATGAAGTGCTGTCTATGATCAAAGCTGGCAAACCTGGCTGGGAAGCCATGGTGCCGGTTGAGGTAGAAGATGCAGTGAAGGAGCGGGGCCTATTTGGCTACACCATTGGCGCAGGCGCATCCTGATCATTTTTTCCTGATCCAGTTTACCTGTTCCAATCTATGTCGGGCATGGTAGCTGCATCATGGAGGCCAAAAGGCAGCACGATCACGGGATCGTCGGGGAGCCGGAGTGGCTGCCCCACAAAGTAGCGCTGCTCGAGAAACTCCGCCACGCTGATGTTGGCTGGCGATTGTGGTCCTGCCTCGCAGCTTAGCGATTGGAGCAGTGGCCTGAGCCTGTCATACGGGATGAGCATGACTGCTCTTGGCCCCAGGGCCAGCCCCGGATGGTTCCAGATGAGCCTCACGTAGCGAATGCGGAATGCCTCGCGGCTATTTTGCCTCACAAAACTCTTGTCGGCAATCAGGTCGATCCCCGGTTGTAGCCACTCCAACCCGAGGTCTTGCCCTGCGATCTGCTCGTTTTCCCACATGCTGCCCAATCCCTGCCACAGAATAAGGGTGGACAGGAAATCGCCATACCCTATTTGATAGCGAGGGTTGGCCGGATGCAATGCCAGAAGTCTGCCTGTATGCAGCTCGCCCAAAATGAGGCCCACCAGTCCAGGGCAGAGCTGATCAAAAGGAGTCGGAGCAGCGAGACTCTGCAAAGGCGCATTGCCGGGATGGAAGAGATTGATCCGCACCAACACCCTGTTTCGCATCATATCTCCTTCCCATGGCTGTGGTGCCAGGCTGTCGCCGGGTCGGTAGGATTCGAGGTAGATGTAGGACATCCTGCTGCTATCCTCTTGAGCAACAAGCCATGAAATTCCGGAAAGCGAGAGAAAAAGCGCGAAACATATTTTCACTGAAAAAATACTTTGGTGGCTCCTTGGCCATATTTACGGGAATCGGCTGCCTCAAAGGATTTGACATGGGGCGTGCGCTTGAGCATGGCATGCACCTCCTGCCGGAGTTTTCCTTCCCCAATGCCATGGATGAGCACCAGAGAGCTCGCATGGTTCACCAGGGCATCAGAGAGCACACGCGCCACTTCTTCGAGCTGTATTCTCAACGCTTCTCCTGCCGGGATCTTGTCTGGATAGTCCACCAATTCTTCGAGGTGAAGATCGGCCTCGAGGTGTACCTCTCGCTGTGGTTGCTCCTCGCGGGTCACGCGCAGAAACTCACTGCTAGCCAGGGTCTCGATGCTTTCTTGCTGGATGTTTTTTCTCAGAGAAAAGACCCAGGCGGGTTCTCCTACGGCCTCCAAAAATCGGGCAGGCATTCGGATGCTGTTGCGAGTCCAGGGGAGCTCTGACGTGAGAGGACTATGTGGATGTCCCTTGCCAGGCACATAATTGATCACTTGTACCAAAAAGGAGCGGGTGCGGTCTAGTTCGGCACCACTAAGGGTGGCTATTTCCTTGACGGTGCCCGAGTTGAGCAGGCCGGAGGCCAGACCCTGATAGCGATTTTTTTCGCGCAGATACACGGCATAGAGCACCTGCGTAGGCTCAGGGTTGGCCATAATTAGCTTGTAGCGATCGTCGTCTCGGGCCACAAACACGAGGCTCACGTCGAGCAGCGCCGACCCGAGGGTGAGGGGTTTTCTCACATCTGGGTCGTGATTTTCTTCGGTGCTACCTTCGGCACTGCCACCATGATACTTGCTCTCGGCCCCATCTACAGGGATGATGTCGTCGATGTCCATGTCGATGGGAAAATCATCGCCAAAATCTACCTCCACAGTTCTTGCATCCAACAGCGCGATGATAACACCTTCTCCCACGTGATGGAGATTTCGAACCCTTTGTCCAACTCGATAATTCATATCTTGTGCAGTCTAGGGATGCAAGATAGGGGTAAATGATGGAGTTTCGGAAAGAGCTTTTGCGCGGGATAAAAATTGTGGGAGGGGGCTAATGACTTTGGGGGGAAGGAGAAGGGTTGACGCATTTCACAAAGAGTAGTTAAAACTAGCTATCCTGGCCTAATGGAGAAACAAGATAAAGGTAATAGTTTTGATGGCCTACTCAGCGGAATCAGCATTTCAGCATGATCGCTGATCCTCGATATCAATACATCTTCTAGTGGACCCTACCTGAGGTTCTCTTTTTGCTGTTTGCTAGCTCCGTTAGCATCCCTGCGACTCTTGTTGACCATCAGGTTAGAGCGCCTCATACACAGATGTCACAGCTAGTTGAAGTTCAACGCTATCGTCGGGAAACACGAAATAGTAGTGAGCTCACCGAAGAAATCAACTTCTATATAACCAGCCTATCGAGCGATATAGAGCTGTTGGCTGAAAAAATCAGACAACATTGGGCGATAGAAAATTCCCTTCATCAAATGCTCGATGTAGGTTGTGAAGAAGATGCCAGTCGTATGAGAAAAGGTCACGCCGCGACAAAATTTAGCGTTGCAAGGGAAATCTCTATGAACTACCTGATGCCAGGAAAAAGTAAAGCAGCCATAAAGAAAATGAGAAAACATCAACATTCTCCCCGACTACCGAGGTGGATTCCAGAGAATGATTCTGAAGTAGCTGCACATCATCTGTAAAAATCCGATACTGATTTCCGATGTTGTGCGCGAGGTCAGGAATGGATCCCTCGTTTTCTGTAACCCCGGTGTTGGTAATGGCGGAATGCCCTCGAGTTGCTGCTCTTTCCTGGCTTGATCCGGGAATTCATTTAGTCTTTCGGGGATATCTGTAAGTATGCGCTTTTGTCATGGGGCACCTTTGTCTTGTCATCAAATGCAACTGATGACAGACACTCATTTTTTATTACAAAAACGAAAGGCCACATGAAAGTGCGTATGCTGATGCTGTGCTCCTTGCTGACGATCAGCTCGATGGGGTTTGCACAGACAAATGAATCACCATTAAATACAGAGGAAATGAACACTGAAGTAATCAGACGAACTGCCCCTTACAAGTACCCGCCAAAGAAAATCCTGTACATCGTCTCCAATCCGGCCATGCTCAAGGGCATGCTGCCTGTAGGATTTTTTGCGGAGGAAATGACCCGGCCTTTCTTTGAGTTTATCCAGGCGGGGTATGAGGTAGATCTGGCCTCTTCTCAAGGGGGAAAAGTTGAGTTTGACGGCTTTTCTGATCCGGAGAACGAACAAACCATTTATCCCAACGATCTGGTAACCATTGGTTTCAGCAATCACGAATCTTTTGGCAAGCTGATGGACAACACCCTCGCCATCGCTGATGTCAATGTGGACGACTACGATGCCGTATGCGTAGCAGGTGGCGGGGGCCCGCTCATCACCTTCAAGGATGACACTGCCCTGCATCAGTTCATCGCTGAGTTTTACGAAAAAGGTAAAATCGTAGGAACCCTCTGCCACGGAAGCAGCCTGCTGCTTTGGACCCAATTGAGCGACGGAACCATGCTCGCCGACGGCAAAACCTGGACGGGCTATTGCGATGCGGAAGAAGCCATGAACAACGAAGCGGCAGGCTTCGAGCTGAATGAGTACACCATTGAGACAGAAGCCAGAAAGAATCCCAATACGAATTATGAAGCAGCCGACCCCTTGCAACCATTTGCCATCCGGGACGGCCGTCTGATCACTGGTCAGCAGCAGCACAGCAGTGCCCTCTTTGCAGAGCTGATGATTGAAGCCTTGTCTGAGACCGATGAGCAATAGTCTTCTCCAGATATGTCGAACCATCATCTGTTCTTCAGAACCAGAAGCAGATGATGGTTCGCTTTTTTTTGCCCCAGCTAATTGATTCCTTCAACGTCATACAAAGCCCCAATGAACTTCAGAGGCTTGCAGCTACTCCCCCTCATCCCAGGTTTGAATCAATCGATTTCGAAAGGATTGTTCGGTTTTCTCTTTCTCATACATTCGTTGTCCGCAATCGCCCAGGATACCACCAGCACCCTTCAATACGATCTGAAAGTCGGGGTTTCTGCCAGACATATTGGAGGGATCTTCCAGCAATTTGTCTATGCCAACCAGTTGGACTTCAGCCTTAGCCTCCGCCATTGGGAGGTACATAACCTAACCTCCTATCGTTTCAACCAAACCCTGGGGCAAACCATCGAAAACAATTGGTATCAACTCATTCAGGCCTCCTTCCGTCCGAAAGGCAAACGGCTGTTTTTTACTGCCTTTTATCACTTTGATAATAACCTGATGTTCAGGGTGATCCATCGGCACCTGGCCGGAGCCGGGATGAGTACCAGCCAATCCTGGCAGGGACAATCTGCCCGCATGGACCTTGGCCTTGGGTATGACTACACCCATTATGATGATCAGGGAGCCTCATTTCTCAATAGCGATCGGTTGGGAGCCGTCAGAAACAGGCCCATATTCATTCTACGTCTGATTCATGAACACCAGCTATTCAAAGAAAGAGTCTTGCTCTCCAATGACTTATTCTATCGCCATTCTTTGATAGAAAAGTCAGATTACTATCTCATCCTCCGGCCCAAAATCGCGGCCAAACTCCACAAAACGCTCTCTGTCAACCTGAGCTATGAATACCGGCTGGAGAATGTCCA
>JANQTF010000083.1 GCA_030731845.1 Bacteroidia bacterium | reverse complement strand
TTTCAAACCTTGGTGGAGTTTCCTGACAGGCCAAAAGCAGAGCCATTCCCATCAAAAGCAAGAGCTTATTCATATTTAAAAATCGTAATATCTTGTTCGTGTAGCTGTTTTCCTACGCAGAATAAATGTACGCATTTTCATGTGTGGGCTCACACATTTTACCAGAAGATGCATGATGGAAGAAAGCCGCTGATCCTAGGAGGAAATGTGGAAAGCGGATAGAAGACATGTTTGGCTCTACTCAGTGGGCTCAACAAAAAGGCCGCCCATTCTGGACGGCCTTATCATATTCAACAAGAGACGAATCTCTGATTAGTTAGGAGTAAGTGCTCCGTTGCTCAGGTCAATCTGACGCTGAGGGATCGGAAACTTCACTTTTTCAGCACCGAAAGTCGCATTTCCATACAGAGCAGAACGAAGTGTCTTCTCATAGTTGAGCATGCGGGTAATTTCGGTTTCAGCAACGCCCCATCTTCTGAGGTCGAAGTAGCGGTGGCCTTCCATGCCGAGCTCCAGCTTTCTTTCCATGCGGAGGGCACTACGTGCCTCATCAGCATTGGCAAAAGAAGCATAAGGAGAGATCACATAGTTGGCAGCATTGGTAGTACCATTAGCTTCCTTCACGAATCCATTTGGATTGGCAGCTCTGTTACGCACAAGGTTGATGTTGGCAAGACCACCAGCGAGGTCGCCTGTTTCGATCTGACACTCAGCGAGCAACAACAGCACGTCAGCAAAGCGAATCATGCGGTAGCCATTCACCGTGTAGCCGGAGGTCCAGTTACCTACTTCTGTGAGGTTTCCTTCCTGTGCCTTCTTATAGACCTGCTTTTTAGGGCTAAATGGTCCTGCATAGGACTGATCACGCACCCAATCAGAACCTGTATGGTCACCCCAATCGAGGTAAGGGATTCCGCGACGGCCTACAGTCCAGTCGAGACGTGGGTCAAGTGGACCCGGATCTTCTACATAGCTAGCATCACCAGGCGCGAGGCCTTGGTCGTTGAGTACAGGATTGCTATTGTAAGAGTTGTCGAGAAGTGGAAGACCGTTTTCGGTGCGGAAAGAGTTCACCAACTCCTGAGAAGGCTGGAAGAATCCGCAGCAACCGCCCGGAGATTCGCCAGACTTGTAAGGGAAGTTGAGGACTTCACCCCATCCACCATTCCATCCACCAGATCCGTCGTTGACGGAGTACTGTACGGTGTAAACGGCTTCGATTCCGTTGCGGTTTTCGGCGTCAAAAATCTCCCCAAAGGTAGGAGCAAGACCAATGGCAGAACCATCGGGCTTGGTACCACCAGACACCACTTCCTGTAGGAGGGTTTTGGCAGTAGCATAGTCGCCAGTCATTTGCATGAGCGCTTTAGCCAGGATCACTTTCACAACTGTACCGTTGAAACGTCCGATCTGTCCCATGTTGTTAGGAAGATCTTTTCCAAACTGAAGGTCAGCGATGATGAGGTCGCGCACGTCGGCAGAATTGGTGACCGTTTTGGCATCGGTATTCTCGTCGAGGTAAGGGATTTTCTCCCACATTTTCCAGGCTTCGAAGTGGTAGTGACCACGAAGAGCCCGAAGCTGCTGCTTGAAAGAGGTTGCCTCGGCGGCAGTAATGGTTCCTGCTTCCTCGGCAGCAACAACTACCTGCATGGCAGAGTTACAACGAGCAATGGCATCATAGAGAGAGCGCCACTTGATGTTGAGGTAAGGGTTGGTAGATGTTTCAGAATATGTCTGAATAGGGTTGATATCTGGCTGATCACCAGCGTCAGAACCCTTATTGGCTTCCAGGCCTCTGATAGATCCGAATACCCAGTTGGAAGCAGCTGATTCCCAGCCGAAACCATTGGCAGAAACCCCGTCGAGCATGGCATAAGCACCTACGAGGAGCTTGTCAATCCCATCGGCAGTTCCAAGAACGGTAGCGTCGAGGGCTCCGTTTGGCTTAACATCGAGGAATGATTCACTGCAGGAGTTCATCGAGCCGAACACGAGCAGAAAAGCCAGTACTCTGGTTATGATATGATTTTTCATTTCTTAGTTTTTTTGTTCTGTGGAGAATTAGAATCCAAGGTTGAGGCCCACCAGGAATTGTTTCACGACAGGATAGTTTCCTTCATCAACACCGAAAGATGTATCGCTTCCGCTGATTTCTGGGTCCATACCTGAATACTGAGTAAGAGTGAAAAGGTTTGTTCCCTGCAAATAAATCCGAGCGCTTCCGAGTCCGAGCTTGTTGCCAACTTCTGGAGAGAAGGTGTATCCAAGCTGTAGGTTCTTGAGGCGGGTAAATGAGCCATTCTCAATGTAGTAGCTCATAGACTGGGTGTTGGTAGAGAAGTTAGATGTGTTGGATGCCTTGGGCACAGTAGCACCTGTGTTGGTAGGAGTCCAGCTGTTGTTGAGCAGGTCTGTACTTTTTTGCCCCTGGAACGAAGGCCAGAAATCGGTCCACCACTTGGTATAGTTGAAGATTTCGTTGCCTTGTGATCCAAAGATGAAAGCAGTTACATCAAAGCCTTTGTATTCCAAAGAGAGATTCAACCCGTAGGTGAAATCAGGGTTTGGATCACCAATGAAAGTTCTGTCATCAGGTGTGATCACTCCGTCCTCATCAGTATCAGCATAGCGGAAGAAACCTGGAGCTGCACCATCCTGGGTAGCAGCATTGTCAACTTCTTCCTGAGACTGGAACAAGCCTACCACTTCATAGCCAAAGAATTGTCCGATGGCAAATCCAGGCTGATTGCGGCTGAAAGATCCGATACGAGAATCACCAGCATCAAAGAAAGGTACACCGTCAGCAAGCTGCACGATTTCGTTGTTGTAGGTAGTGAGGGTCAGGTTTGCTTCGAAGTTCAGATCTGAAGCGAAGTTGTCACGATAGATCAACTGAAGGTCGATCCCTGAGTTTTGCATCTCAGCTACGTTGAGGAATGGAGGGGTAGCAGCACCGGCAGTACCAGGAAGCTCTGGGTTGTAAAGGAGATCAACTGTCTGCTTTAAGTACCAGTCGAAAATCAACTCCAGTCTGTTGTCGAGGAAAGCCATTTCAACCCCTGCGTTAGCAGTTACGTTTGTCTCCCACTTGGCATCAGGGTTACCGATCTGAGTAGGACGGAATCCTTGCAAAGAAGAGCTTCCAGCACCAGTAAGGTCATAGTTGGAGGTATTGGTTTCACCACCAAAGAGGGTAAACTGGTTTTGGGCAGTCAAGGCAAGCTGGTTACCCATGGTTCCGTATCCACCACGAATCTTCATGTTGGAGATGATCTTGTTGTCGATCAGGAAAGACTCCTGGCTCACACGCCATCCTACAGATACCGATGGGAAAACCCCGAAGCGGGTGTCGGGTCCGAAACGAGAAGATCCGTCGCGACGAACAGTTGCACTGACCAGATAACGGTTGTCATAGCCATAGTCAACACGAGCGAAGTTGGAAACCAGGGTGGTTGGGGTAATGTTGTAAGAGCTGGCATTGACGATGGTTGCACCATTGTCAAGTGTGCGGAAAGAAACTGCATCGCTGAAATACCCGGCACGACGGCCAAATACACCGCGACCCATGTCATATTTCACAGCTTCATATCCAGCTACAACGAGCAGGCTGTTAGCTCCAAAGTCTTTGTCAAGGGTAAGGGCGTTGGTCCATACCCAGTCTCCACCATAGTCGGCACCTTCCTGGAAAGCAGCAGTAGCCACGTTCTCAGCATTTTCGTAGGTAGCGTAGGTGTAGTCATTGTAGTATCCTGAACGGAAGCTTCCACCAAAGGTAGAACGGAAGTTCAAGCCTTCGAGGATTTTCACATCAGCATAGGCACTACCAAGGATCCGCACGTCGAAACGGAAGTCATCGGCGTCGCGCCGGGCTACAGCCAGAGGGTTGTCACCATTTCCGAGACGTGGAGAGATACCAGTACCACCAAATTCACCCTCGACAAAGTCGTGAGAAATACCTGTAATGGGAGTCGTGATTGTAGCCGGAATGATAGACTGCGCACGATACAGGAAGTCGATAGAGGTTCCTTCAGCAAGGTTACCAATACCTCTTCCTCTGGAAGTCTGTGTGATGGTGAGGTTTTCACCGATGGTCACACGGTCTTTGATTTTGTAATCGGAGTTGAAGCGAGCGCTAAGACGCTTGGCGTTGGTCTCGATTACGATTCCCTGCTGATCGAAGTAGTTGAATCCTGCAAAGAAGTGAGCATTTTTGTTACCACCAGACAAAGACACATCGTGGTTCTGGATGAGGGCATTTTGCGTGATCTCATTCCACCAGTCGGTATCAGCAGCCCAGCTAGGCAGTGGCGCTTGTGCAGGTCCACCTGCGGCAGGCGAAGGTCCGTAGAACGGGTGAGTCTCGTTGGTACCATCGTTGTTATACACCAGCCATTGCAGATCGGCATAGCCTCTGGCATTCAGCAGGTTTTGTGGACCATCGCCAGGGTTTTGAGAACCTACATACATGTTGTAGTTCACCTTTACGCCTTCAGAACCACGCTTGGTTGTGATTACCACAACCCCGTTGGATGCACGCGATCCGTAGATGGAGGCTGCACCAGCATCTTTCAGTACGGTCAGGGTGGCAATGTCATTAGGGTTGAGGGTGGAAATGTCCTGGGTAGGAACACCATCCACAACGTAGAGAGGATCATTGTTCTGGAAAGATCCAAATCCTCTGATCCGCACTTTGGAAGGAGATCCTGGGCGTCCATCCTGGGTAACACTTACCCCAGCAGCACGTCCTTGCAGCTGATTGGCAACGTTTCCACTAGGCTGAGCCACGAGATCTTCTGCCGAAATCACAGAAACAGACCCTGTCAGGTCTTCTTTTCTTTGTGTGGCATACCCTGTCACAACCACTTCAGAAATCGTGATGTCATCTACAGCAAGGCTGACGTTGACCACGCTTCCTGTCACAGGGACAGCTTTGGTGAGGTAGCCCAGGTACGACACAACCAGCACGTTGTCGGTACCTGCCTGAATAGAGTATTTACCATTATCGTCGGTAAAGACGCCGCGAGTAGTACCCTGGACCAGAACGGTAGCTCCAGCCAGTGATTCTCCGTCGGGACCAGTCACCGTGCCGGTAACTTGCCCTTGGGCGAATAGCCCTGTGGTCAGGAGCAAGCCCATCCCCAACAAAAGGAGGTACCTGCAAGCCTGGCCAAATTTTCGAGTAGTAGTAAGCATAAAATCCGTAGGATTAATTAATGAATAATAGATGCACAGGAGGAAAGGTCGTAGGTTTTCGATTTTCATCTGTCCTGCTCCGCAGGGATGTTTTTTGATAAAAACCTGTGATTGCAGATGCTTAAATCGTTTTCGCTACCCTCAACCCACTTAGAAATCTCTCTCTTGGCTTATTCCAAGCCCTCAGGATGGCTCCACAATCCTACTGATTCCTCTTTTGTTAGCCGCTAGCTCGCTGCTTTTTTGGCCGAAACGAAAACGAGTTTCTATACGTAACTCAACCGAATTATGAGATATGTAACCTGTTTTCCCCATTTTTTGAGGAAAAAGCGTGGGGCCTGAATATTCTCACAACAAAAAAGCCTTGGATGGAAAATCAGCTGCTCAGCCCCAGTGATCATTATTTTGAAACTCACATGGAGTTTGCCGCCATCAAGGGACTTGTGGTGGATTATACCCGCGCAGCCACGCCCGATCGCTGGGAAAAGTTATTTATCCACAAAGCCTTTTACCGCAACAACGAATTCATCATTCAAAGCAAGTCTGGCCTCACCCTTACCAAGACTGACATAGGATTTGTCTCCATTCCTATTGATGAGCAAGACATTGGGGCGATTAGCTGTGCGTGTAAATAGCCCCCCTGCCTACATCGCCGCCGTGGCTTGTGTTATCCATTCCCGTACTTCACCTTCCACGAGCGGCCCAATGGCCTCTCGCACGCGGGCATGGTAGCGGTTCAGCCATTGTCGTTCCTCTTCTGAAAGCATGGCAGCAGATATTAATCGCTTGTCAATGGGGCAAAGCGTCACCGATTCGAAGCAGAGGAAGGTACCGAAGTCTGTTTTTTCCTGTTCCTGAACAAACATCAGATTCTCGATTCTGATGCCATATTCGCCAGTTTTGTACATACCGGGCTCATTGGAAAGCAACATGCCGGGCTCCAATGGCGGCTGTGGATTCACCTTGGTACTGATTCCCGTGGGGCCTTCGTGCACATTGAGGAAAAAGCCAACCCCATGCCCGGTCCCATGACCATAGTTTTTGGCTGCTTTCCATAAATACTGCCGCGCCAACACGTCGAGCTGAACCCCCTGCGTGCCAGTGGGAAACACCGCCTGATCCAGCGCAATGTGTCCTTTGAGCACGAGGGTAAAATCTCGTTTCATCTCCTCCGTCACCGGGCCCAAAGCCACTGTGCGGGTAATATCCGTCGTGCCATCGGGGTATTGTCCGCCCGAATCGATCAGGAAAATGCCCTCGGGCT
>JANQTF010000082.1 GCA_030731845.1 Bacteroidia bacterium | reverse complement strand
TTCCGGTTCACGTTTGTCGAGAACAATGGCTTTGCCTTTGGCCTCACACTCAACGATGTGATGGCCGGCACCGGGTTAGACTGGACCTCCGAGATGGCAAAGCTATGGCTCTCCATCATTTCCCTGCTCGCATTAGCTGCTTTGTTCTATAGTCTTTGGCGATTTGCCACACACAAATCTCCCCTTCCGTGGTTTTTGGCCGTGGTGATAGGCGGAGCGTTGGGAAATGTGATCGACCGAATGTTCTATGGCGTGTGGTTTCATTCCATGAATATTTATCCCGGAGGATTTATGCATGGCCGCGTGGTGGATATGTTCTACTTTGATCCTGCCCCGGATTTGTTCTCTGCTCCTATCTTCAATATTGCCGACGTGGCAATCGCCATTGGCGTCATCACCTTGTTGATTTTTCAAGGACGATTTCAGCATCTCCATCGCCAACGAGTGGCCGCTTCCCTCAGTGATGACCTTAGTCCAATATCGGGCACGGAAGAGACGAGCGGCAAAAGTCACCCTGTGGCTTGACATGTGTCATTTCCTACATTCGCTTGGTTCGATAGGTTTGGGTATCAATCACCCGAAACCCGATCATCATGTCAGTCATGCCATCTACCCATACCAACCGCCGGCTCGATACGCGAGAAATCAGAAGCATCCTGGTTCCTACTGATTTTTCCGACACAGCCAATCATGCCTTTATCTATGCTGCCAACCTGGCCTGGACCCTGCAGGCCCGCTTGGTTGCCATGCACGCATTCTACACCAGTCCGGTTGCAGAAGGGGTTGCACCCGCTGATTTCATGGAAAAAATTCGCCAGGAAAAAATAACCGAAGCTCAAGCCAAATTCGACCTCTACAAAGCAGATATTCAGCGACTATTTGGTAGCGAACTGCTGGTCGAATACAAGATAGAACCAGGCGATGCCATCGATCATATTCTCACCCTTTCTCAGAATTCTCCTATTGACCTCATCGTGATGGGAACTCTTGGGCAAGAGAGCATCGCAGAGAATATTCTTGGCAGTGTTACCTCACGCGTCATTGGGCGGGCAAGCTGCCCTGTGCTCGCCATCCCCAAAGGCGTACGCTATCAGCCCATTCGCCATATTCTATTTGCCACCAATCTCGAAGAAACCGATAGCGTGGTGGTGGACCAACTCCTGAGCTATGCCGATCTTTTCGGGGCTAGCATCTCTTGTGTGCACGTGCACACCCCCGACGATTCCGGATCTTCCGTGGATCTCTCTATCCTCGAAAATCTATACAGCGCCGAAATCAATGCCAAAAAGGTAAGCTTTGAAGTGGTCAACGACCACGACATCGTGCGAGGGCTGCACCACTATGTGGTCACTCATCAAGTGGATCTCGTGACCCTACTGACGCACCGCAACGTCCATAACCCCGAAGCATTTCAAAAGGGCCTCACCAGAGCATTTAGCCTGGAGACGGATGTGCCGCTGCTCGCTTTCCATGAAGATAAATAAGGCCACAAGGCCTTGTGTGATCAGGTAAGGAGGTCGCCTTTGCAGGCGACCTCTGCTTTGTTTTTATGGATCAGAAAGTGACCGTCACAGTCACAGTTTCCTCGCCCCGCTTTACGATCACAGTGGTTTCATCGCCCTTGCTATAGTTGCCAAGCGCTTCCATGTAGCCATACACATCGGCCACGTCTTTGTCACCGATCTTGATGATGACATCACCATCGAGCAGGCCGGCGGCCTGGGCCGGGCGACCATCGAGCACGGCATCAATTCTCATCCCCTCGCCATTACTCACATAATCGGGCATCACGCCAAGCGATACTTTGTAGCGGGCGGCTTCGCGGCCCTGCTGCTCATCTTTGGTCTTCTCATATTCCAGTTTCCCGGCTTTGTTGAGCTTCTGCACCAACTCCACCACAAAGTCAGAAATGGTCTGGATTCCTTCAAAATTGATCAACTCACTATCATCGGCTGGCTTGTGATAGTCCTGATGTTGTCCGGTAAATAGGTGGAGCACAGGGATTTCTTTGAGATAAAACGACGTGTGGTCAGATGGTCCTACGCCCGAGTCGGAGAGCTTGAGGGTAAGGCCCTGCACATTCATGGTTTCGAAGGTCGTTTTCCAGGATGGGGAGGTGCCTGCGCCATTCACAGCGAGCACTTTTTCTTCGTTGAGCCTGCCCACCATGTCGAGGTTGATCATGTAGTTGATCTGATCAAGGCCGAGGGTAGGCGCATTCACAAAATGCTTGGACCCATAGAGGCCGAGCTCTTCACCCGAGAAAGCGAGGAAGAGGTAGTTGTTCTTGTTGGCTTCAGAGGCCTTGAGCTGCGTGGCGATTTCGATCAGGGCGGCCACTCCGCTGGCGTTGTCGTCGGCGCCATTGTGGATGGAGGAGTCGCCGGGTGCGCGCGAGCCAAAGGCTCCGTGGCCGAGGTGGTCATAGTGAGCGCCGATCACCACGGTAGTGGCTGCGCCGTTGTCGATGTATCCGAGCACATTGTTGCCTGTGCGCGGCTCGCCGTCTTTGGGATCAGCGTGGGGATTGGTGTTGAAGGTGAAGTCGAAAGACTGAAACCAGCCATTGCTGCCTTTGGGCGTGAGCCCGATTGCTTCAAACCGCGAGGCGATGTAGTCGGCGGCGAGCACTTCGCCCTGCGTGCCGGTCTCCCGGCCTTGCAGGTAGTCGGAGGCCAGATAGACCACATCCACACGGATGGATTGGAGGGGGTCCTGTGCCTGAACAGGCACAGCGATCAGCAAACAAGCCATGATGCTGAGGAGGGAAGAGAGTCGTTGAAGCATGTTTGGGTAAATGTTGGTGCAATAAGCAGATACTGCAAAGATAGGCAGCTCTTATTCAGGATCCTTTAACTCCGGAGGATGGGTCGGTGTTTTGCCAGGGAGGCAGAAGCCTCGTTTAGGTAGAGAAAAGGAGTAGATGGGTTGGCTTGAGAGGCATAACCTATTCAACGCCAAAGAATATGTGGTATGAACAGGTAGCGGCAAAGCGAGTCGTGTTAAAACAGCTCGCCGTAGGTTTCCGCAACTGGAATAGAAATATCGAGGTATGTGAATCGGATTAAGCCTTGATCTTGCAAAAATTGGATTACTGCCTTTGCGTTATCATCCTTTCCGACAAAATAAGCAGCCTGGATCGCCTCTGATTGGGCAATCAGTTTTGTATCATTGGGAATAATTACCCTATTCTCCAAGATAACGACCCCTTTCCTTTTTGAGTCAAAGGCTGCCCTAGCCAGGCGAGAAGCAATTCGAGCATGCTCTAAGTCGAATGATAACATTTTTACCACCCGAAAGGGGAGAAGGTCAATGTCGGATTTTACCCCAAACTCAGCCGCGACGATGGTGGAGGTATAAATGGAAATTTCATCCTGCAGAAACCGATCTAAATAGGCCCTCGCCTGCTTATGATTGGGGTCATCCTTTTTAAAGAGACGAATGAAAAAACTGGTGTCCAGGAATACAGACTCAATTTTTACATCCTCTTTGTTGAAGTAACCACAAGTCAGGATCTTGTACATCGGCCCACGCTGAAGAACCAGCTTCGATCAGGCGATCGAGATATTGGTCGTTGGATTCGGCCTCGTCGTAATCGATGAACTTGATCAGCCGAGCCGAAGAAGAATCATATTCACCCGTATGAGCATGCTGGGAAATTTGAATCTGGAGCTGCTGAGGATGATACAATCGATTTTTTTTCTGATCAGCCAGCTCTTCTTCTGAAGACTGGATAATGAGTGTACCGAATTCCTTGGTTTCGAGATGAATGTTGGGATTCGTTTTTCCTCCGATATTGATCACCTTGCCCCAGACAATAGGCTCTACCTGAATCCATGCAGAATTATCAGGCTGAAATTCGGTGTTTTTATCCAAAAATAACCCTTGATGGAGGGAGGTTGTATCTCCTAAGGTGATCTGGAGTGATTCCTTTCGGGCAAGATTGGCAAAGTAGCGGATGGCTTTTATTTGCTTTTGAGGAAGAATGCCCAGCTCCTTGGTCTGATTAATTTTGCTCAGCAAGGCATGAACTTGTATCACCGCAGCTATGGCAGTAACAAACAAAAACTTGATGCTTCCTTCTTCAACCTGAGGAGACACCTGTGGTCGGTTTTTGCCCCCTTCAGGAAACAGAAGATCGGTTCCGTATTGAAGGCTATCAATCCAATCTTTCACATCGAGCGAGTCCATACCAAGTGGCTTGCCACTTCGCTGTCCTTCGATATGGATGACAAATGTTCCTGTTTGTAGCATTTGATTGACTTCAATCCTCGTGATTTAATTACGGAAAATAGCCTGAAATTGGTCAAAATCAATAAAAAACTTCTTGATGACATGGCGAGATACCGCAATCTCACACCCAGCTCGTGATATCTCCATAACGACTCACATTCTCCCAACTCCCCCCCTTCCAACAACGTAAACTCACCTATGCCCTCACGTGGCACACAAGATCCTAACCCCAACTATATGCCTTTCATCGATTATTATAAAATTCTGGGGGTGGCCAATACCGCAACGGAAAAGGAAATCAAAAGCGCCTTTCGAAAGCTGGCCAGAAAATATCACCCTGACGTGAACCCCAACGACAAAGAGGCCGAGGCTAAATTCAAAGAGGTCAATGAGGCAAATGAAGTGCTCGGCAATCCAGAAAACCGCGCCAAATACGACAAATACGGGAAAGACTGGAAGCACGGCGAGGAATTCGAAAAAGCACAGCAACAGAATGCCCGCAGAGGCGCAGGGCAGCAGTATGCACAACGACCTACGGGGGGCGACTTCAACGAGGCCGATTTTTCCGACTTCTTTGAGTCCATGTTTGGCGGAACCGCAGGCCGCGGAAGAAAAACCAGCTTCAAAGGGCAGGATTTTCATGCCGAGCTGCAACTCGACCTCACCGATGTGTACAAAGAACACAAGCGAACCCTCTCTGTCAATGGCAAAAATATTCGCCTCAGCATTCCCGCCGGGGTCAAAAACGGACAAACCATCAAGATCAAGGGCTACGGTGGTGACGGAATGAACGGCGGCCCCAAAGGAGATTTATACCTTGATTTTTCTATCAGAAACAACACTCCTTTCCGGATAGATGGCGACAATCTCTATGCTACCGTGGATCTCGATCTCTACCTCGCCATGCTTGGCGGCGACCTGACGGTGGATACTTTCGATGGAAAGGTGAAGCTAAAAGTGAAACCTGAGACCCAGAATGGCGTCGTTGTGAAGCTATCCGGAAAAGGTTTTCCGGTGTATAAGCAAGAGGGCGTTTTCGGCGATTTGTTCATTACCTTCCAGATCAAAACGCCCACCAACCTCACAGCCAGGGAACAAGCATTATTCGCAGAACTCGCTAAGGAAAGAGCCTCATGAATTCCTCCTCATATCTCCCACTGACCCTGCTTTGCACCCACTACGAAGTGGAAATGACCTTTTTCTCTCGCCTCAGCGAAAGCGGACTGCTGGAGATTGTGGTCCTGGAAAAGGAATCTTGCATCCACGAAGACAGCATCGCCGATGTGGAAAAAATGATACGAATGCATCGCGACCTCGATCTCAATGTCGAAGGCATAGATGTTGTGTTTCATTTGTTGAAGAAAATAGATCGCCTGGAGGCCGAGCTTCAATCAGTCCGCAATCGACTGGACCTGGTGGAGCTACCAGCAAGGTTTTGAAATCGTGGCTTTGACCCGGGCCCACCATTTCCTGCCATCAACCCAGGCATTTCCGCTTCCAGATATCAATTGCCCTTTACCTTCATGTCGCTTTCTCCCACTTCTCCGGTGTTGCTGTCCATCCACTTGCTCGAAGCCGTGAAAATGAAACGCCCGGTTCCTTCTCAGCTCGACGAGCTGGCCCAGCTTTCTCCTTCACACCTTGCGCAAGCCCTCCACACAGACTCCATGAAACAGGTGTTTTGGGTGAATGTGTACAACAGCTTTATCCTGCTGTTTTTGCGCGAAAATCCGGAGCTATACGACAATCGCAAGGCCTTTTTCACCGAGCCTCGATTTCGGGTAGCGGGGCAGGAGCTCAGTTTTGACGACGTGGAACATGGATTTCTCCGCAGGTCCAAGATCAAGCTCAGCCTCGGTTATGTGACCAAGCCTCTCGTCGGTGATTTTGAAAAAATGATGCGGGTCAATGCCGTGGATTGGCGGATGCACATGGCCCTCAATTGCGGAGCGGGCTCTTGCCCGCCCATCGAGATCTATCGCCCCGAGACCCTCGAAGCGCAGCTCGATCGTCGCGCCCGCGCCTTTCTTGCTACCAGCACACAGTATGATGCAGCAAGCAACACGGTCACCGTCACAGCGCTCATGCAATGGTTTCGCGCCGACTTCGGCGGCCCCGATGGCATCAAAGCCATTCTGCGGCGCTTTGACCTCATTCCGCCTGGCGCAAATCCCACCATCAAATATGACGACTACAGCTGGGAGCTCGCGCTGGAGAATTTTGCGTGAGGG
>JANQTF010000081.1 GCA_030731845.1 Bacteroidia bacterium | reverse complement strand
CCTTCCTGCATGGGGAGAAGTCAGGTGTCCTTAGAGGAGTCAGGGGTCAGAAACGAGAAGTCGGACAAGAACATGGCTTCGATTTTCTTGTTCCTTCTCCCTCTGGGAAAAGGCTGGGATGAGGGCATTCGAGGTGTCAGGGGTCAGAGGAGAGGGGGCAGACAAGAGGGGAAAGGCTTCGCTTTCTCGAATTTCTGCCTTCGGCAGGTCATGGTCAGGGACTCAGGTATCGGAAAGAATAAGGCCGGGTGAAGGCAATCTAGTCTCGCCTCTCAAAATCTCGCTTCTGAAAGTCTCGCTTCTCAGCAATCCACACACTCCTGCACACAATCCAGCAACCTTGGCACAGTCGGGTTCAAGACCCGATAGAGAATCTGCTTGCCGTCGCGCTCAGAAATGAGCACTTCCACATCTTCGAGGGCTTTGAGGTGCTGAGAAGCATTGGATTGGCTGATGCCGATGCTCTCATAAATCGTTTTGACAGACAGAGGCCCCTGCTCTAAGAGTAGCTCCACAATGGCAAGCCGTGCAGGGTGAGAGATGGTTTTCATCACACGAGCTACACGCTTAAGCTTGGCAGTATCGTTTCGTAAGGCGGTTGAAGGGATTGTGGACATGGCAATTGTATATCGAATGGGTCAGAAAATAAGTAGGAAAGCGATAACATACCTTTTCTATGGATAAGCAAAGATATGCAAATATTAGCGTATGATGTTTTTAACTTTATTTGAGCCAGAAAGTTGCCCTTAAGGTGCTCTTTCTGGGAAAATCTCCCATAATCCCGCTTCGGATGCCTCGCAGATTCCCCGCTCAGTGATGAGCCCAGTTACAAGACGGGCAGGTGTGACATCAAATGCGGGGTTGGCGGCGGGCGAACCTGCCGGACTCAGGCGCAACTCCAGCAATTGTTGGCTGCTTTCCTCCCAACCTGTGATGTGGGTAATCTCTCGCTGACTTCTCTCCTCAATTGGGATCTCGTCAACGCCATTACTGAGGGTCCAATCGATGGTAGGGGAGGGGAGTGCCACGTAAAAGGGCACTGCGTTGTCATGGGCGGCAAGTGCCTTGAGGTAGGTGCCGATTTTGTTGGCTACGTCGCCTGTTTTGGTGGTCCTGTCGGAGCCTACGATCACCAAGTCCACCGAGCCATGCTGCATCAGGTGGCCTCCGGCATTGTCGGCGATGAGGGTGTGCGGGATTCCCGCATCTGCGAGCTCCCAGGCCGTGATCGAGGCTCCTTGATTGCGCGGTCGCGTTTCGTCCACCCACACATGAACCGGAATTCCCTGACTGTGAGCGAGGTAGATCGGAGCAGTAGCAGTGCCCCATTCCACGGTTGCCATGCGGCCTGCGTTGCAGTGGGTGAGAATGTTGACAGGCCTTTGGGGATATTGTTGATGAATATTGCGGATCAATGGTAGGCCAGCCTCGGCAATTCCCCGGCAGATGCTCACGTCTTCTTCGGTGATCGCATCGGCGAGTGCCCACGCGATGGCGACTTGTTCCTCCTTGCTTACCTGCGTGATGGCAGCATCCATTCGTTGCACAGCCCAGGCCAGATTCACGGCCGTAGGGCGGGAGTGGAGGAGTAGTTGTTTGCCTTGCTCATAGCTCAGCTCCGTATTTTGCTTGTGAAGCTGACTCATCAGGATCGCCATGCCATAGGCGGCTGTCGCACCAATGAGTGGCGCGCCTCGCACCCACATGTCGCGGATGGCTTGCTCCACCTCCTCCACGGTCGAAAGATTCACGATGCTTACTTCATGTGGCAACCTTCGCTGGTCAATGATCTCAACTGTATCGGGCTTGGTGGCGTCTCGCCAAATGGTTCTTTTTTGCATGGGGATATAAGATGATTCGTAGTCTGATTCTGATAGCCGAATGAAGGGAAAAGGTAAAGACTTCGACCCAAAAAGAAAGACCCCGCAGGTAAAAAAGACAGGAGAATGTTATGCTTCGCGTTCCATGTTCCATGTTCCGCGTTCCATGTTGCATGTGGATTGGTATTGTTATTCACATGAACTCCTATGGCTAATGGATGAAAGCGAAGACGATTATCCAAAAATGCCTGCCATATATTGATCGAGGCAGGTGTCTTTGACGAAGATGATCGGATAGAATTGCCCCGTGGAGAAATAGCCACAAAATGGTAGTTACCTATCCAATGAAATCTTTCAGGAGGATGACTTGATCCCGGTTCCTGCATTTGACAGTAGCATCCTTATCCAAGATTTTTTACCCTAAAAAAGCTCTGATTGCTTGCCATGCAGCACGCCCCACTCGTGTTGGAGGAGCCAACGCTTGCGCTTAAGACCACCGGCGTAGCCAGTGAGTTTGCCGTCGCTGCTGATCACCCGATGGCAGGGCACGAGCAGCCAATGCTGGTTTTTTCCGCAGGCCGAGCCTACGGCCCGCACTGCATCCGGCGATTGAATCGCCTTCGCGATTTCGAGATAACTCATCGTCGTTCCCAGAGGAATATTGCCCAGTTCGCGCCACACGCGCATCTGAAACTCCGTCCCCTCCATATCAAGAAACAAATTGAAGGTGGTGCGCTCCCCATTGAAATATTCCTCCAACTGCTCAATGCAGGCGAGGAGGAGGTCGTTTCCGGGGTCCATCTCATAGGTGGGATAATCCACAAAACACAAAGACCGGATGCCTATCTCAGAAGCCGTAATCTCCACGGTGCCGATGGGCGAGTCGAAATACGTTTTTGCGACGATGCTCATGGGTTTATTCTCTGCATCCAAGATACGAATTCAGCCCGGATATTCCTGTCTCATTCACCTGTTATCTCCCTTCCAAGCTGATGTGGAGGGAAATGAAGGTAAAATCGCTCCATGTAAAACGTATGCGGTAGGGTGACCGTTGAGATAGCGATGAAAAACACCAGGCTCAGCGGTAGCTGATCCCCCAGCCACCACGCGCAGAGACCCAATATCCCAATTCCTCCAAAACTAATCAGGCTAAATGGCATCGCGTCTTGCATAAATGCCCGCCAGGAATAGGATCGTTCTGCCTGAAAATGCTGAATCTCTGCTTTCATCGAGCTGAGGGAGTGCCATAGGCCAAAGTAGAGGGCAAATCCCAACCACAACCCGCAGAGCGCAAATGCCAGGAATAGAACGCTTAAGGTGAGAATTTCCCGTAACATCTCCTCCGTGCTAAGCGCGTTGCTGCGCCAGGCTGCAAGCCAACAACCCGCAACAATGGCAAACAAGCTGCCGCAGATATTCCACCTCGCTGCTTCGCTGAGCTGCGCAATGCCTGTTGGCACCGCGATGATGCTCGATAAAATCTCCACGACTTCCTCAAGGTGCATCAGGAGCAGGCTGCTCAGGATCAGGGAGCCCCAGGCAAATCCGAGGATCCGTTTTCGCCAGTCGCTGGGTTTCCACCGCACATACAAGACCTGCGATTGCCCAAAATGATAGGCCGAGATCACCAGAAAAATGCTGAGACAAAGGCCCGGGACTAGCCACCACGCCAGCCCATAGACCAGCATGCTAAGCAGATAGGTGCCCAAAAACATGCGCCAGTTCTGTGGTTTTCCTTCTTCCTTCTGGAGGATGGAATAGATCAAATGATCGGTGGCGCCGTGTGGGATACCCGTGCCTAGCATCAGGAGCACAAACAATCCAATCTCGATGGCGGGATGGATATCCAACAGACCGAGCAGGAGAAAGGCGAGGCTCAGAATGAAAATGGACCGAAATAGCTTAGGATCTGCGATGAGCATGGGGCAAAGGGCTTAGTAAGGGGCTGGGTGGTTTGGCCATTGAAATAGCCGGAAGCGTAATGCCAGCATATTTGGCAAAGAGCGCCCGGAGAAATGGCGCCCATGGCAAGCTGATCATGATCCGGATATCTTCCCAGAGGGTCGATTCTTCGGCCAAAAACCGCAATACACGCCCTGTGGGCTGCTTCTGAAATAGCTGCTCGAAAATGCTTCGGCCATAATGCCCCTCCTTGCTAAGCACCCGAAGGAGAAGTGAATCATAAAACAAGTGCCGGGAGCTGTGATAGGGCGCTGCTTGCGGATATCCATCTGCAATCAGCGAAGCCACGATTTTCGCGTTATTTCGCTGAATAAAGGGAAATGCATACCCTGTGCCTGGCCTCGCTGCGCCGCCTGCGAGACCAATATTCAGCACCCGGGCGTGAAGCGGCTCATTTGCCTTCACGGTATTCATTGGGATCACTCCTTGCTCGCTGTCTGTGATGACAATGCCGCCTGCGCCGCCTGCTGTGAGATTCTCCAGATATTCATCAATAAATACCTCATAAGAAGCCCGATTCCAGGGTGTTTTTGAAAACACCGTAAACTCAATCAGAGCCTCTGTCTCAGAAAATGGCAACAGATAGTAAAACCGGATTTCGCCGTCTTGTTCTACCCGAAAATCCATGAGGTCCACGGTCTTGGAGTCGAACGCAGGAAACTCAGTCTTGACAAATACGCCGTAGAAATGCTGCAGCAAGCCTTCGTCGCCCAATGGTTTGGGGGTTTGTGGCAAGCTGCTAAATACCCAGGAACCCGTGTAGGAGCTGCCTGAATGGGTTGTCACCGTTGCGATTTCTTTATCTGAGCTGATTTGCTCTACCTTTTCCCTGCGCCACTCCACATTGGGGTGCATGGCAATCAAGGCCTTGATGCTTTGGTAGTAGTCCTGACCCTTGACGTGGTAATACGAATAGGGAGAAAGGGGGAGCGTTAGTGTTTTGCTGGGCGTGGCAACTTGTAGTTGCCGCCAGCTATGGGATGGATGGCAGGGGAGATCGGGGGCTTCATCAGACCAAAAGCACCAGGTGCGGTCGTTTTGTTCTTTGGGGTCGGGGTCGAGAATGAGGATGCGGGTATCGGATAATTCAGAGCTTAGCATTCGCCAAACCAACCCGAGTCCCGCGCAGCCAGCCCCTGCAATGATATAGTCATAGGAAGTAGTAGTAGATTTCATGAGGGCAAGGAATAGAGGGTCCAAAAAAAGGGCAAAGCCTCCAACCAACCGTTTGTTTCCACGTGTTGAAAGGAGACTTTGCCCAAATATCTCGTCAGGATAATCTCAGTGAGATTATACTCCCTCCTTGGTGGACTTCATAGCCACTGCATACACCACCAAGCCAAATCCGATCTTGTTCACAGCATCACCGATGTTGTAGATCAGGTCGAGGTTAAACATGCCGTCGAGCAAGTTACCTGGCATAGTCATGTAGCCAATTGGGTAGATAGCCCAACCAATCACTACAAAGTTGCGCAGCATGCGAACAGCAGATACTACGTTTGGATTGTTTGAAGTGTCGGCAAGCTTCTTGATAGAGCCGGCAGTCGCTTCGTACACGATGTACAAGTAGCCAAGGGTGGAGAGGAATCCCCAAAGGATGGTTCTGTCTGGATCGATGGCCTCACCGATATAACCGGTAACGAGCATCTCTACAGACGCGAGAATGAGAAGCCACATGGTCTGGATTTTGGCACCATAAGGCCTCAGAAGCAGATAAAACTCAACACACATCAACGGAACTGTGAGTGTCCAGTCAATGTAGCGGAACTGTGTGGGCGATTCGCCAGTAGCCAGATAGTAGTCGCGCATATAAAAATAATGCACCGCTGCGATCATGGTAATCAACCCTGACACAAGAAGTGAAGTTTTCCATTTGCCATCAACTTGGCTTCTTTCTAGAAAGAAGAAAACCGAGGCGGCAAACATCGACATGTAGCCTGTGAAAAAAGTGAACCCGATGTAATCACCGGCAGCCAGATTGTCCACGAGCATGGACTTGACAAGGGAAAACGTGTCCATAATAAAAACGAGTTAAGAAGTAGTTGAAAGAAATTGTGAAAAAATAAAAAACTCAATAAGACATTACCACGAAAAAATGTATTTTCCGTGAGTTTTTAAATGGGAGAACTTAATCAATGTGTTAGTACATTGATATGAAGGAAATTGAATGTGTTGTTTCGCCTGTTTTGAAAGTTGTAAGGTGATAACTTCGCAGCTTTCGAAATTGTTTTGTTTAAACTTATAAAAAAATAACTAAACAAAAAGTTTTTTCTCCATTCTCTTCACATGAAATTTGGCTCATTGGTACCAAAGGATTAATTTTTCAGGATGAGGAAAAAGCAATTTGACATCGCCGACTATCGCTTCGATGGTACACGAACACTCGCCCTCGCAGGAATGCCCACGAAGGTGAAAGACATATATCAAGATACAGACGAGTTTGAGGATCTCCTTCAGGATTTTAAAGAAGAGATCGACGACCTTCAAAATATGATGTATGCCCATGATCGCTATAGCCTTCTCCTAATCTTTCAGGCGATGGACGCTGCGGGGAAAGATGGTACCATCAGGCACGTGCTTTCTGGAGTCAATCCTCATGGTGTTGTGGTCCATGCGTTTAAGCGCCCGAGTGAGGAGGAGCTCGACCATGATTTTTTGTGGAGAACCACCAAAAGTCTTCCTC
>JANQTF010000080.1 GCA_030731845.1 Bacteroidia bacterium | reverse complement strand
GTATCGGCGCTGGACAATGCCTCCAACAGGTTAAAGCTTCCATCCACATGCTGAGTGACTTTCAGGTAGCCCTCTTGCATAGAAATCGCCTTCACCTCATAGTTTCCCTGTATCGCTCCCCATACGTTGAATCCTACATAGAAGTCCGCCACATCCATCAGTGGTTCCAGCGTATCAGCTTTCGTCTCGTACAGTTTGACTTCTTCCAGATCGACAGATACATAGGGAAAGTTGGCGAAAGGAGAAATATGGCTCCCTTCCAGGGTGATACGCCCGGCAAAGGATTCATTGGCATAATCAATGGCCTGCTGCACGATGACATCCTGTTTACTATAGAGGATGCCTATGATCACAAAAAACAATGCGAATACAGCACTGAGTATCCACAGGAGCCACTTGAGCTGAACGGGGAGACGCTTACGGTTTATCATGTTAAGGGGGTGTCAATACAAAATGAAGGCCAGATCTTGTACTGGCCTCAGATTCAGTATCGTCCTTCAAAATACAGTTTCTATGGGTAGATTCTCATTTTTTCGCCCTGAAAAATTTGATATTCCTTTGCGCTCTTAGCGCCTCCTTAGTGTCGTCGCGGTGAAAAAGTAGGCTTTTGAGACTGCTAGTGATCTCACTCCTTCACCACAGCTCTTTCACGTTTGGTGGGCTTAATGTTGACCCGCAGATAGGGATCTTTGGTGAAATAGAGGATCATCCAGTTGAAAAACACTGCGATCTTATTGCGCAGGCCGAAGAGGGAAATCAGATGGATGAACATCCAGATCAGGGAGGCGAGGTTGCCTTTGAGCTTGATCCAGGGGAGATCTGCCACGGCTTTTTTTCTGCCAATGGTCGCCATGCTGCCTTTGTCATGGTAGGAGAATGGCAGCATCGGCTTTCCGTTGTGGAGTCGCTTGAGATTTTTCGCGAGGAGTTTGCCTTGCTGGATCGCTACCTGTGCTACTTGTGGATGGCCATCCGGATACTTCTCAGAAGCCATGGAGGCGATGTCTCCGATGGCAAAAATATGCTCACAATTTTTTACCTGATTATATTCATCCACTGCCATTCTATTCCCCCTCACGATACTCTCTGCTGGTAAGCCCTTGACAGGATTTCCACTGATGCCTGCTGCCCAGATCAATTTTTGGGAAGGGATGGTGGTGCCATCGCCGAGGAAAACGGTTTCGCCGTCGTAGCCTGTGACACGCGTGTTGAGTCGCACTTTTATTCCCAGTTGGGTCAAATAGTCGAGCGTAGCCTCAGAGGCAAATTCCGACATGCCGGCCAGCAGCTTGTCTCCGCCTTGTATCAAATAGATATCAATCTCCAGGGTATCGATTTCATAATAATCTTTGGGGAAAATCTGCTTTTTCATTTCCGCCAGGCTGCCGGCAAGCTCTACGCCCGTGGCTCCTCCGCCCACAATCACGATGTCGAGCAATTTTTGTCGAACCTCATAATCCCGTGTTTCGATCGCTTTTTCAAAATCTTCCAGCATCGCATTTCGCAGGAAAAGCGCTTCTGACACAGACTTCATCGGAATGCTCAGCTCCTCGATTTGTTTGTTTCCAAAGAAATTGGAGCGGGCCCCCATCGCAAACACCAGATAATCATAGGAAAGGCTTCCCATGGAGGTTTTGAGTTGCTGTGTTTGGGGATCAACTTCCTCCACTTCCGCTATCCTGACATAGACGTTCTCTTTTTTTCGAAAAATTTTCCTCAAGGGAAAAATAATCGAACTCGGCTCCACCGTAGCCATCGCAACTTGATACAGCAGCGGTTGAAACTGATGATAGTTGTTCTTATCTATCAACACCACCTGATACCCGGAATTTGCCAGCCTTTGGGATACTTCCAGCCCTCCAAAACCGGCGCCGACGATGACCACCCGTTTCTGATTCGTATCGGGAATCGAAATTTTTTCCAGAGAATTCATCCTTTTCGAGGTTGCATTGGTAAAGCGAACACCTAAAAGTAACTGATTCTCGCTTTGAACCAAGGCTGATAAGCCAAAAGACTGAGCAGAGGGCTAGGCACGCCTACCTCTCTGACAAAGTTGAACAAGGTCTGCAAAGGGCTTCTAAGAAGCTGTCCCTTTGTAAACCTTGCTCTTTGTTACCCACATCGCGAGGAAGATTGAATCTCGGGAGGCAGTCGATTTACTGAATCACCAACCGCAGATCAGCGGAATGATAGGACCCCTGCACCCGAAGGGTGTACACCCCTTCCGGGAGATTTTCTGCCTCGATTCCCAACAGGTTCTTTCCGGGAGTCAACTCATGCGTTGATTCCTGAACCTTTCTTCCTCTCATGTCCAGCAGTTCAAGCCGGACAGTTCCTGCTTCCCCTATTTCCATTTCCAAAGTTGCATAGGTATCGGCTGGATTGGGATACAGAACCATGGAAAAATCCGCATCAAAATACACGCTGCGAATCTCCGACAGATCTTGACCTCCATTGATGTCTATCTGGCGAAGGCGATATAAATTTTCACCCGAGAAGGGGGCAGAATCGACAAATTCATAGCTACTTTCCCTGGTTGTCGTTCCGGAACCTGCTACAAAGCCCAGAGTTTCCCAGTCCTGAGGGGAAGTTGGAGCAGCCCTACGCTCTACAAAAAAACCTGTATTATCCGTTTCGGAACCCGTTACCCAACTCAACTGTGTCTGAGAACGCCCTAATGGCTTCGCTTCAAATGAAAGCCACTCCACCGGAAAGCTCACCGGTTGGATCATGATCACCGGATAGGCATCCGGAATCGGAGCTACATCATTGTTGTAAACCTGGGCATCGTGTCCGTCTGAAAAGCTCGTCAGGAAGATGCTGCTACCAGCAGCTGTACCGGGTGTATTGTCAAAATTGATGGTTAGGACCTTCACAGATGTTTGTCCAAAGCTTGAACCATTGGCGAAGAAATCCAGCACATTCACATTCCCGAATCCAGTATAGGTAATCGGAATCTTGGGATTGGTGGCTGCGGTAAACGCAGTACTGGATGGGAGAGAGAACCACCCGAGTGCGTTCGTAGGGCTTACGTCATAGTTTGTGAGCGAGGATTCCGTATTGTCATAATAGGCATTCATGGTGAATGAGGTCATGTTTTCCGGTGTAGCAGTGATATTTTGGACAAATACATCGACCACGGTTGTCGGGCCGTTGTTGGTCACGGTATAAGAAAATCGAAGATTTCCCTGAGCCAAGGCCACCGAAGCCGTCAACAGGAAGAGGGAGATCGTAAAGAGCAGATTTTTCATGATTCGGGAAGAATTAAGGATGAACGTGGCCAATCTTGTTGGGGGTAGAGACATTATTACTGGTCTGGAAATCCGTGGCATTCAGATTGGCATCCAGGTTGATGTCCCCGACTTGATACACAGCAGATTGGTTGGGCGTAACCAGGTTGGAAGTTGCCTGAAAATCGGTGGCATTGATAAACTGATCGCCGGTGACATCGCCAGTGAAGAGTCCGTAGATCCCGGTTCCTGACACATCGACCATCGCATCATTGATGATTCCAGGTTTATCCCAGGCCTGATTCAGGCTGGAACTAAAATCATAACTGGTAGCGATTCTTGAGAGGGTAATCGGAGAAGGCGTCCGTACGCCGAGGTGATTTCTGTGCTTGACTGTCAGGAAATAGTCATCAATCGGCACACCTGCAAAGGTCACAGCCGAGATTCCATCCAGCCCAACGACATCGCCATCTGCCTGAAGCAGTGCAGATTGAGTTCTGACGATGACAGAACTATCAGCTGCACTTCTGAGCTCCAGAAACAGCCAATCAACGATGGCATCATTGCCAGTGGTGGCAAGAACGGAAGCCTCGATGGTTTCGCCGCCGCCGCCTTGTTGTGGAAAACCAAGGGCGCTGTAAGGTTCAGTCGTAGGAATAACGCCCGCACTGCGAAGCCCATCTGTCATTTGTGTTCCGGAGAAAGCGCCTTGCAAGAATACAACCGGTTGAACCTTCAATGCGCCCTCGGCGAGGGTAGCCATGCCAAGGGTATCCAGGGTAACTTCTACCGTATTGGCAAGGTCGTACGTCGCATCAGGCTCCCGGTTGATCCAGTTCGTCCCGGTTTGATGCCATGATTCCAGATTCGTTTCTGTCTGCCCGTTGAGTTCTGCATCAAAATAAGAGAAGACAATTGTCGCATTCAGACCGGTATTCGTAGCAGGGCTGATGTCGTAATAGCGTTGGATCGAAGTGCCGTTGGGCAAGGATTTGAGCTGATGCCCTCTTCGGATAACGGTAGGCCCCGGAATAGCAGCCGAGGTGATGGTCATCCCGAGGTTCCCGGGATTTTCGGAGGAAGGGGCGTTTAGGATGGCCACTTTGACTACCTCTCCGCCATTGGCTCCGGTGATGCGGCTGGTTTCAGATTCGCCGACGAGCACGCCATGGTCAGTGCCGAGGGTGAGATTCCGGCCTTCTAGGGCGAGGGTACCTGACACAAAGAAGAGGGAGTCTTCCACCTGAATCGCCTGGGCCAGCCGTAGGCTGTCGCTGGCTTTTTCCACTGAGAGTTGAAAAAACAAGGTTTCGGAGGTTCCGCTGACCGAATCGGTCTGGGCTCCCCGGAACACGACGCGGCTGCTGTCGGCGGAGAAGGTGCCGTCGTTGTCCCAGCTGGTGTTGTGCAGCACGATGCCGGGCTGGCCCTGGACGACGAGGTGCGTGCCGCTCCCAATATGCAACTGCCCGTTGGCGCTCAGGCTGAGCAGGCAGGCAATCGCGGTAAATAAAGGTTTCATGTTGGCGGAGGTTAGGGTTGAACGGCAGCTTCGAGTTGGGTGAGGCGGGCTTCGAGGGCCTGCAGGGCCTGAAGCTGGCTTTCCAGGGCATCGATGCGGGCTTGCTGAGTCTCAATGACTGCCTGCTGCTCCTGGATGGCCTTGATGGCCACGATGCCAAAGCCGCTGTAGTCCAGGGTGTAGTAGGACTCCCGCTCACTGTTGGGGTCGGGTGCGCGCACCAGTTCCGGGAAGAGCGGCTCCACTTCCTGGGCGATAAAGCCCAGGTATCGGCGGCCCCGCGCATCCTGCTTGTACTGGTACTGGCTGGGGCGCAGCTGCATCACCCTGTCCATGACGCTGGGCATGGCGGCGACGGCTGTCTTCAGGCGAGCATCGGAAGTGGCAGTATAGGTGCCGGATGCGGCATTAAAGGCGCCCTTGTACACATTATTTTGGTAGAGAGCCAGGTTTCCGGCGCCGTCCACAAACCATTCCCAGTCGGCTCCGTTGGTGTTCTCCAGATTAATACCATAAGATCCGGTCTGGATCACCTTGAGGCGGTAGCCTCCCGGATCTGAGCCGCCGATGACAGTCCTTCCATCCTTTAGGATGGTAAAGGCGTTAGAGGGACTGTAAAAATCTCCATTGCCGAGACTGAAGAGAGTATTGTTGTTGGGATTCGCTGTACTGCTGGTACTCGCTACACTGTATAGGCCGAGTTTGATCTCACCATCATTCAAAGCCACGTTGCCAAACCCTCCCACAAAAGAACCATCTCCAATGGCGGTATTGTCCTTTCCTCCGCCCACAAAGGAAATATTTCCTGAGGCGGTATTGCGGGTTCCTCCACCCACAAAAGTATAATTGCCAGAAGCCTTATTCTCTTCCCCGCCAACCACTGCCGAAAATTCGCCCATATTATTGAGGTCCCATTTATCTGATACTACACGGCCAACCCGGAAGGCCGCTTTCCCGGGAATCCACATCAGGCGGGTCCCACTACCGGTAGCCGAAAGGGGGCCACTATAATTGAAAATACCCCAGGTTCCTTCCATCAATACCTCTCCATCCTGTACGTGTAGCTTGGCCTGCGGGCTGGAAGTTCCGAGCCCGGTACGGCCATCCTTGAGGATGGTCAGGGCGTTGGAGCGGGCGCTCGTGGAAGTACCAGTACCATTGCCCACCACGAAGAGGCGGTCGTTGGCGTTGAAGGCGGTGGTACTTTGGGGCGTGTAGGTTTCCGTGTAGAGGCCTATTGCAGTTTCTCCATAGGAGTGGGCGGTGTTGTAATATCCTCCCAAGATGGAGGAATAGTCGCCACTTGATGCATTTTCTGCGCCTCCTCCCACAAAGGAACGAAATCCACTGGCCAGGTTGTCGTTTCCGTTCCCGATAAATGATTCAGCCCCGGTAGCGTCGTTAAATTCTCCCCCGCCGATGAAGGAATAGTTTTCCTGTGCGATATTATTCCTTCCTCCTCCGACTGAAGCATAATCTCCAATCGCTTCATTGCCACTTCCACCCCCTACGAAGGATCGGTCTCCTAAGGCGGTATTTCCTTGCCCTCCTGAGACGGTAGCGTAATCGCCCAAAGCTTCATTACTTTCTCCCCCTCCGACAAATGATCGGCTGGCACTTACCGAATTACCTATCCCTCCTCCAATGGCACTATAGGGTCCATTGATATTGTTACCAGAGCCACCTCCTATGACGGCAAAATCTGCATCCGCCAAATTATTGGCGCCGCCCCCTATAAAGGATGCGTCTCCATCAACCTCATTTGACTGTCCTCCCCCCACAAAGGACCAGGGAGAA
>JANQTF010000079.1 GCA_030731845.1 Bacteroidia bacterium | reverse complement strand
GCCCATTAGGTGCTGCACCGGAATCCCGGCGGAGAGTTGCTCCAGCCCATGCTGATAGGCCGCATCCCAGGCGGGATCCCAGGCGCGATCAGGCCGCAGCAGCCAGATATTCCAAGAGATGCCGGTGATGTGAGCCAGCCACAGCTGAGACACACTAGCCGCTTCTTCTATCTCATATCGGTCACGGATCGCATAACGCAGATCATGAAAGCGTCTGAAAAATTCTTGCAAAATCATCTGTGTAACCTTTTGCGAAGCCTCGATTAAGAGGGCAAACAAACAAAAAAATCGCAAGCGCCGCGATCTCTTCACCATTATCGGATCAAAATGAAAACTTACCTGTCGGTTATCCTCTCTGCTTTAATGGCCCTGCCAGCTATCCTTACCGCACAACCGCACACCCGTCCCGATGATCACTTTTATCGCAGGCGCATCGTCAATCGAATTGACCTTCGCGAAAAAATGAATCAGCCGATTGTTTATCACCAGACTAGCTACGGTGACAATGGCGCACAAGCTGCCAACGGCCTCGTTGCCTCGCTACTCGAAGGCCTCCAAAAAGGAACCTATACAGCCTACCATCCCGACGACCTCTCTCGCGTCATGAGCTATGAAGAGGTCGTAGAGAGAATGCGAGAGCTCAACAACCAACTCATTGCGCCAGAAGGAAGTATGTGGGAAGAATCAGAACTGGAAGATACCTGGGAGGAGCCAACTGACGGTTTCACGACCGTAGGACTGGAAAATGAACCCCTGGATTGGGTAACCTCAACCCCTGTGGAGGCTGACCCACTTGCCGACCTCAGCTCTTATGAGCAAGTCGTGCAAATCGTCGAAGACAGAATCTTCGATAAGGCACGGGGCGAAATGATCTGCCATCCAGACTTGATTCAACTCATCTGGACCGACCCCGGAGAGACACTCCCAGAGCAATATCTCGCCTATTTTCGCTATACAGACGTAGCCGAAACCCTCGAACAGACGCCCTGGCGCAATCGCTTCAACGATGCCGAGAAGCGCAACCTACGCGAAGTATTTGAGTTGAGGCTCTTCCACTCCTTTATTATTAATGTATCAGGAGAAGGCGTCAACTCCCTCCCAGAGTCCGAAGCGCGTAGGCAGCAGCTCGTGGAGTTCGAGCACCACCTCTGGAGCTATTGAAGAAATGAATGAAGGGTTGAGTTGATGAATGGTTGAATAGTTGAATGAAAAAAAACTCTCGCCCTATACCTCTATTGCCCTTTACCTTTCCCTCCCCTTGAAATCTTCCCAGCCCTATACCTTCCCCTTCCCTTATACCTTCCCGGCCCTATACCTCTATTTCCCTATACCTTCCCCTTCCCTTATACCTTCCCAGCCCTATACTTCTATTTCCCACCATATACCCCCTTCCAGCAGCACCACCACTCTCATCAGGCGAAGCCGGCTCAGGAAACTGACCGGCTTTATTTACATGTGATCCAATAATTGCCCGATCGGAATCGTATTAATCAGCATCACACATCAACTTTTAACCAGTGTCTGCCTATATGAAGCAAGCCTACCCAACAGATCTTATTACGACCAACACACCTGGTTATGAAACAAATCCTGATCTCCTTGGGGGCATTAACGCTTATGCTCGGCAGCAACCTGATCGTCACAGCCCAGCCCCAAATCCGTGAAGATGATCACTTCTGGAGAAAGCGCGTAGTCAATCGCGTAAGCCTCATCGAAAAGATCAATCAACCGCTCGTACGGCACGAATCCAACTATTATTCCGGAGGCAAATATAGCCAAACCGAAGGAATGGTCATGGCTCTCATCAACGGCCTCAAGGCCGGTCGTTTCCTCGCTTATGACCCTGAAGCTTGGACCACCACCTACAATTACGACGAACTGGTTCAGCGAATGCAGAAATTCGAGCAATCCCTTGCTCCCTCCAGTGATGGCTGGGACGACGCGTATTCCGATGATTTTTCAGCCCCTGCCGAACCTTCTGTCACAGAATGGAATGTCTCTGACCAAAGCGAGTGGGGCTCGCCATTCGAAGAAGCACCGGTATTTAGTGAACAGGCTCCGGTCCAGAATCAATTTCCCGACATCGCTCCTTATGAGCAGGTCTTCCACATCGTAGAAGACTATATCTTTGATAAGAATACCTCCAGTTTCACACAGCGCATCGACTTTTTCGAAATCGTGTGGGTAGATCCTGGTGAAACCCTTCCGGAGAAAGTATTAGCCCGCTTTCGTTGGGAAGATGTAAAAGAAATTCTTGACGAAACCATGTGGAAGTCGCGCTTCAACGATGCCGAAGCTCGCTCGGTCAAAGAAGTATTTGAACTACGAATCTTCAATGCCTTCCCTATTGAGGTAGGAGGCGAGCCCGTGCGCACACTTCAAGAAGCCGAAAGGCGTCGACAGGAAATGATAGAGTTTGAACACCACCTGTGGAGCTACTAGCAAGTACCCAAGGCCAATCCTTCTAATGGATTTCCTGAAAGGCCCCGGCCTTTGCTCTGGAAACGCCCTGCTCATAAGTGAGTGGGGCTTTTTTTTGGTGGGATTCGGAAAAAGGCAGAGAAATGCGGAAAGAGTCCTCCGTAGAGGAAAGAGAAAATGAGCTGAGGTTGAAAAATATTACGACAATCTTGAACATGGGCTTGGGAAATGAATAAAAGTGTGTACCTTGCGATCCCATTCAGAAAAGGAGTCTGCAAAGACAAACAAGAAGAAAGGGAAACACCTTCATGGCAATGCCTAGAGAGCCTTTTGGCCAGGTATCCCGGGGGGCAAGTGAGTAGAGATACAGAATCCACATGGCATATGTGGAATTGCACTTTTGTGCCTTCTGTACCTGACTCGGTTGTTTACCGAGATCCTTCGACAGGACGCTGCCCTTGTATGGTAACATTTTTCAGCCTCCTGTCATTTTTTTATGCGCAGAGGTTGTATCAAGAAAACGGAATCTGTACCTTTGCAGCCGCTTTTGCAAAACGCACATTATGCCTACGATTCAGCAACTGGTAAGAAAAGGACGTGAGGTCAAGAAGGAGAACAGTAAGTCTCCAGCCCTTGACAGTTCTCCCCAACGTCGGGGAGTATGTCTCCGTGTGTACACAACCACTCCTAAAAAGCCGAACTCGGCATTGCGTAAGGTTGCCCGTGTGCGCCTTACTCACGGCAAAGAAGTGAACGCTTATATTGGAGGTGAGGGACATAATCTTCAGGAACACTCTATTGTACTTGTACGGGGTGGAAGAGTGAAAGACCTTCCTGGTGTTCGTTATCACATCGTTCGCGGCGCACTAGATACCGCCGGTGTAGATGGCAGAATGCAGGCTAGATCCAAGTATGGTACTCGTAGGCCAAAAGCCGGTGCTCCTGCAAAGGGCGCAGCTGCTAAGCCAGGGGCCAAGAAACCCGGTAAAAAATAAACTTTGAAATTCCTCATGTCATGAGAAAGACAAGGGCAAGAAATAGAATTCCAGTTCCCGACTCCCGCTATCAGGATACAATCATCACAAAGTTTGTAAACAACTTGATGGTGGACGGGAAAAAGAGTACAGCTTTTGGCATTTTCTATGGTGCCATGGACATTATCGAAAGCAAAGGCGAAGAGTCTGGCCTAGATGTTTTCAGAGCTGCTCTTAACAATGCAAGCCCAGCCGTTGAGGTGAAATCTCGTAGGGTTGGTGGTTCTACCTTTCAGGTTCCAACCGAAGTTAATCCCAAAAGGAGAGAAGGTCTTGGAATCCGTTGGATCATCAAATACTCTCAGTCTCGCAATGGCAAGTCCATGGAGGAAAAGCTGGCTGCAGAGTTTTTGGCTGCTGCAAAAGGAGAGGGTGGCGCAGTGAAAAAGAGAGAAGATGTGCATCGTATGGCTGAAGCCAATAAAGCATTTTCACACTTTCGTTTCTAGTTTTTCATTTTCAGGAGTTCAGTAGTAAAAACAGCTATTTACGATGAAAAAGGTGCCTTTAGCGGATACCCGTAATATCGGAATCAGCGCCCACATCGACGCCGGTAAAACCACCACTACAGAACGTGTCCTCTATTACACAGGGATCGTTCACAAAATTGGTGAGGTGCACGATGGTGCTGCGACAATGGACTGGATGGAGCAGGAGCAGGAGCGTGGAATTACCATCACTTCAGCTGCTACAACAACATATTGGCCTTATCAGGATCGCGACTTCCGTGTTAACATCATTGACACCCCTGGTCACGTTGACTTCACCGTCGAAGTAGAGCGTTCACTTCGCGTACTCGATGGCGCTGTTGCCCTTTTCTGCTCCGTTGGTGGAGTTGAGCCTCAGTCAGAAACCGTCTGGAGACAGATGGAGAAATATAAAGTTCCTCGTATTGGTTTCGTCAATAAGATGGACCGCGCAGGTGCAGACTTCTTCGAAGTTGTTAAGCAGGTAAGAGAAATGCTCGGTGGTAATCCAGTGCCTATCCAGGTGCCTATCGGAGCCGAAGCAGATTTCAAAGGTGTTGTTGACCTTATCGATGGTAAAGCCATCGTTTGGAACGAAGACGACATGGGAATGACCTTCAGTGAAATTCCTATTCCTGATGATCTCGTAGAAGTTGTTGATGAGTGGAGAACCAAATTGATCGAGACTGTTGCTGAGTTTGATGAGGCAATTCTTGAGAAGTACTTCGAGGACCCAGAGTCAATCACACGCCAGGAAGTGCTTGATGCACTTCGCAAGGCAACGATTGCCATGAAGTTGGTTCCTATGATGTGTGGTTCTGCCTTCAAAAACAAAGGGGTTCAGGCAATGTTGGATATGGTTTGTGCCATCCTTCCTTCGCCGCTTGATGTTCCTGAAATTTTTGGCATCAACCCAGAAACTGATGAGGAAGAAGTTCGTCATCCAGATCCCAAAGGGCCTTTCACAGCTCTTGCATTCAAGATCATGACTGACCCCTACGTAGGTCGCCTCGTGTTCTTCCGAGTGTACACTGGATCTTTAGATGGTGGTTCTTATGTATTAAACAACCGTACCCGCAACAAAGAGCGTATCAGCCGTATCCTTCAGATGCATGCCAACAAGCAGCAGCAGATCGATAGCGTAGAAGCAGGTGATATTGCTGCCGGAGTAGGGTTCAAAGATATTCGGACAGGTGATACCCTCACGGATGTGAATCATCCCCTGTTGCTCGAGTCAATGAGCTTCCCTGAACCTGTGATTAAGCTCGCAATTGAGCCTAAGTCACAGAAAGACGAAGCCAAAATGACTGCGGGACTTGTTAAGCTCGCTGAAGAAGATCCAACCTTCATCGTCTCTACTGACGAAGAAACAAGCCAGACAATCATTGCTGGTATGGGAGAACTTCACCTTGAAATTATCGTGGACCGTCTGCGTCGTGAGTTTAAGGTAGAAATCAACCAAGGTCAACCACAGGTGTCTTACCGTGAATCATTGACTATCCCTGTTACACACCGCGAGGTGTACAAGAAGCAAACAGGTGGTCGTGGTAAATTTGCAGACATACAGGTAGAAGTTGGGCCGGCTACAAACCCAGAGCTTGAATACGAATTCCTCGACGAAGTAAAAGGTGGTAACATTCCTCGCGAATTTATCCCTGCAGTCGAAAAAGGATTTAAAGCTGCGATGAAAGAAGGAGTACTTGCTGGTTTTCCAGTAGATGGACTCAAGGTTCGCCTTTTTGACGGATCCTTCCACGCGGTTGACTCCGATCAGCTTTCCTTTGAATTGGCCGCTAAGCTTGCCTTCAAAGAAGCTTCACGCAAGGCTAAGCCAGTTCTCAAGGAGCCTATCATGGCTGTAGAAGTTGTGACTCCTGAAGAGTACATGGGAAATGTTGTCGGTGACTTGAACCGCCGTCGCGGTAAGATCGAGAGCATGGGAGACAGAGGAAACTCCAAAGTCGTTAAGGCTAAGGTGCCCCTCTCAGAAATGTTCGGCTACGTTACGGATCTTCGGACCATTACCTCAGGCCGTGCTTCTTCTACGATGGTATTCTCTCACTTCGAAGCAGCACCCTCTGGAATTCAAGAAGAGGTGGTTGCTAAGATCAAAGGAGCTAAGGTTTAAGGTATCAGATCCTCTGGTAGCAATATCAAGATCATAATCTTTCAGAAGATGACCCAAAAGATTCGCATCAAGCTGAAGTCATACGACCATAATTTGGTCGACAAGTCAGCGGAAAAGATTGTTCGCACGGTTAAAACTACAGGTGCTGTAGTGAGTGGTCCTATTCCCCTCCCGACCGAGCGTTCTATCATCACCGTTAACCGTTCTCCACACGTTAACAAAAAGTCTCGTGAGCAATTTGAGATCAGCTCTTACAAGCGTCTGATTGACATTTTTAGCTCAAGCTCTAAGACAGTTGACGTGCTGATGAAGTTGGAGTTGCCCAGTGGGGTAGATGTTGAAATTAAAGTCTGATAAGTAGCAGACGATCCGGGGAAACCTGCGGGACCCGGCGCTCATTTCTACTTTCAACAAGTTATTAATTGATTCGACAATAATGGCTGGAATCATAGGCAAGAAAGTTGGCATGACCAGCATCTTCGACGAAAATCGGAGATCTATTGCCTGCAC
>JANQTF010000078.1:4695-6561 GCA_030731845.1 Bacteroidia bacterium | reverse complement strand
CGTGGTGCGCATCCCTGCGGAGATCTGGCGCATGGGACAGCAGGAAGTGACCAAGGTTTTCATGACTGAAAAAGAACTCATTGGTGTCTCGCTTGATCCATTTCTGGAAACGGCTGATGTCAATACGATGAACAATTATTGGCCTGAGCGGGCGCAGCCCAGCAGGTTTGAGCTCTACAAGAGAAGCGATCGCACAGCGCCAAACGACATGCAGCGGCAAATCATGATCGACAGGCTGAATAAATCAGGCGGCGACGAATAATCCCACGATCTACCACGCTTCCTAAGATGAAATCGCCCCCTTGCCAACTACGGCAAGGGGGCGATTCCTGTAGATACGTGTTAAGAACTTGATTGCCTTATCCAATTCCGAACATGCTCAGCAACACGCTGCCGATCGACATACAGACGGAGAAGACAAGGGCCCACCAAAAGTCGCGTACCTGAAAGCTCGTCATGAATTTTCCGACCAATAGTACCATCAGGGCATTGATCACGAAGGTGAAGAGGCCCAGAGTGAGCAGATTGACGGGAAAAGAGACGAACAGGAGAACCGGGCGAATGAAGGTATTGACCAGCGAAAACAGGACTGCGGCAATCACAGCAGCCGTGAAACCCTGTACCTTGATTCCTTCCAGGATGCGTGACAATCCTAAAATGAGGAGGCCATTGGCGAGAATTTTGATGATCCAGTCCATGATATTGAGTGATTGTTGAGTCTTTGGGTGAATGAGAAGCGGGTAACTTTTAATCAGTTTACCCCAAAAAGACAAGACGGGTTACCATAAGGTTGGAAAAAAAAGCGCCGACCCGAAAGCCGACGCATCGTAGTAGTAGTAACTCGTCTATGGTGGTTCTGGAGATTCTTTTATGGAAATTCCAGAAACCTGCTTACCAGAAAATGGCGTAAAGAGCCACCACAATCAGCATAACTGCCACCGCAGAAATGTTGAACACGGGGTCTGTTGCGAAGGTAGATTTGTCATTTTGAATTGCCTTGGGATCATCGGCGCCTTTGGTTTCGAGAAAGGAGACCAGGGCAATGATGCCAATGGTGACAAGACAGGTGATGAGCATTTGGTGCATGAAAGGCAAGGAAGGGAAAAGTGCTTCGAGAGCAGTGCCATCCATCCAGCCATTTGGCCCGACTTTGAAGAACATGGCCACAGGAATGGAAGAAACGACTCCCACGATCGCACCCCTGTTGGTCGCTTTTTTCCAAAAAAGGCCCATGAGGAAGACCGCAAGAATGCCCGGACTCACAATGCCAGTGTATTCCTGGATGTAGAGAAACACCTGCCCGAGATTGCCGAGCGCTGGGGCGATGAGCGCACCGATAATCAATGCCACCACGACCGTGATCCGCCCGACTGTGACCAACTGACGCTGAGAAGCATTTTTGTTGATGTAGGGCTGGTAAATGTCCATCGTGAAGATGGTTGAGGTGGAATTGAGCATAGAAGCCAACGACGAAACGATCGCTGCAGCCAAAGCCGCCACGACCAGGCCAAGCAGCCCGGTAGGCACATATTTGCCGATGAGCCAGGGAGCTGCGTTGTCATTCACGATGCCTCCGCTGCTGTTGAGGAAACCGGGATCGAGGCCTTCTTTGATCAGGTTGCCTTCAGCATCTGCATTCATCACATAAGCCACGATGCCGGGCACAACCACAATCAGCGGAATGATGAGCTTGAGGAAAGCAGCAAAAGCAATCCCGCGCTGTGACTCCTTGAGGCTCTTGGCTGCAAGTGTGCGTTGGATGATGTATTGATTGAATCCCCAGTAATAAAGGTTGGCAACCCACATTCCTCCCACAAGTACAGCAAGGCCAGGAAGGTCGAGCCAGGCATCTTTGCCATCTGGGGT
>JANQTF010000078.1:0-4595 GCA_030731845.1 Bacteroidia bacterium | reverse complement strand
TCGCCATTGCCGCTGCCCATGATGGTATCAAGGGCCTTGGCACCGAGATAGAGCACCGTGGTGAGGTTCACAAATACAAACAGAGCGATCCAAAATACCGCCAGGATGGTCTTGAGATTTGTCGAAAATCGCTTTTCAACAAACTGTGGGATGGTATAAAGCCCCTGCTTGATGAAGATCGGAAGGAAATATTTCCCTACGATGAGCAGTGTGATGGCAGCCATCCACTCATAAGAGGCTATGGCCAGACCGATGGCAAAGCCAGAGCCCGACATGCCGATAAATTGTTCCGCTGATATGTTAGCAGCAATCAGCGAGGCCCCAATGGCCCACCATGGAAGCGTTTTTCCTGCGAGAAAGTAATCCTCAGCAGATTTCTCTTCCCCTTTTTTGGTTCTTGACACAAATAGCCCAATGCCGATGATGATCACCGCATAGAGACCAAATATGACATAATCCAGGGTAGCAAAATTCATAGTAGTGATTTACTAGGATCAAGTTAAACAACAAGCAGGAAGGCAAACGGGTAGTTTTTTACCTAATCGGCTCAAATGAGGTCTGAATATAGAAGAATTTTCATTTCATCGGACTATTGCTTTTTAAGAAAGCCCTTTGCCCGCTTCAGATCATCTGCATTTACCCAATCCACTCCTACATTCAGGATAAATGACCAGACGTCTTCATCTTGTGGCGCGCCCCAGAGCCGCAATGTGGCCCCTTGTTGGTGCACCTTTTTTGCTAATTGTCTCAGGGCCTCGGTTTCTTGTTCGTCGGGTTGGCCCTTGCCTTTCCAGGAAAGAACAGCGCTGTAAGGCAGGCTCACCATTGGCATGAATGCCTCCAATTCTTTTTTTTCCAAATCATCTGGGCGGCCATCCAACTGCAAAAATGGAGCGGGTTGAGCAGCGATGAGGTCAATAGGCCGATCGCCTGAGAGCACGATCGATACAGGGAGCCATCGGTAGTTGGCAAATGCGTTTTCCAGTGCCAGGAAAGTCGCTTCGCCATCCTGCTTGATATCGATCATGAGTTGGAGTGGCTGATCTGAGCCCGGATACACCCGGCCTCCGTGCGCATTGACCCACTCGGCCATGGGCTGCAAATATAGCTCTGTGAGCGTGGGGGCTTGCTCGGGCTTGAGCGGTCGCAGGTGCGACACGCGCAGCTGTCCGTCGATCAGCCACACATCAGCTTCGATGCTTGCGGCGCCATGGGCAAGGGCATCAAACAAAGGGCGCTCCTGCTCATAATCGTTGTGGGCATGGAGGCGCGGCGTTGCTGCGGGTGGATATAGCTCCACTTCTGCCATCACGGGCAGGTGATCGGAGGGGAATCGGCCGGAAAAGGACTCGGCCAGTGTGGCATGGCGGTAAACGGCAAGGTCGCCACGGACAAACACAAAATCAATTCGCCTTCCGGGCTCGCCAGCCATGGTCCAGCCGCTCCAGGTGGCGTCGGGGCCATGAGCCGGAAATAGGCTAACATCGCGGCTATCGAGCATATTGCCAGCCAGCAGGGTTTGGATGGGTGCTGATTCGGGTGGCGCGTTGAAGTCGCCGGTGAGAACTACCGGAAGCTTTTCGGTATTGAGCGAGTCGATGGCATGGAGAATGAGGCGGGCAGAATTCTCACGGGCCATTTCCCCGATATGATCAAAATGCGTGTTGAAACAATAGAAGGAATGTCCGGAGGCATTGTCCATGAATTTGGCCCAAGTGACGATTCTAGGCAGGGCGGCATCCCAGCCGGTGCTGAGGGAGGCGGGAGTAGGGGAGAGGTAGAAGGTGCTGCCAGCGAGCTTGGTGAGCCTGCTGCGCCGATACCAGATGGCGGAAAACTCGCCGCCATCGGTACGGGCGATGCCCTCAGAGGCGTAGTCGGGCAACATTCGCTGGAGGTCTTCCATCTGATCGGGGAGGGCTTCCTGCACACCGATGATGTCGGGGCTGTGAAAGCGGAGCAGTGGCTCCACGAGCTCGAGCCTGCGGGGCCAGGCATTGTCGCCGTCGCCGGGGTTGTTGTAGCGGATGTTGAAGGTCATGACCTTCAGGGTGGCTTGGCCGAGCATCGGGCT
Source organism: Bacteroidia bacterium (assembly GCA_030731845.1). Lineage (GTDB taxonomy): Bacteria > Bacteroidota > Bacteroidia > J057 > J057 > JANQTF01. Next base: position 2,521 of record JANQTF010000078.1, on the reverse strand, counting down.
GAGGGCCAGAAGAAAACTGAGACTGAGAAAAAAATATCGCATGCAAGTATATGATTGAGTGAGACCAATGATCTTTCTCATTCCTTTTTTCCGCTCCGACCCTCAAATTGTGAAAAAATTGGCCAAGGATTCATTGATTATGACAGCTTCCTCCAAAATTCTTAAAGATTGGGTTTCGCACAACCCCAGACTAGCAGTTGTGCTGAACCGATTCAATCCGGTTCCGGTTTCTCTGGCCTCTACGGAGGCATTTTTGTCAGAGATCATGCGGGTATTTGAGGATCCCACCACTTTTCATCCCGAAGAGCTGCAAAAATTTCCGCTCCCCGTCATTCTCGATTACCTCTACCGGACACACCAGTATTATCTGAGTCAGCGTCTTCCGGAGATTGAGCAAAGTGCTGATGCCCTCATTGCCGATTGTGGCGAGAAATATCCGATTTTGTCTCTCCTTGTGCCATTTTTGGCGCATTATCGCCGCCATTTAGAGTCTCATATCCGGCAGGAGGAAGCCAGCCTCTTTCCTTATCTGTCCTTTCTTTACCTATCAGAAGAATATGGAGAGGCATACGCCAAAGCTGTTGCAGGCTCTCCAGCGCCTATCGCGCTTTATGCTACCCACGACGAACACGACCATCAGCTTGCCAGTGGGCTCAAGCATTGGCGTCAGGTGATTGAGCAGCAACATCCTGCGCTCTTGGCCGAATGGCCTTGTCAAGTCCTCTTTCATCAACTAGATGCCCTCTCAACTGACATAGCGCTGCATGAGCGGCTCGAAGAAGAGGTGCTCATCCCATTGGGGAGGGCCTTGGCAGGATAAGACATTTTTCACCACAAAGAAAGTAAGGTCACAGAGAAACACGAAGTAGCTCTGTGATTTTTTTTATTCATCACACGGAGATTTGGAGTTTGGGAGATTCACAGAGAAGAGTTTAGGGAAGGGATGAGGGTTATGGTGAGATTTTTTAGCTCTTAAGCCAAAGCTCTCTACAACGAAATGGCGCGAAAATCTCCCTCGAGGAGAAAAAGTGGCATGTTTCATGAGGGGTTGAGTAGCTTCACGGGTCTGATAGCATGGCCCATGCTCTGCCTATTTTCAAAGATGAACATACGCGAAATTCACGAAACCGACGCAGCAGCTTTTTTGGAGCTGATGCATAGCATTGATGAGGAATCACCCTTTGCGGTGCTAAAACCCGGCGAGCGGAAAACAACGGTCGCAGAGCAGCGAGACGAGATTCGGGCGTTGATGGTGCATGACAATCGGAAAATTTTCATTGCGGAAGACGGCGCGGAGCTGATCGGCTGGGTTGGTGCCTGGGGCGAACGATTCGAGCGTGTGCGGCACAGTGTGTGGCTATCTGTAGCAGTGCGGCAGGACTATCGCCGTCTGGGCATCGGAATGCAATTATTTGGAAAACTAGAGAGCTGGGCTTGGCAACGGGAGATCCGCCGGATGGAGCTGCAAGTGGCTGCTACCAACCTGCCCGCCATTCGCCTCTATCTCAAAGCGGGCTTCCAAATCGAAGGCACCCGCCGCGAAGCCTACTTCACCGGCGATGAATTCATCGACGAGTATCTTATGGCTCGCCTGCTCAAGGCTCCCGAGCCTCCCAAAAACTTGTATCCGAAGTGGTAAGGAAGCGGTATTTCTCCTGAAAAATGAATGGCTGACCTTCCCAAATTTCAGGAAACAGTCTAGAGAAGAATATATCTGTCGAACCCATGGCCAAGCCATGTGGCCAAGACGATCTCGATGAATCGGGATCGGAGCGGGTAGGTCCTGCTCTCGAAATCAAAAAAGAACGTCACGTTTTCTCTCCTTCTCGCTTTATCACAAGGCGGTGATGGGCGCATCTCCTATCCGAACCATAAGGCCTGGAAGCGGGCTATATCCTTATAGGTAAAAATACCTGTTTTGGGGAATCAGGTTTTTTTACCCTGTTCTGCCGCCTCTCTAAGCCTCACTTTTGAGGTGTTGGTTTTTGACAAAAGTGGTCGGGAGTTAGAGGCTGAAAGGAAGACGAAAAAAAGAGGAACCAACGCAATGGGTTAGCTAAAAAACTGAATAGCTCGTGGATTTATGGGCCCATAAATGACAAAATGTCCGTTTTATGAAAAAAGATGTCCGTTTTCAGAAAAAGATTCTCCGGACTTCGGAGTACGTTTCGGGCCTGATTGAGCAGCCATTGAACAGCTAAGAATTTTAAGATTTCTCGCTCTGAATTAACCCCTTTTTTAACTCCCCTAATTTTCTACAACATGATTCAATTTCGATTTATGAGACTCAGAATGGCATTCTGCTTTCTGGGTCTGATGGCAGCCATCCCGGGCTACGCCGCAGTCGTCACCAGTACCGGAAGCGGTGCCTGGTCCAATCCCGTAACATGGGGTGGGGCAGTGCCGACAGCTGCAGATGATGTCATCATTGGTGAAGGGCATACGATTAATGCCTCCGGGATACTGGAGTTCGCGACCTTGTTGATTGAGGATGCGACGATATCTGGAGATCCTGTTGGTG
>JANQTF010000077.1 GCA_030731845.1 Bacteroidia bacterium | reverse complement strand
GGCTTGTGGTGGAAAATTGGTTCCAGCGAAGCAGCGGCAAATATCCCTGGATGGCAAAGCCTTTTCCGAGGCCATATTCGGCATACACATGGAGGGTGGATTGAGTAAATTGCGATGTCTCGATCGCAGTTCCTTCAGGATTGTAATAGGTAGATGCCTGAAAGAAAAAGAGATCAGTTTTAACGAAGGCTTTGCCTTTTTCTCGCACCCAGCCACTTTGGGCCGAAAGGGAGAAGCCTGCGAGCAGCAGATAGCAAAGCAACAATGACTTATGGAACATGGATTCGGTGTTAAAATAGTTGGACCAAAGAAGAGAGATCTCCTATTCCTTCAAAAAACAGGAGCCCGAGACAAGTTGCCCCGGGCCCCCTCATTACAACCGGCAACTACTTGAGCTCTGCGTTGCCAAAAGGAATACCAGCACTAGCACACCACAAGATGACATGGGTAAAGTTGCTGCCGATGGTTTCAGGCGTTCTGATGTATTGCTCTCCACCAGCCCTCGTGATACCTGCCAAAATAAGGTCAGGATTGTCGCTGCCAGGATCAGCTTTGTAGGTATCACTGGTAGAGAAATACACGGCGACTGTACCGGTTGAGAACTTGGTGGTAAAGGTATTGCCGAAGCGGAGGAATTGAGTTCCGTCTTCGTCTGTACCCAGCTCAGCTACGCCAGTAGTTTGGGTGCCACTTTGGGCAACAAAAGAACCAGACCGAGCTACAGTAAAGGCGCCAGATGGCAAGGTGGGGTCCACAATGATTTCCTCGGTGCAAGAAGACATCATAACGAGGACCAGGAAAAGAGGAGCTGCAAATTGAATGAAGCGTTTCATAAAAAAAGCCGATTGAAAAGTGAATAATGAGTGTGAAAAAGTTTGATGATTCAAAACTCGCCGATAGGGTTCACAGAGGAATCACAAGAAAATCACAACACAATTATTTTGTATGCCTAACAAACAAAGAATCACAATCCATTCACAATCAACTATTTATGATTTTAAAAATTTTTTATCGACTCCAGAAATGTCGGGTAACAGACATGTCTATCGGAAGAATGGAGTGAATTTGTGAGTCTCACAAAATTAATAGGAATACTATCGTGAATGGTCGTGATCATTTTGTGAAGTTTATGTTCAATTTTTGGGATAAATCCGGCAATCATGCAGAAAGTACTGATCATCGAAGATGACAAAGACATTGTGGAGCTCCTCGACCTACACCTAACGGATATGGGCTTTTCCACCTCCCGCGCCATGACGGGACACGACGGTCTTCAAGCTGGCCTGGCCCATACGTATGATTTGGT
>JANQTF010000076.1 GCA_030731845.1 Bacteroidia bacterium | reverse complement strand
CTTGGCTACATTTGAATCTGTGACGTAAAGAAAGGAATTCTGTCACAGGCTTTTTTTGTGTAATGAATAATCAGTCAAAAATAAGCCTGACGCTTTGAAAAGGCAATCATTTGAGGGGGATGCGTGCCGTATCTGTGTCACCAATCTCCAAACCTCAGCATTACCTTTTGATTGATCCTGACGTTCTTTACATAGTAGAGCAGACCCTCGTGGTCAAAAGCACTTCCCCATTTGATTCTATAACGGTATTAACAGAACAGGAAAATGAACGCATTCATTGCCTTTTTTATGTGGTTGTTTGGTTGGGCACTCCCCGGTGTTCATAGTCAAGATGCTGGCGCTATTCGGCAAATTACCCCTGTCACTTCTCAATCGGGAGCAAGTATAGATGGCTATACGGCAGAAGGGGTGAACAATGGCAAAAACCAGCAAGTGACCATTATCATCTATGATGATACGCATTTTGGGACAAAAAGGCGGTAGTTAACCTTCCGCAGCCTTTTTGCGCAACCAGAGATCAATCGGGATCAAGTCCGATTCTCCACCATATCTCGACTCTGTCGTGCTTTCCAATTGCCCGATGAGCTCGCCCCCTTGCTCCAGGGCTTCCTTCGCCACATATTCGGTCCGATACCAGATCATCATCAACTTCATCAGCAGCGTGGATCTCAGCCGTGATTCGTGCTGCTGCGTTCGTTTGATGAATTGGCGAAGGTTTTGGATCTTAGTCTCAAGCAGATCTATGTGCCCCATTTCGTGCAGAATCATGATTTCCAGTCTTCGCACGAGCAGGTTCCACCCTTTTTTGTCCGACAAGAGGGCGCTTGTTTCCTGTAGCTCCCGGTTGGCCTCCTTGAAGTTGCCTCTTTCAAAGTGAAGTGCCGATTGAAAATAGTGCCATCTCGCCGCCAAGTGCCTCGATCCTTCAAATTCGTCGGATTCATGAAACAAATTATGGGTGCGAGCTTCTTCGATATACTTTTCTGCTCTGGCAAGGTCACCTGAAAAAAACGAGATCCGAAAAGCCAATTCCAACCCCCTCAGATAATTCATTTGCTCTTTGGTAAAGCCTTCGAGCGATTTTTGGGAGGCTACCTGTGCCTTGTCAAAATCTCCAAGGCGAAGATAAATTTCGCCTAAATAGCCCTCTGCGATGGCCACTCGCTGTGGGGAAGATACCTCCGGCGACTCCGCCACTAAATCCCGATAACTGATTCCAAAGGCTAGTGCCAGCTGATCTTCGCCAGATAGCTCATGATAGTAAAGCTCGCTAAGGTAGTGGTAGCTCAGCATTTGCGGATGCGCGGTCTCGAGCGCAATGGCTTTGAGCTCGTCTATCTGTCCACGTGCCACTACCAACTCCTGATCCGTGAGCGTTTGGTGAGCAAAAAGATTCGTGAGTCCATAATAAAGAATGGCCCCCTGAGTCATCAAAAACCTGACCCTGTTTAAGGATAGCAGATGTTGTGTCTGTTTGGAAAAATCCAGTACAGAGCTGCGATTGCTATAATTACGGTAGAGGAGCAGCTCGGCCTGAAATTCCTCCTCATAGAGATGAAATTTTTTGGCAGATGCGAGCACTTGCAACAGCAAATTTTTGGAAGCTGCATAGGCGCCACGGCCCAGGAGAATTTCTCCCTGCAAAAATCGCTTGCGTGCCTGAAGGCGTGCATTCACCGCAGGGCTGTATTCATTGAGGCTTTTGTCGTGAATGACTGCGTTTTCCAGCATTCGCTTTAATCGAGACTTTGTCACCCGAAAAGTGTTGTCTGGCGCTTTCCCGTAGAGTTTCTGAGAATAATATTCCTCCTCCTTCTCCTCTTCGCGTGTCACCAAATCGAGGAGTGTACCCACTCGCTCGTAATCGAAGGGAGCTTGCTGAATCCGCTGTCTGAGACGGCGAATCTCAGGTTTGCGTAGTTTTTTGACAATGTCGAAGATGATCTTCATGTGGAGATGCGCTACTTTAGGGGGAGAAATTGGGAAAAAATTGTGTAACCGACCGACAATTTTCGGTATTCTCTTGATAAGAACCCTGAGTACCTTGTAATTGCATCAATTTTTCAATGGCACTTGATTCCGACTCAGGCAATTTCGTGTAATTGGGATCTTTCGCTTCAATTTGGAATTCTTGGCTCAAGGTGGCTATTTTATCGCCTATTCCTTCGCTGTAGATCAAATCCCTCAGCCTATTGTAACATATGCTACGACGTATCCTCTCTCTTTCTGTTTTTGCCTTCATCTTGACCTTGGGCGCTTTCGCTCAGGATGGCAAGCTGACAGGTAGGGTTATTGGCTCCGACGGTGAGCCTCTTTCCTTCGCTACCATTGTAGTGAAAAAAGGAGATCTCGTGATTAAAGGGGCCAGCACAGATGATGATGGCCGGTTTTCCATTAACCCGATCGATCCCGGTACCTACAGTGTAGAAGTACGGTACCTCACCACTACCAAAACCGTGGATGATGTCACCGTCAATGCTGGTCAAACCCGCGATCTACCCATTCTGTTCTCCGATGATGTAACCCTCGAAGTGGTTGAGATTATTGGAAATCAGGTCTTTGAAAAGGATCCTGCTGTGGTAACGACCTTATCTGGCGAGGATATAAAAAATCTAAGTACCAGGGATGTCAACTCTGTGGCTGCCCTTACTCCGGGTGTCTATCAGTCTGATGAAGGCGACGGAGGTTTGATTATCCGTGGAGGCCGTAGCACCTCCAACGTCTATTACATCGATGGAGTGAAGATTCGTGGTGCAACTACGCTGCCCCAATCTGCTATCTCCCAGTACCAGGTATATACCGGTGGTACGCCTGCGGAGTTTGGAGACTTTACCGGTGGGGTAATCTCTATCACCACGGCTGCCCCTTCTTCGGCATTTGCTGGTGGATTGGAGTATGTTACCTCCGAATATCTCGATCCATTTGGCCACAACCTGGGTGCCCTTACCCTTAGTGGGCCTATCATCACCAAGAAAGAAGAGTATGGACGCAGGTCTATCCTTGGCTTTTTCCTGAGTGGCGAAGCTGCGTATGACAGAGATCAGGACCCCGCTTATACAGGGATTTATTCTCTCAAGGATGGCATACTTGCTGATCTTCAAGGCCGCCCGGTAGAAATAGCCGACGATAATCTTGGTTTCCGCTCTCGTGCAGCCTTTGTCACTGCCGATAGCTGGGAGACCGTTGCCAGGAAGGCAACCAACGAGTCTCTCCGTGTGCGTGGGCTTGGTCGTCTCGATTTTCAACCTACCCAGAATATCCTCGTCAAGCTTGGTGGAACCTATGAGTACATCAACACCGACCAATGGAGCACTGCCAACATGCTGTTTGCACCAGATCCTCAGAATGAGTTTGATGGTGCCAACTACCGTGGATGGCTTCGCTTTCAGCAGACCTTTAGCGGGGGAGAAGGAAGCAAAATTAAAAACCTCTTTTACAGCGTCCAGGCAGATTATTCGCTCTATCAGCGTCGTTTCCAGAACTCCGTTCACAAAGATGACCTTTGGGCATATGGCCATGTTGGTTCTTTTACCTTTGATGAGGTGCCCATCTATGGGTATATCAACAATCCCCAGGACCCCAACTACTCTGGCGGATACTGGCAGCAAGTCGGAAATGCTTTCGACAATCTCCAGTTTGATCCATCTACCTCACGCAACCCCTTGTTGGCCAACTACAATACCACGATCATCGATCATGTAGCTGAGAATGGAATCATCAACCTACCAATCAACCAGTTTTTCATTGATCCCTCTCCTGTCGTAAACCGCCTCTTCAGCCTCAATGACCTGGCTTTCCGCCAAGGAATTCTCAATGGCGGAGGAGCCCCTGCTTCCTATTCTGTGTTTTCAGGGATTGGTGCCAATGCTGGGGGCTACACCAAATTTGACTATGAGCAGTTTCGTCTCTCCGGTCAGGCTACTGCAGAAATCCAGGGGCACAACATCAAAGGTGGGTTTGAGTTTGAGCAACGCGTAGAGCGTTTTTACAGCGTCGGTGCAAGATCTTTGTGGACTTTAGGGCGTCAATACACAAACTTTCACCTGCTAAACCTCGAAAATGATCCCTCACGCTTCGATTATATCACAGTAGGAGGCGAATTTCAGGATACCGTCAACGTGCCACGTCAATACTCTTCTGCCGAGCAGACCGAATTCGATAAAAATGTCCGACTCAAACTAGGCTTGCCAGTAGATGGAACCACTTACATCAACATTGATGAGCTGGACCCGAGCTTCTTCTCCCTGGATATGTTCAGTGCAGCTGAACTCCTGAACAATGGGCTTGGTCCTGTTTCATATTACGGATTTGACTATCTCGGTAATAGGCAGGAAACCGCTCCGTGGCAAGATTTTTTCAACGAAGATGGCAACCGCCCACAAAATGCGTTTGCTCCTACTTACCTTTCGGCATTCATCCAGGATAAGTTTGAATTTGAAGACATCATCTTCAACGTAGGTCTTCGGGTGGACCGCTTTGATGCCAACCAACCCGTGTTGAAAGACAACTACTCCCTCTACCCAACCTATACCGCAGGCGAGATTGCCTCAGGCGAGCTAGGCGTGCCGGGCTTCACCCTGCCAAGTGGCATCGGAAGTGACTTTGTTCCCTATGTTGACAATGCATCCAATCCTTCTGAGGTTATTGGATACCGCGACGACGAAGTGTGGTACGATAGAAACGGGGCTCCGATCTCTTCTAATGAAATCAGAACCCTCTCTGGTGGAACAGTTCAGCCAGCCGTGAAAGAAGAAGAAGTTTCACCGAACTCATTTGAGGACTACACTCCTCAGACTGTCTTCATGCCACGTATTTCTTTCTCTTTCCCGATCTCTGACCTTGCCTTGTTTTTTGCCCACTACGATGTGCTTTCTCAGCGTCCTGGACAGAACTCGGTTACAGGCGGATCTTTGCTCGCTGGTCAGCTCTCCAATTATGCGTTTTTGGAAAACTCTCCTACCTCTACCGTTCTCAACCCCAATCTTCTGCCCGAAATTACCATCGACTATGAAGCAGGGTTTAAGCAAAAAGTAGGAGAAACCATGGCCCTCACTGTTTCTGCCTTCTATCGTGAGCAGAGAAACATGATTCGCTTCCGCCGATTCAACGACGGATTCCCTTTTAGCTACGACACCTACGACAACCTCGACTTTGGTACAGTCAAAGGATTCTCTTTTAGCTATGACATGCGCAGAACAAGAAATGTGCAGCTCAGGGCTTCTTACACACTTCAATATGCAGACGCTACCGGGTCTGACTTCAACTCTGCTCGTGGAGTCACCAACTCCCTCGAAGGGGTAGGGATCTTGCGGGTGAATCTCCCCATTGATGCCGATACCCGTCACCGTGTGTCTGGTAGCCTCGACTATCGCTTCATGGGCCGTAACAGAGGGCCTGCAGTTACGATTGCCGGGAAAAAATTCTACCCACTGGAAGAATTTGGAGCCAATGCTTCGTTTCAGCTTACCTCAGGACGTCCTTTCACCCAAAGTGCTATCCCGACTCAGTCAGTTGCTGGAGGAATTGCCCAGGGTAGCCGGATCGTCGGTACGCCAAACGGTCGCCGTCTCCCATGGACCTATCGGGTAGATCTTCGAGCCGATAAAAACTTCGTAGTCGGTGGAAAGATGAAAGGCGACAAATTGACCAAGGCCTATGACTTCAATGTGTATTGCCAGGTGTTGAACCTATTTAATACCCAAAATATTCAGGGTGTTTATGCCTACACAGGATTACCCACTGATGACGGATGGCTTACCAGCGATGCTGGGAAGCAGTTTATCCCCCTTCAGATTTCTCCTGAAGCCTATGTAGATCAATACTCAGCCCGACTGATTAGCCCAGGTGTGTTTAGCATCCCTCGTAGGATTCGTTTGGGTGTGATGTTTAATTTTTAGTAAAGAAGCCAACGCTGTTTAACTATGAACCGAAGCTTACGACATATACTGTTTTGGCTTGCGCTTGGATGCGTAACCTATACCCAGGCAGCTGAACCTGTAGGGGTAACCCGGAAGAATATCAATGGATTCCGGACTGCGGAGGCTTGTTTGCCTCCAAGTGCCTCTTCCCAGCTCGACATTAACAACGTGCGGGCGCTCCTTCATAATGGGGGAGATATGTGGTGGGACCTGGTAGGTAACCCTCGCTATGAAGTGCCAAAAGGCAGCAATCGCCATTCCATGTTTGCTAGCTCACTCTGGATTGGGGGCCTCGATGAGGCAGGTCAGTTGCGCGTTGCTGCGCAAACTTATCGCCAATCAGGGATTGACTTTTGGCCCGGTCCACTCACCGGCGGCCCGCTCGGAGGCAATGCCGCCACCGAAAGCGCAACCTGTGAGCGTTATGATAATATGTTCAAGATTAATAAGGCCGAAATTGATGCATACCTTGCTGCATATGCCAACCGCGATGTGGAACCTTTCAATCTAGGAGATTTTCCCAACGTAAGAGATTGGCCTGGTATAGGAAACCCCAATTCGGATCTCGGCACCGATGATGAAGGCGTTACCCTGGAAGCCTTTCGGGCCGATGGAAGCATTCTGTATGCAGCTCCTTTCGTCAATGTCGATGATGATCCATTTACCTATGATCCTACCCGTGGCGATTATCCTGCCATCAACG
>JANQTF010000075.1:36302-58956 GCA_030731845.1 Bacteroidia bacterium | reverse complement strand
TGAGTTGTTGAATGGTTGAATGAGGGAAGGAAGAAAATCCAGCCTTATCCCCTTATTTCCATATACCCTCCCAAACCCTCTACCTCTATACCTTCCTACCTTCTTCCTCTCCGTCCTTTCTCCAAGCCTCCGAATCTCCGTGTAAAGAAAAACCCATCTCCCCACAGACCAATTTCCTTATCTTTGTGGCATGAGCTATTTCGGCGACATATCACAGACGCTCAAGACCCTGGCCGATGGCCTGAGGGTGACCTGGCCACACTTCAAAAAAGGACACCGACGCCGGGGCCCCCTTGGCATCGAAGATGATCGATACTTCGACCACGCCGATGATGCCGTCACGATTCAATATCCCGGTGAAAGCATCCCCGTGCCAGACAATGGCCGCTACCGCCTCCACATGGAGTCGGAGGACTGCATCGTCTGCGACAAATGCGCCCGCATTTGTCCGGTGGACTGCATCGACATTGAGAGCTTCAAGGCCGTGGACGACCTCGGCTTCACCTCCGATGGCTCCAAAAAACGCCTGGAGCTGCCCGTCTTCGATATCGACATGGCCAAATGCTGCTTTTGCGGCCTCTGCACCACGGTCTGCCCCACCGAATGTCTCACCATGACGAAGGTGTATGATTTTAGCGAATACGATCGCAGCAATTTCACCTACCACTTTGGTCTGCTCAGCCCCGAGGAAGCCGATGCCAAGCGCATCCAACTCGCGCAGGCTACCCCGGTGAAAACCGCCGCGCCTGACGCAGGCGAGAAAAAAGCCGCGCTGCCTAAAAAGCCCTTGCTGAAAATTCGCAAAAAGGACGAATAGACATGGAGCTGAAATCGCGGCGACATACGCTTTTCTTTTATGGGGTCGCCTTTTTGATTTTTTCGGTTTGCGCTTTGGCCTCCGCTCTGGCTATTGTGGCTGGCATGGTTTTGTTGCCCCACCGATTCTGGCTGGGTGTGGGCTGCTTTCCCTTAGCCGTTGCGGTCTTGGTGTTCGCAGTGTATGTGGTAGATGGCTACTTTCGATTGGCGCCAAAGGTTTCCACCAACACGAAGGAAATTTCCATCGGATCAAAAACCTATCTCTGGGCCCATTTGGCGCATGTTGGCACGGCTACACGCCCTCCTGGATTCATTGGAAAACTGATCCTTCCAAGGTCCAGAGCCATGGAGCTGAGATTCCGCGATGGGCAATCATATTTCATCGTAGAAGCCTTTCTGGCAAACAGCTCCTATCTCCAATCATTCATTCAGAAAGTCGGGATAGAGAAATGGCCCGGCTCCACCGACCTCCGCTCAGAGGCCTTGCTCAACGAAACGCTCATACGGGACTTGACTTTTGAGTTTAGGGGAACCTTTTTTTTTACTGAAATTTTTCCTACCCTCTCCATAAGCACGATCCCTTTGCTCTGCTTTTGGGGACTAATGGATGATTTTCCCTCTAGTGTTTTTATCTATCACTTTTCCATCTTGTCGGCAGCCACGCTATTTCTTCTATTTCGATCAGGATATTATTTCACCCTAGACCATCAGCATTTGACTGTGCACCGGGAGGTCTTTTCATGGAAACAAAGAAGATTTGCCTGGCCTGAGATCGAACACGCGATTATTGAGCAGCGCAGAAGGGAAAGCCCTCGTCTTATCTTGTCGCTCAAAGATGGACGTCAGAAATACTACATTGCAGCCTCCCTGCGCGAGGAACAATGGCAGCAACTCCACCGCCACCTCATTGCCCGAAAAATCCCCGTAGCAGATCGACGATCCTTGATCTTAAAGCCTTCTTTTCACGAAATCATCCTCCCAGATTCTCCCTCTATGCAAAGTCCCTTACTTGACCGAATCAAAGTGCTCGAAAGCCTCGGGGACTCTGATCGCATGGTGCAAATCGGAAAATGGCTCCAGGAACTGGATTTTCAGCCGCAAATTCAGGGGTTTGAGGAGGGAATCAATATGTTTCTCCGCGCTGACAAGCGCCCTGCCATGGCCATCGGATCGCATTTTGACACGGTGCCGCAGACACCCGGCGCCAACGACAATGCCTCGGCCATTGTGGTGTGCCTGGAATTGGCCAAAAGATATCGCGAGCGACCATTTGCCCATATTGGTCTCGACATCTTCTTTTTTGATCAGGAAGAACGGGGACTGAGGGGGTCGAAAGCCTACGTCGAAGAATATGGCTGCGAAGATCTCATCGGCCTCATCAACCTCGAAATGGTGGGGCAGGGAGATATGTTTGCCATTTGGCCTGTGGATTCGTCCTCAGAAAATGTGGTGCTTCATGCGGTAGAAACCGTTTGCTCGGCTCTGGACTGCGGCAGCATTCGGGTAGATCAAGTGGTGATGAACACCGCAGATCATGAGAGCTTTCGCAGGGGCGGACTCGCCTCCGCATTCACCCTCACCTGCATAGGGCCGGAAGACCTTCGCCTCGCGCAAGAGCTGGACAAGCAGCGCGCAAATGGTGGTACCAATACCCTCCAAATGGCGGAGCTGATCGGGCGTGCGCCGCTCTTTCAGCATTACCATCGCGCTACCGATACGCACGAGCATTTATCCGAATCTGCCCTTGAGCTCACCGTAGATGTGGTGTGGAATGCCCTCAATCGCCTGGACGTGAAATGGGAGGGATAATATGTTCTCCTCTTACCCCATCACGCGCCCAAATTTCTTGGGCAGTTCTGCCTCGATGGTGATCCTTTCGCCAGAATCGGGATGGGTAAATGTCAGGGAAGTCGCATGTAAAAATAGTCCCCGGCGCGTGTAGATTTTCCCTTCGAGGAAGTAGGTGGAATCGCCGAGAATCGGGTGGCCGATTCCGGCCAGATGCTTTCGGAGCTGATGTCTTCGCCCCGTCACAGGAAAGAGCTGGAGCAGATTGAGGTACTCAAATCTGGGGGAAGCCTGCCGCTTGAGAACGACAAAGGCGCTTTCGGAGGCTTTGCCATCCACCAATTCTGTGATGGTCCCGGAATCGGGCATTTCCCCGATGTTGATCGCGTGGTAGATCTTCCTGACCTCTTTTTGCTCAAATTGCCGGTTCAGCTCCCGCACCGCCGAGCGGGTTTTTCCGATGAGCAGCACGCCGCTTGTAGGGTGATCCAATCGGTGAATGGCCTGCGGGCGGGGCAGCGCATTGTCCAGCGGACTGGGCCGCAGATTATTCGGAAGCGCATTTTCAACCGTTTTGAATTTGTTGCCATTCACTTCCAGGCCCGCGGGTTTCGCGATCACGGCGATGTGATCATCTTCCATCAAGACCTGAAGTTTCTGCTCAAAGGTGGGAAGATCGTGCTCCCGCGCATCGTCCATCAATTCGATCAATTCACCGCCATTCAGCCACCTCCCCGTCTCGGCAGGCAGCCCATTCACCAGGACCAGGTTTTTTTTGATCGCTTTTCTCATGCCTTTTTTGGAGGGAATATCCTCAAATATCCCAGCAACATAGTCCGACAAGCGAACCGGTTGATCCAGATGGTGAACAATGTGAGATTGGAGGATCATGAGAAAGGAAATGTGTCTTGATACTGATAACGCCACGAGAAGCGGCCATGAATAACAAACTTCTGCCCCTCAGAATCAAATGACTCTCAGGGGCAGAAGGCTGTAGAATGAGCTTTTGATCTCAATCTTATTTGCTCACCTGAACCAACTTCGCCGTGGAATGCGTGCCCAGGTTGAATTGGAGCACATACAGTCCATCAGGAAGAGACTCGTTCAGGGTCCAATCAAAGCGATGAGCTCCGGCTGAGAGTTTCTGATCAGCAAGCAACACCTCCACGACCTGTCCCTGAAGATTGACCAGCTTAACGGTTCCGATTTCAGCAAAAGGAAGCACGACTTCCATGCTGAGGTGGTTGGTGGCCGGATTCGGGAAAAGGGTGAAAGCGGTGGCAGGAAAATCCTGAATGCTTGTGGTGGAGTCCACGGTGCTGAAATAGTCAATCACGGCAGAAGTCGTGTTTTTGATCATCGAAAAATCAGCGGCCAGGGCCAAATCAAAGAAAAAGGTGAGCGTCTCAAAGGTATCGGCATCGTACAGAATCCCGATTGGTTTTTCGGCAAATACATAGCTCGCATCTCCCATCCGGTAGATGGTTGACGCTTCGGCTACGGGCGTCACGCCATCCGCGTACCACATCGTAGAAAAAATCCAGGAGAGAGTGTCGAGGCCTTCAATGGCAGACGCTGTATCGGCATAAACAAACGGAACACCGAGGCTTCCATCGTCTGCGTAAGTCTGAACATCGTAGCTACTTACGCCGAGGTAGTCGTAGGGAAAGTCTCCAGCAGCGAAGGTGTCAGCGGCAGTGTTGTAGCGATCAAACAGAAAATCTAATCCTACCAGCCAAAGATTGCCCCCGCCATTCAAGTAGGAAACGATGTTGGCATTGTCTTCGTCCAGTTGATTCCACAACCAAAGCGGGCCACCGGAACCAACATTGGAGGTATGCCAGATCACCAGGTCATACTTGGCCATCAGGGTATCAGCCGGGCTCGCGGCACTGTCGAGCGCATTAAAATAGAGATACGAAATCCCCAGTGAATCCAGAGAAGAGGCAAACAGCTCTGCATTGCCGAAGGTGTCCTCGGAATCGTCAACAAACATGACAGAAATCTGGGCTCGCACAGGAGCCATCAGCATTCCGATAAGAGAGGTGAGTAAAATAAATTGCTTCATCAAATAAAGGTTTTGGATTGGTTTACATTGATTCGTGCGAGTGTAGTGTGGCGAATCGGGGCTAGCAGGATTTCTATCGGATTACTATTTTTTGAGGCAGACTATTGTAGCGTGGGTCGCGAATAATATACAGTCCAGCAGGCAAATGTGAGACCTGAAAGGTAAACGTTCTGTTTCGGGAAATGGCTGCTTCCCTCATGGAGCAGATTATTTTTCCCTCCAGATTGACCAACTCAAATGAACTCCCGGGCTCCACGTCAACAACGCGGATGGTCTGATTATTCTGGTCATACATGGCCCGCCATGTCGGTGGCGTGAGTTCGGGAGATAGTCCCGTTATCGTCTCCACCGAGAAGGTAGAGGGAACCGACGGAGCCAGGCAAGTAGCCGATTCGTGAAATGCGAATATTCTCCAAAAGTAGGAAGTCTGCTCAATCCAGGGGCCTGAAAGCGTGAAAAAGGTATCCGCAACGATGAAATCCCGGGGCGAAAGATTAAACCCCACAGCGCGATCAACCTGAAGCAGATAATGGGTCGCGCCCGCTGTTTTGGTCCAGGAAAAAGAAAGGTCGCCAGTGGAGGTCTGAACCGCAGAAGTAGGCATCAGGAGCTGAGGAATGTCAGAAATCGTATCTGCCGATGGCACATAGCTCCGGCGAAGAAATGCCCGCGCGGGCGAATCCCAATCGGTCTGCATGATGGCCATTTGCTCTGCGGAAAACACCGCCCGGCAAGCGTCACTGAAGTAGGACATGATCTGGGTTTCGTCTGGATCGAGCGCCACGGAATCGGGATCTCTGGCGTCGCCATTGTAGGTGCAGGACTGCGTCCAGCTCAGCCCAATGTTGTAGTCGGGAGGGGTGTCACACAGCTGATCACCGGCAGTGAGGCAATTGCTGCCGTCCATTTTTTCTGTTTCGGTGACGCCGTTTGGCGCAATTAAGGGCGCTTTGGGCCCGTGGATCGAGGCTTGCCAGGGCTGACCATCCCAGCCAAAATGCGTGTGAACCAAACTGAGAAAATGCCCGATCTCATGCGCCAGGGTCACATTCCCGCTTTTGATTTGATTCCTGCTGATCACGATCCAGTCATCCTGAAGGTCATAATAGCCCAACACAGATCCTGTGCTTCCAGATCCGGCATCTGCCACCACAAACACATTCACCGCTGAGTCCATTTTCAGGGTCCGCATGGTCTGCTGATTGCCCGCGAGGTGATGCTGAAAATACACCCCTTCATTGTCCACGATGTTCACCCCACCTTCGATCAGATAGAGGTCGAATCCCGCAGAATCCAACAGGTTTGCGGTGCTGCACATCAGGTCCAGCACATTGTTCAAGGGCGGCCTTCCTGTGCCATTGTCTCTCCCCAGAAGGTGAAATACGATCGGCAAGGCCCGATTTTCCGACCGAAGATCAAGCGACCCACTATGGCGGATATTCTCCTGATATCTGCCGATCCACGATCTCTGATCTGCATCCGAAACCCCACAGGCTGTTTGGCCCGACAAGGTCAGGTCTATCGTCATCAAGATCGCGAGTAGCAGGAATCCCGGTACACTTTTTATTGGCATGAGAACATGTTTTCACCGGAAAAATATGATTCTTTTCCCATATATCAGCTTTTCTTCACCCTGTCTCATCGGCTCTTCTTTTTGTTGATCCTGTAATAAATGGTTATTTCTGATCCTCGCTAGTTCAGGGAATTTGTATGGAAAAGGACAACAAAAAGCTACGCAGCACAGAATGGTTTGGGCAAAAGGACAAAATGGGATTTGTCCATCGGAGTTGGCTCAGAAATCAGGGCCATCCGGATCATGTATTCGACGGCAGACCGGTAATCGGGATCTGCAATACCTGGTCTGATCTCACGCCGTGTAATGCTCACCTTCGGGGATTTGCCGAAATCGTGAAACGAGGGGTGTATGAAGCCGGAGGCTTTCCCCTGGAGTTTCCGGTCATGTCTCTCGGCGAAACCATCATGAAACCCTCCACCATGATGTGGAGAAATCTGGTGAGCATGGATACGGAAGAAACCATCCGTGCCAACCCCCTCGATGGAATTGTCCTGCTCACGGGGTGTGACAAAACGACTCCTTCCACGGTGATGGGGGCTTGCAGTGTAGATTTGCCTACCATCGTCGTTCCAGGAGGCCCCATGCTAAATGGCAAATGGCGGGGCAAAGATGTGGGCTCCGGAGTTCTGACCTGGCAGATCGGAGAAGGATTGAAAGACGGGAGTTTCAACCCAAAAGATCTGTTTGAAGCGGAAGCCTGCGCCGCGAGAAGTGCCGGCCATTGCATGACCATGGGCACCGCTTCCTCTATGGCCAGCACTGTCGAAGCTCTCGGGCTGACCTTGCCCGGCGCTTCGGCCATTCCGGCGGTAGATTCCCGAAAAAAAGTTATGGCACATCTGGCCGGAAATCGGATCGTGGAAATGGTGAAGGAAAACCTGAAATTATCCAAGATCCTGACCCGTGAGGCCTTTGAAAATGCCATCATGGCAAATGCCGCGATCGGCGGATCCACCAATGTGATGATTCACCTCACTGCCATCGCCGGAAGAATCGGGGTAGATCTGAACATCGATGACTTTGACACCGTCGGGAGTCATATCCCCCTGCTCGCCAACCTCATGCCTGCCGGAAAATTTCTCATGGAGGATTTTTACTATGCCGGCGGTCTGCCAGTGGTCCTGAAAGAACTGGCAGGTTACCTGCATCAGGATGCCATCACGGTGAATGGAAAATCTATCGGTGAAAACGTTGCCAACGCCGAATGCTTTAACCGGGAAGTAATTGCTTCTATCGATCAGCCCATTCAGGAGAAAGCCGGGATCGTGGTGGTGAAAGGAAATCTTTGCGAAAATGGCGCGGTCATCAAGCCTTCTGCAACAGACGGAAAATTACTCAAACACACCGGAAGAGCCGTCGTGTTTGAGTCTATTGAGGATTATCACGCCCGGATCGACAATCCCGATCTGGATATTGATGAGCATTGCGTCATGGTGCTCAAAGGAGTCGGGCCGGTTGGATATCCCGGAATGCCAGAGGTAGGGAACATGGATTTGCCCGAAAAGCTCCTGAAAAAAGGCGTCAAAGACATGGTGAGAATATCAGATGGCCGAATGAGCGGCACTGCCTACGGAACCGTTGTTCTGCACGTTTCGCCCGAGTCCACGGTAGGCGGTACATTGGCCCTTGTCCAAAATGGAGACCTCATCGAATTGGATGTAGAAAAGCGGAAGCTCAGCCTGCATGTAAGTGAGGAAGAACTCGCCCGGCGAAAAAGCCTCTGGACTGCTCCGGCTCCGGTTGCCGATCGTGGCTATGCGAGCCTCTTTATCAAGCATGTGGAACAAGCCGATCAGGGCTGTGATTTTGATTTTCTGAAGGGCGGATCCGGCTCTCAGGTTTCCAGAGATTTGCACTAACCCTGACCCCTTGTTTATGTTTATTCTCCTACTCATTCTCCTCAGTATTGGTCTGATCATTCTTGCGACGACCGTTCTGAAACTTCATCCTTTCCTGGCACTGTTGGCCGCTTCCTTCTTTTTTGGAATCTGCTCGGGAATCCCAATGGAGGAACTCATCGAAACCATCAATGCCGGTTTTGGAAAAACCATCGGCAACATTGGGATCGTCATCATTGTCGGAATCATCATTGGGACTTTTCTGGAAAAAACCGGCGGGGCCTACACTCTGGCCAATGTTGTGCTGAGGTTGGTTGGGTCCAATCGGGTTCATACGGCTATGGGAGCTATCGGCTACCTCGTCTCGATCCCCGTTTTCGCAGACAGCGGGTTCATCATCCTGTCCTCCCTCAACAAAGCCCTTGCGAAAAAGGCTGGCGTGTCTCTGGCCGGAACGGCCATTGCCCTTTCGCTCGGCCTGATGGCCAGTCACACCATGGTGCCCCCTACGCCCGGGCCGATTGCAGCTGCCGGAATCATTGATGCAGATCTCGGCAAGGTGATTCTGATCGGCTTGTTCGTGAGCATTGGGGCTACCCTGGTCGTATTGCAATTTGCGAACTGGATGGGAAAGCGGATCTATATTGACCCAGAGCCCGATTTGAGTGAATCCGAAATCATGGAGAAAACGGCTAAAGCGCCCTCTGCAATCAAATCTTTTCTGCCAATCCTGGTTCCGATTCTGCTCATCATTCTTCGGTCTATCGCCAAATACCCAACCGAACCCTTTGGAACTGGAGGGCTTGCCGATACGCTGATTTTTCTGGGAAATCCTGTTTTCGCCCTGATCGTAGGACTGTTTTTCGCCTTCCTTCTTCCGAAGAAATTAGACAGAAGTATGCTCAGCAGTTCTGGATGGGTAGGCGAATCGCTGAAAGCTGCTTCCCTCATTATCCTGATCACCGGAGCGGGAGGTGCTTTTGGCTCTGTGCTTCAGCACACCGACCTGAAATCTGTGATCGACGACCTGGGAATCGGAAATGGCCTCGGCCTCTGGCTGCCATTTATCATTTCGGCCATTATCAAATCTGCCCAGGGCTCTTCTACCGTGGCGATTATCACAACCGCCGGAATCGTTCAGGCCATGCTCGGCCCCATGGGCCTCGATGCTGAAATGTCCAAAGCCATGGTCGTCGTGGCCATCGGCGCGGGGGCAGGGGTAGTATCTCATGCCAATGATAGCTTTTTCTGGGTCGTGACCCAGATGAGCAACATGAGCGTCAACCAGGGATATCGGCTTCATAGTCTTGGCTCGGGGATTCTCGGAATTTCAGCCATGATTATTTTATCCGTCATCAGCTTGTTTTTGTAATTCTCACCATTGACTAACAGGATGAAACTCTACCATACAGAAAAAGGCATTCTCCTCGAACATGATGCATTCTACCTGATCGACTCAGATTGGGATGTCTTGATCAATCAGATCGGGCTTTTCGAGCGGCTTCATTCGCTGGCTTCCACCATGTCTCCGATATCGAATGCCAAAGAGATTCTGGAGAATCACCTCTTACCGCCCGTAAAAAACCAAGAGATCTGGGCTTCTGGCGTAACCTACTTCAAGAGCCGGGAAGCGCGGATGGAAGAATCCAAAGATGCCGGTGGGGGAGATTTTTATGACCGGGTGTATCATGCCGAAAGGCCTGAATTGTTTTTCAAAAGTCCGCCCTACCGGGCAGTGGGGCATCAGGCCAAGGTGAGAATCCGGCGAGATTCTGCCTGGAATGTTCCGGAGCCAGAGCTCACGCTTGTGGTCAATTCCAACCAGGAAATCATCGGCTACACCATCGGCAATGACATGAGTTCCCGGGACATTGAGGGGGAAAATCCACTCTATTTGCCGCAAGCCAAAAGCTACGATGGCGCGGCTGCGGTCGGTCCCTGCGTTTTGGTGGCCTCTTCCCCGCTTTCCCTCGAAACCAGGATTCAGATTGCCATTGCCAGATCTGGCAAGGTCATTTTTCAAGAAGAAACGACGCTCGCTCAACTGAAGCGAAAGCCCGAACAACTCGTCGAATATCTATTTCGTGAAACGACCTTCCGGCACGGTGTCCTGCTCATGACCGGCACAGGCATCGTTCCCCCAGATTCTTTTACCTTGAACCATGGGGACGAAATCTCCATCACCATTGATCACATTGGAACCCTCCTCAATACCGTCGAATAACCAACCCGATCTCATGCAGCTTTCTGGCCTCAATTATTTAGGAAAAACCTCCTCTGGAAACGGTCTTTCGACCTTTTCTGCTGTCAATCCGGCTTCAGGACAGTTCATGGAACCCGTTTTCACGGAAGCCACAACCGAAGAAGTGTCAAGCGCTGTGGAGTTGGCGGAATCAGCTTTTTTAGCCTACAAAAACAAGACTTCAGCAGAAAAAGCTGATTTCCTGGAAGCCATTGCGGATGAACTTCTCGCCTTGGGCGATGTGCTCGTGGAGCGGGCAGTGGCGGAAACCGCTCTGCCACAAGGGCGAATTGTGGGGGAGCGTGGCAGGACGATGAATCAGCTGAAACTGTTTGCGTCAGTATTGCGGGAAGGATCCTGGCTCGATGCCAGAATTGATACCGCCATTCCAGACAGGGCTCCGGTTCCCAAACCAGATATCCGACAGATGCAGGTAGCACTTGGGCCGGTCGGGATTTTTGGGGCGAGCAATTTTCCACTGGCCTTTTCGGTAGCCGGAGGCGATACTGCCTCTGCCCTGGCAGCCGGCTGTCCGGTCGTGGTAAAAGCACATCCGCTTCATCCTGGCACGTCAGAATTAGTGGGGCGCGCCATCCTTGCGGCGGCGGAAAAAGCGGGCATGCCCGATGGCGTTTTTTCACTTGTGCAGGGCCCCTCTGTCGAAGTCGGAATGGCCATCGTGACTCATCCGCTGATTGCTGCAATCGGCTTTACGGGTTCTTTTCGCGGAGGAAAAGCCTTGTTTGATGCGGCCAATCAGCGCCCGGTTCCAATTCCGGTCTTTGCCGAAATGGGCAGTCTGAATCCGGTCTTCGTTCTGCCAGGCGCTTTGGCTGAAAGAACGCCTTCCATAGCCGAAGGATTGGCGGGGTCTTTGACTTTGGGTGTCGGACAATTTTGCACAAATCCTGGCCTGTTGATTGTGAATAAATCACAATCCTCCTCAACCTTTCTGGATGCATTAGCAACTTCTATCGGCAATTCCTCCCCAGGAACGATGCTCGCATCTTCGATCAAAAGCAGCTTTTCTGTTGGTGTAGCCGCACTCCAGATGGCCACAAACGTTGACCTTCTGGCCTCCAGTGCCACAACAACCGGAGCAAATGAAGCCCAGGCCAATTTGTTTGCTACCAATTCTGGGACCTTTCTCGAGAATCCGAAACTCCACGAAGAGGTCTTTGGACCTGCCATGCTGTGCGTGGCCACCGAGGATAAATCCGACATGCTTCGGGTAGCTTCTCACCTGGAAGGTCACCTCACAGCCACCATTTTGGGCACAGATCAGGATCTTACTGAATACGCGAATCTGATCACCATTTTGGAGCGAAAAGTGGGCCGCATCATTTTCAACGGATATCCAACCGGCGTGGAAGTCTGCCATTCTATGGTTCATGGCGGCCCATATCCAGCTACAACGGCTCCCCAGAGCACATCCGTAGGAACAGCAGCAATCCGGAGATTTACCCGACCGATCTGTTTTCAGGGATTCCCAGATGCAGCGCTCCCGGCAGCACTTCAGGATTCCAACCCGCTAGGAATTTGGCGAATGACGAATGGCGAAATTGGGAAGAGCTGAGGAAAAAGGGAACTGATTCTTTGAGTGTTCCTTCCTGTGTCCAGATACGTCCTCAATGCTCCTCATTCTTCTGCATCGCTTCATGGCCGAGGAGCCGCGTAGCGATTTTTCCGACCGACAGACCTTGTGCCAGAATGGAGAAAATCACGACGATGTAGGTGATTGTGAGGAAAAAGTCGCGGTTCATGGCCTCGGGCAAGCTCAGGGCAAGCGCAATGGAAATTCCTCCGCGCAGGCCGCCCCAGGTCATGATGGTCGTGGTGTAAGGCAGGAATTCCAGTCTTTTGGCGAATATCCGCACAGGCACAATCAACGATAAGAATCGCGCCATCAACACCAGCAGAATGGCGATCAGACCCGCAACGGCAAAGCCAATCTCAAATTTGATAATCAATAGCTCCAGGCCGATCAGAACGAATAAGAGAGCATTGAGCAAAATGTCCACGAGCTTCCAGAATTTGTCCACGAATTCCTCGGTCCTATCGGACATGGAGGAATCCCGCAGCCTGTCATTGCCAATGATCAATCCAGCTACCACAATGGCCAAAGGCCCCGACACATGGACTGTGTGTGCGAGCACATATCCACCCATCACGCAGGCGAGGGTGATCATCACCTCAATTTCATAATCATCAATAGATTTGAGCAGCCAGTGGGTGACGTATCCCAGCGCAGCGCCAAACACAATGCCTCCGAGCACCTCCACGCCAAATAGCGTCAGGATGTTTTCGAGCATACTGACCTCTTCTCCACTTTGCGCCCCGCCTCCCGTGGCGATGCTCATGATGGTCAGAAACACCACCACGCCTACGCCGTCATTAAACAAGGACTCGCCCACGATCTTGGTTTCGAGCTTTTTGGGAACGCCGGCTTTGTTTAGGATTCCGAGTACTGCGATCGGATCGGTAGGCGATATCAAGGCACCAAACAGCAAGCATTGGATCAATTCGACCGAATAGCCAATCGCATTGAACACATAGTAGGTCAGAAACCCTACGATCAGGGTAGAAGTCATGACGCCGACCGTGGAAAAAATCAAAATGGGCCAGCGTTGCACCTTGAGCTGCTCAAAGTTGGTGTGCAAGGCCCCTGCAAAGAGGAGAAAACCCAGCATCACCTCCAGCAAAACGGTCCCGAAATCAATCTCGCCAATCAGTTTTTCTGCAAAATTCAGCAGGGTGGGATTGATGTAGCTCGTCAGAAAGAGACCCAGGGTGAACAGGATGGCGGTGAGCATCAGCCCAATGGTATTGGGCAGCTTGAGCAATCGCAGATTGATGTATCCGAACAAGGCGGACAACACAACGAGAATGGAAGAAATGACAAATAAATCCACGGCGGAAGAGTTCGTTTTTTTCAATGGTCCCCTATGTTACGAAATGCTCCTCAATTTTGGGAATGGGGAGATGGTTATGGTCGAAATCCTTTTGAAATAATAAAACGGCCATTGCCTCTTGAGAGAAGCAATGGCCGCCTGAAATCAACAACTGAATAAACTATTGGGCAGGTGCGCCCTGAAAAATGGCATTCATCAACACAAACAAACTTGCCTCGGGGTCATTCGGGTTGCGACACACGAAATACAGATCATGCTTGCCCGTAGCACCGCTCAGCGTTGCAGAGCCTATCGATGGACTGCCCATGGGGTTTCCTGGAACCGGTGGAGTTTCCCTAATCATGCCGGTCTCTCCTATTTTGGGGCCATCGGGCGCATCTATGTGCACTTCGATGATCCCGCCCACCATACCAAATCGGCTATTGACCGAGGTCACAAACATGACCGAGCCCATGCCAGAGAGGTCCACATCATTGTATTTGAGCCATGCACCATCTTTTTGAGCGATGGCGAGTTTCATGGGAGGATTCGGCAGGTTCAGCTTCATCACGTCCTGCACTTCATCAGCGGCAAATCCGCTGAGGTTGGCATTGCGAAGGATCAGAACTTCTTCTGTTTTCAGGCCTTCGATTCCGTTGGCGCCACGGTCAGTATAAGCCGCACGGATAATAAATACACCCTGATCGCTTTCACCCGGCTTGATGGTCGGCGTAAATGTGCCGGCAAGTGGATAGGTATTGGCGGGCTGCTTGGCGAGAGAAAGAATGTAGGCGACCATGGAGGCTGCATCCTCATCTTTGAGATCAGGGTGTGCCGCCATGGCGATTTGCCCCCAAACACCGCTTCCGCCATTCTTGATCTTGTTGGCCAGATAGCTAGCCGCTTGTGGGTCGTTTTTGTATTTCTGCGCCACATCCATGTAGGTTGGGCCCACAGAGGCCTTGTTGATGGCATGACAAGACATACAATCGCTGCCCTTCATCAGCGCCAACCCGGTGCTTGAAGCACTCAGCTCATCGGCAAATTTGTGCCCCGCTGCCACAAAAGTCTTGTCGTAGCCCTCGGCCAGGTAATCTATGGTAATGGAAACCGCGTCTTCGGCAATCTGCCCATCGCCCGTGCTGCCGTCTTCCTTGTCATTTACCACCACCTCATAGGCAAATGGCTGATTGAGGAAGAAAAAGCCACTGTTGCCATTGGTGATGTTGAGCGAGATTTTCGGAGGCTCGTTGCCGGCTTGCACGTTGAGGGCAGATGTGGTCGAACCACCTTTGCCATCGGTCACCGTGAGGACGACTTCATATTGTCCTGGATCTGTGAAGGTAAATGCCCCTTCGGAAGTGCTGAAGCTATTCACTTGAGCCGCCCCTGCCTTGCTGATTTTCCAGGAATAGGAAAGCGGATTGCCGTCGGGATCTTGGGTGCCTTTGGCAGAGAAGTTCACGGCAAGAGGCACAGCCCCAGCAAGCTTATCGGCACGCATCTCTACCTGTGGGCTGCGGTTGCCAGCGGTGTATTCGATCCGAACCAGGCGAGCATCTGCATTTGCGCTAAACCAGCCCGAGCCATACTCCAGCACATACAGGTCGCCATCTTCGCTGAAAGCCATATCCATGGGGTTGCTGAATTTGTAGCTGGGCATCAATCGCTCCATGGATTCGTAGTTGCCTTCGGCATCCATCGTCACGGCCATGATCCAACCGCGCATCCAGTCATATATCAGTAGTTTTCCATCATAATAATCAGGAAACGGCCGGGCAGCACCCTTGAAATCCTCACGATAAAATACCGGGCCGGCCATGGCATTTCTAGCTCCTGTGCCCACCAGCGGAAACTCCTCCGACTCGGCATACGGGTACCAGATGAATGCTGGGGATACCGATGGCAGCGTACTAAGCCCGGTGTTGTTGGGCGAATTATTGGTCGCTCCCGCAGGGTCAAACATGACCGTCACCGTGTTTGTGGCAAAGTCAAGATCGCCGTAAGCGTAATTGTTTCCAACAAAATAGGGCCATCCAAAGTATCCGGCTTTGCGGGCCTGATTCACCTCATCGTAGCCACGGCTGCCCAGAGTTGCGGAGTCTTCACGGGCATCGGGGCCCACCTCGCCCCAGTACAAGAAGCCTGTTTTTTGATCAAGCGAAATGCGATAGGGGTTGCGGGTTCCCTTCACATAGATTTCGGGACGGGTCTTTTCTGTGCCAACCGGGAAAAGGTTCCCCTCAGGAATTGTGTAGCTGCCATCTGCTTCCGGGTGGATGCGCAGGATGCTGCCCCGAAGGTCATTGGTATTGCCAGATGATTTCTGTGCATCCCAGGGCATGCGGCCTTCGCGCTCATCGATGGGCCCATACACATTGGCCCGCGGGCTCGTGTTGTCACCGGTGCTGAGATAGAGGTTTCCTGCTTTGTCCCAGGCCATAGAGCCGCCTGTGTGGCAGCATTCGTCACGCTGCACGGCTACCTTGAGCATCACTTTTTTGGTATCCCAGTCAAATGCGTTGTTCTTAAATTCTACTCTGGCGAGCACGTTGTTGGAGTCGTCGCCTTCGGCAGAATAGTAGAAATAGATCCAGTGATTGGTCTTGAAATTGGGGTCGAGGGTCACGCCAAGCAGGCCGTCTTCGGCCTCGGCTCTTCTGCCGTTTTCGTCAGGATTGTATGTGGTGCTCACGCGGATGCTGTCGATCACGCGGGTTTCCTGCAACGATTTGTCATACATCTTGATGGCGCCGTGGCGCTCAATGAAGAGCACATTGCCATCTGGTAAAATGGCCAGTTCCATGGGCTCGTTGAGGTTTTCTTCGAGCACCACTTTGGCAAAGCGATTTTCTTCGGGCATGCGCTTGGTATGGGCTTTGGCGTAGTCAAGGGGTTTGGCCATTTTTCCCCCGATCACATAGCGAAGCCCGCCGAGGAGGTGATTCAGGAAGAGGGGTTCGGAGAATGCCTCGTTGGTGTGGCCCATTCCCGTGTAAAAGGCGCGTCCTCCGTCAAATTCCTGGTACCAGGACATGGGGTGATTGTCGCCATTTTCGCCACCTGTGTAGCTTTTTTCATCAATCTTCACCAGCACCTTGATGTCTGGGCTGATGTCGTTGAAGTTGTAAAACTCATCCGTGCGCGTGAAGCGATCGGGCAGCGAGTCGCAGGCCTCGTGGTTGTGGTCCACCACATAATATTCTCCCTCCTTCACGTTGGGATTGTTGGGGTGAGAGCGAAAATAGGCTCCCGCCAGTTTTCCGTACCAAGGCCAGTCATACTCGGTGTCGGTTGCTGAATGAATGCCGAGGTAGCCACCGCCAGCCTGGATGAAGCGCTCAAAATTATTCTGCTGCTCAGGGTTGAGCACATCCCCGGTGGTATTGAGGAATACCACCGCATGGAATTTCTTGAGGCTTTCTTCGTAAAATAAGGAATCGTTTTCTGAGAAGGTCACATTCCAGCCTTGCTCAGCAGCCATCTTGCGCAGGGCTTCCTGCCCGGCTTCGATGGACTCGTGGCGAAAACCCGCAGTCTTGGAAAAAACCAACAGATTGGGTGTTTCCTCTTTCTTGCAGCCGACGAAGGTCGCTGCCAGGAGAAAAAATGCCAGCCAGGTGATCAAAACACGTGAATGGTCAGAAGTTGTTGTATGAAACATGGTGAATAGTAGTGTGTTAGTAGATATTCCCGCACTAAATGTACCGGGTTCAGGCTCTTGCTCTATCAGGTTGCATCATGTTTTAGCATGAAACCCCGGAGACCCTCGACCAAGGGGCAGATTGCCTCGACTTGTTCCTGTTATTTTCACACTTTCGCCTAGGTAAATCAGAGGAATTTGTCCCCAAAATGGGCTTGCCCGGCTGTCTTACCTGACCATTCTCCACCCCTTTTCCCTCCAGTTTCTACTTTTGCACCATGACCTATCATATTCTCAACGGCGATGCGCTTCTCCAAGAGCTTGGGCAAGCAAATCTGCCAGGCGACTTTCTGGTTTGCAGAGAATGCCTGGTGGATGGCCCAGTAGCACCGCTCCCCCAGGCAGAATTCTGGCAAGCGCGGGCTCGTTTTCTCGAACCCGGAGTCCCGGATCATGATGGACGGTATTATAACAAAGTAGTCCCCCAGTTTTTGCAGATGCTCGCTCTTCCTTCGGGTGCAGAAGTGAACCTGTGGTTCGAGGACGATCTCTTTTGCCAGACCAATATGTGGTATGTGTTGCACCTGCTATCAGAGCGACCTGATCTGCTGATGTTTCGGGTATTTCCGGCCTTACCACCCGAAGCAGATCACTGGCGTGGATTTGGGGCAAGCAGCCCCGCGCTGTTGGCAGACGCCTGGACACGGCGTGTGTTGTTGACTCCCGCAGATCGCAAACTCGGAGAAGAATTGTGGAAGGCCTATTCCACACACCAATTATCTGCCCTGGCAGAATTGAGTAAGCGGCCCAGCTCCGGGTTTCATGCATTACCGGAGGTGTGCGAGGCCCATATTTTGCGCTTTGGAAACGCGGGGCTGCCTGGAAGACCCAATCAATTCGTAGCAGAGCGGGTGAGGCTTGGCGCTACCTTTGGAGAGATATTTCGTGAATTTTGCCAGAAGGAAGGCATCTATGGCTTTGGAGATTTACAGCTCCTGCGCATCTATGAGAAGTCCTTGGCAGATTTGGCTGGGAATATGGATGAATAATGCGAGGCATTGTTCTTTTTCAGGGTACTTCTGTCTTTTCACAACTTTCACAAGAGCGGGGTTACAAGCTGCATGCCAGCAGCATCGAGATGATTGAGGAGCGGGAGGAGGATCTTGGTAGCGAGCCCAAATAGCAGCAAATACCCGATGATGTCGGTGAAGGCTGTGATGAGAATGGAGGAAGCCACGGCAGGGTCTATATTCATACGCTCCAGCATGATGGGGATGAAGCTGCCCATGAGCCCGGCGAGGAGCAGGTTGCCAAACATGGCCATGAACACCACGAGGCCCATCATGGCCACAAATTGAGGATCAGGATTGGGGTTGAGAAAGGTTACAACCATGGAGACTACCGCGCCGATCATGAGGCCATTGACCATGCCCACGCTCAGCTCTTTGACGATGACACGTAGCGCACGCCTGGGAGGCAGCCCGTCTGTGGAGATGCGGCGGATGGTAACTGCAAGGGTTTGGGTGGCGCCGTTGCCCGCCACCCCGGCGATAATGGGCATGAGGCTGGTGAGGAGCACAAGTTTCTCAATAGTTCCACCAAATTGGGAGATGACCCAGGCAGCAACAGAGGCCGTAACAAGGTTGATCATCAACCATGGAATCCGGCTTTTTACGGCATTTGCCCAGCCACCGCGAAGGTTTTCATCTTCCGAAACCCCCGCGAAGTTGAGGATGTCTTCCGTTGTTTCTTCTTCGAGCACGTCCATCACATCGTCAAATGTGATGCGGCCCATAAGCACGCCCTCTGTATCTACCACCGGCAAGGTCGGCAGGTTATATTGCGACATGAGCTTGGCTACCTCTTCCTGGTCCATGTTTACCTGGACCGAGACCACCTCATCGTCCATGACGTGCTCGATGATGTCGTTGTTTCGAGCCAGGAAAAGCGCCCGAAAAGACAAAAAGCCCTTGAGGTGCTGATATTCATCTACCACATAAATGGTGTAGAAATCATCCATTTCCTCCGACTGGGCCACTACTTCTCGAAGGGCTTCGAGCTTGGTCATCTTCTGCGACACCTTCACCACATCGGGATTCATGAGTCCCCCGGCAGTGTCTTCCTCGTAGGTGAGCAGTTGATTGATGACGATTTCTTCGTCTTTGGGAAAGTAGGCGAGAATCTTGTCTTTATACTCAATCGGCACCATGGCCAACAAGTCGGCTGCATCATCTGGCGCCATTTCCATGATGAGGGCGGAGGCCACTTCAGGATGAAGCAGGGTGAGCAGCTCACCGGGTCTGCTATCTTCGTCCATCTCAGAGATGGCCTCAGAGACCAGTTCGGCAGGTACTTCCTGGATGATGCGGGTTCGCATTTCAGGAGAGCTATCTTCGAGCACCTGCGCCACTTCGGTAGGGTGGAGCAGGGTAATCAGAGCACGAATGTGAGGATTGGAGGCCTTTAGCAATCGCTTAACGCGCTCCACACGGGATTGTGTACGGTGGGATTCTCCGGCCAAGGCAGCAGGTGTTTAGGGTGAATCTCTGATGTCGTGGGCCTGCACGTAGTAGGGCCGAAGGCTTATGCCCCTAAGTCAACCATTTTACCACCATAATAATGATGGCAATGAGAAACATGAAGATCGACACCTTGTTGATCCCATGCATCATTTTCAGGTTGAAGCTCGAAGGCTCATCCGGCCCGGGCTTACGAAACGTGAGGTATCCCAATACTTTTTTCCAGACTTCCATGACTGGTTCAACTTTCAAGCCGAAGTTATGTTTTTCCTTTTCAAGATTCATCATTCAATTCCTCAACATTTCTTCTTTCTTCCTGTATGCCTGTTGCACAGCTCCCATTTAGGCTCCAATTTTACTTCTTCTCTTGACCCGAGGTATTTTTTCCATGCGTGCAGTTGATTGGAAGGTATTGTTTCAAGAGCGCAGTCTTCTGACTGCACTCCTCACGTCTCCTGTCGGGAGGCTTTCCCGCGCGGAGGCCCTTGGCTATGTGAATTTGGAAGGAGCCCGATTGGATGCGTTGGTAAGGGGCGGGGTGCTGTTTTGGAATGGAGAGGAAATTTGCCTCGGTGCTGGCCTCCTTCTGCTTCGTGGTCAGGACGAGTCGCAGCACAGCGCATTTCTCTGGGGGCAATGGCTCAGCCATTGGGCTCAGGCCAATACCCTCGCAGCCGCAATGGAAGCCGCCGAGGATCTGCACCAACGGACAACACAGGGCGCTCTGATTCATCGCTGTCTGGCAGAGCTTCGTAGCTGGACCCACCTTCTGGAGCTGAGCCTGAATAAATCCCTTCTCCTCTCAACCGCAGGTCAGCCTGATCCTTCCACAATTTCCTCCCAATTTTCACGCGCCGCAAAGGTCCTTCAGGCCTGGGTTATTCGCAGTGCCGCCTATCCGGCATGGGAACAAGAGCAGATCGCGCTTCAGGAAGACCTGGAAGCTGCGGCCCATCGACTAGAGGGGCTCGATCTGCATGCCGAGGCAGATCCTCGCCTGCGCAAGGTCGAAACTCTCCTGCGAATGACCCCCAACGACTTGGTCGCGCAGACCAACATCGGCGATATTCTAGCTGAGGGCCACTTTTTGGCCCTGCACAATCAACTCACCGTGGTGGTTCATCCTGATTTGCTGCCCGGCGGGCAAGCCGTGCAAGCTTCCTCGCCCGTGGCCTCCGGCTCCTCTTCTTCTCTCTCGGCTCATCCTGAGCAGATAGCCGAGGTTGTCGTGGCCTGGCAGGCTTCCGGGACCGATTTGTATTCTTTTTTGCTGACCTATTCCCCCACCGCTTCCTTCCCTCAGGCACAACGGATGGACCTTTTCGGAAAAATCCTGAAGCGAGCCTCCGGAGCTATCTGGTGGAAAAAAAGTGTGGACGGCAACATTTGGGAAGCTTGGCCATCGTCTGATCAGTCGAGCCATTCCCCCATCACATAGCGGCAATCTGCGCCAGACTCGCAGGCGCAGCCCGGAGCATCGTATGCGAAAGCAGGAGCCTCGGTACAGGTCGTGCAAATACAAGCCTGAAAACTCCCGAGCTTAGGCAGCAGCAAGTCACTTTCATGCACATGAAGCTGAAACCGGGCTGTTATCTGTTCTTCTCCCTGTGTCCATGTGCTCAGATAATTCCAGCCGCTGCGCTCGCTGAATTGAATGGTTGCCTCAAAGCCGATCGCGACTTCCTGCGGGGCCTTGAGGTCTTTACTGAAGTGTGACAGCACCCAATCTCGCGTGGCTTCGGAGTAATCTGTGAGGACAGCTTCTCCGCCTTCAAGCACGCCCACAGGAATACGTTCCAGCGGCGTATCGGTCGTATGTTGTGCAAAGAGAGCAGAAGAGGAAGCGATCGCGAGGAAAAAGAAAAGGGTACGAGAAATAGACATGATGGTGGGCAGTTATTGGATGGCAGATGGGGCTACTATCGGGTGAATTTCACTTCTTCATGCACGGAGATTCCGTCCATTGTCAGGATATAGACACCTCTGGAGAGGCTCATCAGGTGCTCTCCAATAGACCACTGGTTTGGGCCTGCAACACCTGCTTGCACCCAGGCATCCACTTCCTTGCCAGAGAGATCTCGGATGACGAAATGAACCTGCTCAGGGAGTGTGAGAAAAAACTGGACAAAGGTGCTGGCAGAAACCGGGATAGGCCCCATGGTGATGAAAGCGGATTCTTGCAGGGTGAATCGAGCTTCTTTGATATCACTGTAGGTAGAGGCGCCGTCACCGTCGATTTGCTTGATTCTGTAATAAAACTGGGACCCGAGCTGCTTCACGTCTTCATCTACAAACTGATAATTTTGGCCAAATGGCGTCGCATGGAGCGGCGCCAATTCGCCGACCTTGTTCCAGTGGCTGTTGTCGGAGCTTCGCTCAATCTCAAAATAATCAAGATTGACTTCGGCACTTGTGGCCCAGTGGAGCTTCACATCGTCTCCCTGTATTTCCGTGGCAAAATTTACCCATTCTACTGGCAGCGTGGTTGAGTTGTAGAACCAGTTAAAGCCGGTATTGAAATAGATGTTGTTGTTGGTTATTGCGATGTGGGTTGCGCTAAGAAAAGTTCCCCCACTAGAAGACACTGCAAAGACCGTTTGTGCATTATCAAAACTGACCACAATATTGGCGGAGGTAGTGAGACCAACATAAGAAAGCTGTAAGATATAATCATCCGCAGTGCCAGCGATCTCATCGAGTCCGCTCATCGCGTATCGCAGCCCGGCTACATCGTCATGCCCGAGGGTTCGTTGGGCCTCATCAAAGAAACTTCCTTGCTGCAATATGCACTCTGTGCTTACCGCCCCCAACAGAGTTCCTACGTCGCGATCAGCATTGGCAGCGTAAGTTCCAGCAGGAAGGCTGGTGAGATTTCGGCTGTAGGTGCTAGCATCCACTACGGCATCAATCGTAAAGGGATTATTGTTGCTAATTCTGAAATAGTGGAGATTCACATCATCGCCACGAATGTCATCATTACTTCCTCTCACGGCGTCGGTCCCGATGCCGAGAGTAAAGGTATTATCTACTCCATCTGTGGTCTTGGTATAATTTTGATCAGGCCCGGTTAATCCTGACTCTGTTGCACAATTGGGATGAGCAAGACCTAGTGAGTGCCCCATTTCATGAAGCAGCACGGACTCAAAGTCCACTTCTGTCGTTGCAATGTTGTTTGCGGCTCCCAAAACCACATTTCCGGTAGTGGAGACAAGGCCATTAAAGGTATTCACAACATTCTGCACACAGGGTACCATCAGGATAGCATTGGGA
>JANQTF010000075.1:6329-36202 GCA_030731845.1 Bacteroidia bacterium | reverse complement strand
ATTAAAGGTATTCACAACATTCTGCACACAGGGTACCATCAGGATAGCATTGGGACTGGCTGGATCAATGCCCACCGTGACGGTGAGAGTCCCGCCAACTCCGGTGTACCCGATCGGATGAGCTACGATACCTACCCCGTTGACTTCTCCAGCAAAGATGAAGGCAAATGCATGGGAGGAGTTGACAGGGATCATGAGGAAGGCGATCGTGGTGATCGCAGCTAAGCTGAAGAAAAAGTTTGAGCCCATAACAAACCGTTTGAAAAGCAACTATCTAGGTTGGGAAAACACGTCAATCCCGAATATATACACTCAGGAAATATTGCGTCCCCCTATGTTAGAAACTAGCAGATTTTGTCACAGCTTGGAAAGGCCCTAAACTAAAGCATGAGCCACAGCCCTGCTGCCGCAGCCCCTCCTGTCAGTGGCCCCAGCACGGGAATCCATGCATAGCCCCAGTCGGAGCTTGCCTTCCCTTCGATAGGAAGAATGGCGTGCATAATCCGCGGCCCCAGATCCCTGGCGGGGTTGATGGCATAGCCGGTTGTGCCCCCGAGGCCGAGTCCAATCACAGTGACCAGCAAACCTACAGGCAAGGCATCGAGCGAGCCGAGCGAGGCTTCTTCGGCGCCAACACTGGCACCGGTGATAAAGAGAACCCCCAGCACCAAGGCGAATGTGCCGATGAATTCGGAGAAAAAATTATTGGTCGTATGGCGAATGGCCGGATCGGTACAGAACGTGGCTCGTTTGGCCAGGGCATCTTCTGTGATCTGATAATGGGAGCGATACTGAAGCCAAACCAGGGAGGTGCCAATGGCTGCTCCGGCCAATTGCGCCGCCATGTAGGCCGGCACGCTGGCCCAATCAAACTTGCCCGCAATGGCCAGGCCCAGCGTCACAGCAGGGTTGAGGTGAGCGCCGCTCACATCGGCCACCATAAAAACAGCCGAAAATACCGCCAGACCCCAAGCCAGAGAAATCACGATCCATCCGCTGTTATGGCCTTTGGTGCCTGTGAGCACCACATTGGCAACCACACCATTGCCTAAAAGTAGCAGCATGGCTGTGCCGAGGAGTTCTCCAATAAAAGGTGTCATCTGGGGTGAGTTGAGGGTAAAAGATTCGAGAAATTAAATCTACGAGGAATTTTATTTTCTATCCTCCCTCTTCTCAATAGAGCAGGTCGCACCTGCAGTACTGGCCTGCGAGTATTTCTCATTCGAGAGAGTGTGGACAGCCACACATGATAAATGTGTCACCCCCGTCTTAGGATGAGACAATCGTCCTTTCGGTATTTTCTTCGATCGACTCCACGTTGCCGTCTTTAAGGCGCACAATGCTCTGGGCATAGTTGGCTATGTCTTCCTCGTGAGTTACGACAATAATGGTATTGCCCTGTCGATGCAATTCATCGAACAGAGACATGATTTCGTAGGAAGTCGTGGAGTCCAGGTTGCCGGTAGGTTCATCGGCGAGGATGATGCTGGGATGATTGACCAGGGCTCGTGCGATGGCAACCCGCTGACGCTGCCCGCCCGAAAGCTCGTTGGGCTTATGATTGTAGCGGTTGCCCAACCCCACCGATTCGAGCACTTCTTTGGCTTTGTTGCGACGCGCTTTCTGCGAATAACCTGCATATACAAGCGGCAGTGCCACATTGTCCAGCGCTGTGGACCTCGGCATCAGGTTGAAGGTCTGAAAAACGAACCCGATTTCCTGATTGCGGATGCGCGCCAGCTCCTTATCCTTCATATTGCTCACATCGTTTCCGCTAAGATGATAGGAGCCTCCACTAGGCGAATCCAGGCAACCGAGAATATTCATCAAGGTAGATTTCCCTGAGCCGGAAGACCCCATGATGGCTACATACTGATTGGGAAGAATATCCAGAGAAACATCGCGGAGCGCATGAATCTGCACCGTCCCCATCTGATAAACTTTACTGATGTGCTCTAGATGAATAACTGGATCCATATTATCCTGAAATCTGATCGGTGACTAAAATTGTATAGAAAGGTACGAATTCATGGGATTAATCGGGGAAATATCCTTTCATTTAGCCAACTTATGGAATAACAGATTTGGTGGACTTTTACAGTTCTGCTAGATTTGGCTATTGCTATGGTATTCATACTCAGCCGCAACCCCTCTTATGGCCTTATTGATCCGAAGATTTTTTCCTACCAGTTTTGTTGTTCTACTCATCTTAGCTGGGTGTGGGGAGGAATTTGTCGATCTACCCCCATTCGAAAAAGCGGAAGAAAGCACAACCCTTGATGCCAAAAATTTTGTCTCCCTCGCTCACACGGCTGAGATCATGGATGGCAAACCTGTTTTTCCTTTCTCATATCAGATATTTGATGAAAGCTTTGAAGGGTATCTCGCCAAGAGCCAGGAAAAAATCTATTCCATTGAGTTGGGCGAAAATTTTGATCAGCGGGTCCCCTTTCTCGATTTTGCTCTTGTGCCAGGCGACACCTTGCACAAGTTTACTCCCCGACGCTACCACATTATCATAGACAAGCGGCTCGGCCCTGAAGGCGAAGACGTTTTTTTCGTTCTTCGCCGTACCCGGCGCGGTATCAGTGATTTGGAAGAGCGTCAAATTTGGGTGATATCGGCTATTTCTGGCATTATGGCGGTGGCCAAATACCAAATCGACCCCTTCAATGGATCCGTCACCCTCGAAATGATTGGAGACTCCGAGTGGTTTCGCGACTCCAACCTCACCAGGCGAATCAAGCTCTACGATTATACCCGCACCATCTATATGGACCGCGATCGGTCTCTGCTCTATGAGTTCAACAAGATAGGAGGATTCATCCGGGTGAGAGATGTGAAGGCCAGAGAAGAGATTTTTCGGTACGACTTCAGTAATAAAGGGCTCAGGAATCTTGTCAATTTTTCTCTGCGACCCGAAGTAAGCGGTGTCACACTCCAGGCAGAAGACTCCTGCTACCGATTTTCGGAATCCCTGCAGCTGGTTTCCTCGGGTATTTGCCGCGATTAACCTTCTCACCAAAAAATAGAGACAATTTTCTTCCTTGGTGAAAGCATTCCTCCGGTAGTATCTTTGGTTCAAAGTCGGATATAAGATCCGGTATGTAGCTAAAGCGTTTTTACTATGCGATTCTTCATTAGTGGGATACTCATTCTTTGTTGCCTTCAAGCAGCTGGGCAAGGCCTTGTGGCAGGCGAGTGGAAAAGTTATCTCAGCCATCGGGAGGGGGTTGGCACGGTGACCCGTGCCGGCATCATATACACCATCACCAAAGGGGGGATGTATAGCTACGACCCCGAATTTGAAGAAGTGCAGGAATACTCCACCGTGAATGGCCTCAGTGGCATCAACCCTACTGCCATCCACCACGCCGAAGCCGCAGGCCTCATTTTCATTGGCTATGCCAATGGCATGATCGACTACTTTGCCGATCCGGGCAGGTTTCAGTACCTCACCGATATCAATCGCAATACCTTCATTACCCAAAAAGGGATCAAAGGATTTGCCAGCGATCAAGATCGGCTCTATATCGCCATGGAGTCTGGCCTTGCGATTTACGACCTCAGCAAAGGCCTTCCCGATACAGACGTGACCCAGTTTGCCGATAACCCCTCCCGTATTTCGGTAGAATCGGTTACGTTGTTTGGTGGGCGTGTGTGGGTTTTGTTGGACAATGCAGGATTCTACAGTGCCCCCATTGACTTTCCAAACCTCAAAGACCCCTCCATTTGGCGGGATGAGCGAGGCCTCAATGCCCTGCCCTCTTCCGTTTCCCTACTCCAGATCGCAGCCAGATCGAGCGATCTCTTTGCACGTGCTGATACCTCTGTCTGGCGATTTGACGGAACCCAGTGGGCACCCTTTCCGGATTGGAGCCGCCGATGGGGAAAAATTTATGTCACCGAGGAAGCCTTTGGTGCTTCCCTGATCAATGAAGTCCGGGTGAAACACAATGATGGACCTACCTACAACTTCTTCGTTACAGGGGGCACCACCGATCTTTGCGTCGTGGGCCCAAATACTTTTGGCCTCTCCACCCTCTTTGAGGGAGGAATTTATTTCAACGCTTTTGATATCAAAAACACCACGCCCGCCGGGCCAGCCTCCAATGATTGCGTAAGAATAGCTGCCGCCAATGGCGAACTCTACATTGCCCCGCAGGGATATGATCAGGCCACCGCGCCTATCTTTTCCGGTTTGGGCGTGTACTACAATTCACGTGAGACCGGCTGGAAAATCCTCAACAAGACAACTGGCACACTCCCTGAGGAGCTGAGCACAGGCTTTGCCAGGGCTTTTTATGACACAGAATCAGGACGAGCCTACCTCGGCTCATGGGGGGCCGGATTGGTAGAACTGGAAAAAGGCGAAGTGGTGAATGCACAAACCTGCGATGATGGTCTCTCGGTGATTTTGCCGCCTTGCGATCTCAGTAACCTGGGCAATACCCGCGTGAGCGGCATGCAAACCGACCCAGGAGGCTACCTCTGGGTGACCCTCGACTTTGCCCAGGAGCCACTTATGCTCCGCACACCGGAGGGAAACTGGATCGGTGCCAACCGGTCTCGCCTGCCTGCCGAAGATCACTTCCTCGATCTCCTGATCGATGATTTTGGCAACAAATGGATCCTGAATTCTGAAGCTGGCCTGGTTGTGTATAATGACAGGGAAACCCCAGAAAACACTGCCGATGATTTCACCATATCGCTGCGTAGCGGTGTCAACAACGGCAACCTCCCCACTAATGACGTCTATTCCTTTGCCAAGGATCTCGACGGGTTTGTGTGGGTAGGAACGGCGCAGGGTGTCACTGTGTTTTACGACACCTACTCCCTTACACAAGGACGAATCGTGGATGCCAGCACCCCAGTATTTCAGCGCTTTCCCTTGCTCAAAGATGCCATTATTCGCTCCATCGCGGTAGATGGGGGCAACCGAAAATGGCTCGGCACAGACGATGGTGTCTATCTCGTGAGCCCTGATGGCGATGAGATTATTTATCAATTTAACGACTCCAATAGCCCTTTGCTCTCCAATACAGTGAATGATATCGAGGTGGACCCGGTCACGGGCCAGGTATTTTTTGCTACCTCATTGGGGTTGATCTCATTTCAAGGCGATGCCACCGCACCTGCTGACAATTGCGATGGGTTGCTGGTGTTTCCCAATCCCGTGGCACCCGATTACAGCGGACCGATCACCGTAAGGGGGTCCGGGGCTGAGAGCACCGTGAAAATCACCACCATATCGGGCCTGTTGGTAAAAGAAATCCAGGCAGAAGGCGGCACTGCCATCTGGGATGGCACAGATGTGTATGGCACAAGGGTGCGCTCAGGCGTTTATCTCGCCATGAGTGCTGATCGCAATGGAGAAAGTGGATGTATCGGAAAATTTGTCGTGCTCGGAGGTGCCCGCTAGGGGTACTTGCTACGGCACTAGCCAAAGAGCGAAGACAGCTTCATGGCAATTCCCATGTTGCCCTCGATCTTGAGCTTCCCGCTCATGAAAGCCATCATCGGATTCATATCGCCTGACATCAGCTTGTCGAAGTCGCCTTTGTCAACGCTGATGGAGCATTCTGCTTCCTTGTCTTCGGTACTCACCGTATTTGGATCCTGGCTGCCATCAATAAAAATGACGCCTTCTCCTCCTTTGAATACGAACTTCACAGTGGCGCCAAGCGGATCGGCTGCGGCTGCTACTTTGGATACTTTCTCTAAGGTTGCTTCGTAGCTCATGCTCTTTGGTAAATTTGTGTATGACCGAAAGTTACACATTCAATGCAGGGAGAAAAAGAATGCTGAAAATAAATTTTCCTGCTGCGGGGTTCGGGAAAAAGAAGGAATGGCCGTATGTTTGTCAAAAACAGCCATCATGCAGAGAATTGTTGTACTCACGGGCGCTGGGATCAGTGCCGAAAGTGGTCTCAAAACCTTTCGTGGGAACGACGGACTTTGGGAAGGACATGATGTCATGTCAGTTGCATCCTACGAGGGTTTCTTAAGCAACCCTGAACTAGTCCTTCGTTTCTACAACGAACGAAGAAAACAGGCCGATTCGGCCCTTCCCAATCTGGGCCATATTGCTCTCGTGGAGCTGGAATCAAAGTATCATGTGGATATCATTACCCAAAATGTAGATGACCTGCACGAACGTGCAGGCTCCACACGGGTTCTTCATCTTCATGGGCAACTCAGCAAGTGCCGCAGTGTAGACAACAGCAGCCATGTGATGCCATTAGAGGATGACATTCACCTCGGCGACCTCGGCCCCGATGGAAGCCAACTAAGGCCACATATCGTCTGGTTTGGTGAAGAGGTGCCGATGATTTCCAAAGCAGCAGCGCTTTTTGGCAAGGCTGACAAAGTCCTGATCGTGGGTACGTCTTTGGTGGTATATCCCGCAGCAAGCCTCATCGATTACGCTCCCTATCGAATCCCAACCTACGTGGTAGATCCGAACAGGCCCGAAATATATATGGGCAATCACGTAGAGTTTTGGGAAGAACCTGCTACAAGTGGGGTGCCTCGCCTGGTTCAGCGCCTGTTGGATGAGGCCTGAGGGAGCGATCTGTCGAGTTGGGAGATGGCGGCCTTGCAGCGATTCTCAAGCCCCGACTGATAAAAATAGCCGTCATAGCTGAGTGCTTTCTGATACCACTCCCGGGCGGTTTCCTTCTGTCCGGATTCAGCGGCGATATCTCCCCGATAAAATGAAGCGTAGGCATGAAGCCAGGAGGTGTAAGCATCGGCTGTGTAGTTGATGCTGCGCTCATAGTCTGCGGCAGCCAGGGCCATGTTTCCGTTGGAATGATGGATTCTTGCTCTCCGATAATACCACTCTACCAACTCAGTAGGCCTCAGGGCATATTGCTGCCTTGTCTGATCAAGTAGCGAAGAGGCAAGGTCAAGATAGCCTCCATCGAAGGCATTCCGAGCTTTGAATAATTGCAGGGACACGGGGCCGGGAGCCTGTGTGAGAAAAAGGGTAGCCATGGCTGCTGCGTAGCTGTCTTCGTCAAAATTTTCTTCACTTCCCCGATTCACAATGGTCGAGAAATATTTTTTCCCCTGATCATACTGTCCATTCAGGGTGTAGGCCATCCCCAATCGAAAATTGGCATCTGTTCGGAAAAGTGCGCCTTTATACTGACTCAGGAAATGAGACAATGCCACCCGGGCAGCGGCATAGTCGCCTTTAAAATAAGATCCTTTACCAAGCATGTAGTCCCAAAATGGCAGGATGAATACGCCCTGAGCCTCATAGTGAGCCTTCTTGCTCAGCACACGAAGGCTTTTTTCGTTTTGCTTGATGCTTTGATAGCCTGAGGCAAGAAAAAAATCAATGAGAATCGAAGAGGTTGGAAGCTTTTGCTGGTATTGCTCCAGTCGAAATAGCGTTTGCTCCGGACGGTTAAGCACATTTTTTTCGACCAAGGCCAATAACAATTGACACTCTCCATTGAACAATTGCGACTGCGCCGCTGCCGTGCGAAGGTAGCGCAGGCCTTTTTGCAAATCTCCCCGCAATCCAAGCGAGCGGGTGATCCACTGGTATTTCTTGGGTAGTGATCCCAAAATCACTTCAAAAAAACCTTCAAGCTTAAGCTGATCATTCAGTCTCCCATATTTGGAAAAACTCAGGTCGAGATATTTTCGGGCAGAGCGAGCATAGATGACCGATGACAAGTAGTTATGATCAAGAATCTCGACCATGGCCCGCTTTGCACAAACATCAGCGAGCAGAATCTCTTTGAGGTTGTCCTGCTCGGCCATATCCTCGAGTTGGTCCACATGATTTTCCCAGCCATTGCGGTAGCTTTCGCGCAACTCGGGGTCCATGCTGCTCATGGCCCGGTAGAGGGCCAGATTGGATTGGTAGAAGGCCCTGTATGGAGCAGAGGAAAAAGAGGCTAGTAGCTCAGTTGCTTCTTGAAAGCGCAGGCCGACCAACGCTGTTTCCACGGCTCTGTGCTGCTCTTTGGTTTCCGCATGCGCATGGTGTGCCCCACCGAATATTGGCAACAAAAGAAGAAAAATGGCAGCACGCATAGAATGGTAGTGGAGTGCGAAAACGCTCAATGGACGCTATATTTATGGAAACAGGAAGGGGGATCAACGACCGAAAGGAGCAAAAAAAACCGCGAAGTTCAAGGGTGGAACTTCGCGGTTTCTGACATTTGACGCAGCAATTTAGGCAGATACTGCTTCGATGACTTCTTCGAAGAAGGATTCATCAACCAAAATGCGGCCACAGTTTTCGCAGGTGATGAGTCGGCTTCTCTGATTGAGCTCGATATGCACCTGAGGAGGAATGATGGAAAAGCAACCACCACAAGCGTTGCGGTCAGTGGTGACTACAGCCAGTCCATTTCTCATGTTCTGGCGCACCTTTCTATATCCGCTGAGGAATCGGGATTCCACTTTGGTTTCAGCTCCTTTGATCAATTCGAGTATCCTGGCTTCTTCAACCTTGGTTTCTTCGATAATCACTTCAAGCTCTTTCTTTTTCTCTTCGAGCTCATGACGTTTGGCGTCCACTCTGCTTTTGGTCTCTTCCATCAGCTCCTGCTTCTGCTCAATCTGATCATTGTGCTGACGGATTTTCTTCTCGGAGGTAAGAATTTCGAGATTGGCGTATTCAATCTCCTTGCGAAGCGCTTCAAATTCGCGGTTGTTTTTCACCTGCATTTGCTGCTCTTCATACTTTTTGATCTGCCCGGTAAACTCTTCGATTTTCGATTTGCGAAGGGTAATCTCGGCTTTGAATTCCTTGATTTCTTCTTCAATCCGATCATGACGGGTTACCAGACCTTCGAGGTCGTCTTCGAGGTCGCTCACTTCTTCTGGCAAAGACCCACGAAGGCGGTGGATATCATCGAGCTTGGAATCCAGAACTTGCAGCGTTGTCAACGCACGCAGGCGATCTTCTACAGGATTATTGGCCATATTCAGTCTTCGGTATAATAAAAGTGGTCGATCAATGTCGGCGGCGGCTATGCACTACCTTCCTGCTATCTCATACGAAACAAGGTTTCAGGATAAGAAAAAACAGGAATTTCCGGAGAATATTAAGAAAAGTACCGTACCGGATTGGTGTAAACCCCCGACAAATGAACGGCAAAGGTAGAAAAAATATTCGACAAAAAACCTGCAATTAACTGAGAAGTAAATTGCTCTGATTCATAATGCCCGATGTCGAGCAGGAGAATCTTGGATTCGTTGTCAAAAAATTTGTGATAAGTAATATCAGCAGTGACAAATGCATCTGCGCCGGCGCGCAGCGCATCTGCAATAAGGAAACTGCCTGCACCGCCACATACTGCCACCCGCTTGATGTCCCGCTTCTCTATGGTGTCTGCATAGCGAATGCCGCCACAGTGATAGGCATCTTTCACCCGAGCCAGAAACTGTGAACTCGTGAGCGCCTCTGGCAATTCTCCGATCATGCCCGCACCGATCGTAGCTTCTTTGGCAGATGGCTTGAGAATGAGCAAATCTTGTAAGCCCAGTTGCAAGGCCATTTTTTCATTGACCCCATGCCTCACATTATCAAGATTGGTATGAATGGCATAGAGGTTCACCCCATGCCTGATCGCCTTGATGATGGTGCGGCTGACGTAGTCTTCTTCGATTAGCCGCTTGCGAGATCCAAACCAAATCGGGTGATGAGCGACCACCATGTTGCAACCAGTTTGTATGGCCTCGTCGATCACGGCTTCGGTCATATCCAGATTCACGAGGATCCCGGTGATTGGCGCCATGGGGTTGCCTACCAGTAGCCCTACATTGTCGTAGGACTCTGCCAAGGTAGGGGGAGCCCAGGTCTCCAGTTCATGGGCCACATCCTGCACAGTAATCACGGCGGCCTGCATCATTCTGTTTTTGGTATTCTCATGCCGATGGAGGCAATGTTGCAGATCACATCCTCGCGCATGTTGTGAATGAGGCTAAAGGTATATCGCCCAGGCTGCGGCAGCTCAAGTGGGTCTTTGATTTGTAGCAGCAGGGGGTATCGCCCTCCGTTGCTTTCCAGCAGCCAATCGCCTGTAGGGGTGATCAGGCTACTCTGGAAATCATATTCTCCAGAGATGTCATCAGGGCCTTGATACAGGAGCTTCATCTGAAGGTTGGTGTAGGCATATTCCTGCAGGAACACCACAGAGATCTGAGGCGCACATTGACCGGCATTGTCCATGTAATCCACCATTGTGAGGGTATCGCTAATGGTCCAGCACTGGTTGGCAGGGGAAAACGAAGCCTCAAATGGTTCTTCGCAGGCGCTAATCGACATCAGCAGGAGTGCCAGGATCAGAAGTCTCATGTGGTTTCGGGCCCTTTGGGTTGAGAAGATGATGGTCCACCTCTGCGGTTATTGGGTCTCCGCTTGTTGTTGCGGTTGTTGTTACGTGGCGGGCGATTTTCTCCTTGTGCCCTGGGAGCTTGAGAAGCCCCTTGTGTGGGCTCTGGCCTTGGTCCCTGTGCAGCCTCGCCATCGTTTTGGGCTGGTGGCCGTCTGCGATTTTGGTTTCGGTTATTGCGATTTCCGCCTCTGCTGCGTGGATCTGCCCCTGGCTCTTTGGGGGCATTCTCTGCAGAAGCCTGTGGTGAGTTGGGCGCACTTTTGGGCGGACGATTGCCACGTGGATTTCTCTCCCCCCGGTTGCGGGATTCTGAAGGGCCATTAGGGTCTTTTTCTCCAGAGTTCTGGGGCGAGTTTGACTGATTTTGTGGTGGACGATTGCCGCGTGGGGATCTTTCGCCCCGGTTGCGGGACTCGGCAGATCCTTGATTGCCAGCTGCACCACTATTTCCAGAGCGGTCACCTTTGCCTCGGTTGCCAGACTTGCCCCCACGGCGCGAGCCTGATGAACCACGGCGGGGATCTTCTTTGAGGATGGTTGTTCCTACCCCGTCCACAAAGTCCATGCTTGTGTCTTTGGCAGTATCTGGCACGCCCGAAAACTGGAGCTGAGCGCCATCGGTAAAGACTTCGGGCTTCTCTCCTTTTTTATTGAGGCTGATGATCTCTTTGACTGCGTCGATATGGAGGGGATACCAGGTTGTTTCGCCCTGAAAGCTAAACCACATGGTGCCTTTGAAGATGTCGGTTTTCTGAACGAATGCGCGGCCTTTCTTGGTGTCGATGCTATT
This sequence comes from Bacteroidia bacterium, assembly GCA_030731845.1. Classification (GTDB taxonomy): domain Bacteria; phylum Bacteroidota; class Bacteroidia; order J057; family J057; genus JANQTF01. Next base: position 25,045 of record JANQTF010000075.1, on the reverse strand, counting down.
GACCTCCGGAAACCCGTCGAGGGCATCGAGGTAGGCATCGAGCTCAAAATTGAGACAGCATTTGAGTCTTCCGCAAAGCCCTGAAATTTTCATGGGGTTGAGCGAGAGATTCTGATATCTCGCTGCGGAGGTACTCACGGTTTGGAAATCTGTGAGCCAGGTGGAGCAACAAAGCTCCCTTCCGCAGGAGCCGATGCCGCCCAGGAGACCTGCCTCATGGCGCAGCCCTATTTGCCGCATTTCTACACGTATGCGAAACTGTCGGGCAAATTCTTTGATCAGTTCCCTGAAATCTACCCGATGATCGGCGATATAGTAGAAAATGGCTTTGGTATTATCGGCCTGATATTCTACATCGCTCACCTTCATGTCGAGCTTGAGGTTGAGCACAATCTCGCGAGCCAGGTTGAGGGTTTCGTGGTCTCTGGCGCGGGCCTGTTGTTGCAGTTCGAGATCAGTCTCATTGGCTTTTCGGTAGATCCTGGGCTGGTCTTTTGCGTCTTTTTTTACATTGCGCTTGCGCATCTGTAGCTCAGCGAGTACGCCACCGAGCGAGAGGGTGCCAATGTCGTAGCCACGATCGCTTTCTACTACCACATGATCGCCGATGTAGAGCCTCAGGCCATTTACATTGCGGTAAAAGGCCTTGCGCGTTCCTTTGAATCTGACTTCATAGATATTGTCCACCTCTGAGCGATCAGGGGGGAGCATATTATTGAGCCAATCGTAGGTATTTAATTTATTGCAGCCACCAGTAGCGCATCCTCCGTTTTGGCCGCAGCCTTTGGAGGAGCATCCACCACTGCCGCATGATCCACAACCCATATTTATTACGGTTAAGTCATCGATGCGGCGCCCTGAAAAGCGAGTAAACACCATTTGCCTCCTTCATTTCTCATCGAGAAAACATGGAAACGAGATGGCTAACTACCTTTATACACACTGGTGGAATCATTCGGCAAAGAATATCCATCCAAAATATTTGCTATGCGATCTGGTCAGGGACCACCAAGGCAGAAAAATGTTGCCATTGGGATAGCCCTGCTTGCAGCGTGCTACGCAGGTGATGTTGTTCGCTTTGGTGAGGGCACCATATACAAAAAAGCCGGAGGGTTATCATTCCCTTTTTCATTCACCTCATGTCTGTTTCACAAGGGATTTTTTCTCCGGCAGAGAGTTTATCTTTTTGATAAAGAACGAAAGAAGGCTTTCAGTTACCAAAGTTGCCTTCATGTACCTGAACTTAAAGCTAGAGAAAAAAAACCGAAAAGGAAGTAGGCTTTCTCAGAATCTCGCACCGAGTTTTATGTCGATTGCTATGCTCAGGTCACTGGCGTGGCATCCTGAAGGCATTTGCGCAGGTATCGAAAATACTTTTTGCTGCTGAAATGGGTCTCAAATTTTGACAACATTTCGCGGGCAAGCTCCAGTTTTTCTTGTTGAATCAGGGCAAAAATCATCCTGGTGAAAAACACATCGTGGGGCGAACCGGAAAGCAGGCTATCGGCGCTTGCGAGCTGATATGCTACTTCTAGCTCATGCTCAAGGGAGTCCGCAGCATGCTCGTTTTTTACCTGGTTGGAGAAGAAGGTGTGGAGATAGAGGTAATAGTAGTAGGAAAACTCTGCGGTTTGGTTGTCGAGAGGAGGCTTGTCAAGTAGCGTTGGATCAATGTCTCGGTTGTAGGACTGAGCGAGTTTGAGATAAGCTTTTTGATAGAGAATGTCATTTCTTTCGAACCCAACAAACCATTCGGGCAATTCGGTGAGAATTTCCTGCTCGGCCAGCATCCCGAGTTCCCAGGCAGCCATGGAGTCGAGACTGGCTGAAAAACGGGCAAAATCATTGGCTTCTACCGTGTTTCGCAGGCCGCGGATGTGGGAGCGGTTAAATTTTCTGGCTTTTTCGAGGTAGTACTCACATACTGATGCGAGATTTCCTGAAAAATGAATCGAGTCAAAGGAATAGGAACTGGCTTCATACCACAAGTCGATATGCAGCGTGGTGTCGCCAGGGTTGAGGAAAATTTCCAGGGCCTCGTCGTCCACATAAAGCATGGCAGGCCGAGGACTATACACAGGGAACTCTAGCAAATACTGCCCTTGCTGGTCCTCAACGGCTTTGATCAGCACCCGCTGCCCATGCAGAATATGGTTGTAGCGACCATATAGGTCATGAATCCCTTCTGATCCGTGAATCTCCACGTGCACAAAGGCAGTGTCATAAAAATCGTAGGTGGGATCTGGCGGACTGCTGTGTTTGGCCTGATAGGTGAGGCCAAACACGAACAAGACCATCACGGTCAGCATGATCCACGGAATGGTGTAGCGATTCATCTGGATAAAAGCTAAACTTATAGGCTTCAATGTAGCGATTTCTGGACTGAGATTTATTCGAATATTGACGTGAAAATCCTGCCTTACCTTACTTGATTGAGAGGTGTCAACTCCGCAAGATGCCGTGAACCCGCAGCGAGAGTGCGGTCAGGACCATTTGGGGATTGGCATTGCCGGAGATGTGGCGATAGCTTTGCTCCATGTGCTGGGCAATCGCGGCTACTTTATCGGCAGACATGAGCTGCGAAAACTTCTGTTGAAAGTCTAGTTCTGCGCGGGTAGAGAGTGCCAAATCTTTGGCTCCGAGCTGAAATAGGAAGGAGTCACGGAGTTTTTTCACTGCCACAGCCAGAAATAGTTTCTGAAATTCCTTGTTTTCAGAGACGATGGAATCCAATCGCTCTTGAATTTTGTCGTATTGCCCGAGATAGACTGCTCTGAGCCACTCGATGTAGAGTTCACTCATTTTCTGGCTGTTGTCGGAGAGGTATTCATTGGCCGTGGCAGGGCTGCCCTCAGCAATGGAGGCGAATTCTTCCGCCATGTCTGCATCGAGCTGATGCTTTTGTTGCAAATATTGGTCAATCTCGGCCTTCTCGATTCGCCCGAGCCGTATGCGCTGCACACGTGAGTTGATGGTTGTGAGTAAGACCGATGCATCCGAACAGGTGAGAATGATGAGCGTTTTTTCTGGTGGCTCTTCGAGTAGTTTCAGAAAGGCGTTGGCTCCTTGGGTATTGATGGTCTCGGCATTCCAGATGATCACGACCTTATTGGGCGCTTCAAAAGCTTTGAGGGAGATCTTTCGCTTTAGCTCGCGGATTTCATGGACAGAAATAAAGAGCTGCTTTCCCTCTCCTTCCAGCATTCTCCGCCATTTGGAAAAGGACAGATAAGGATCATGGAAAAATTCCTGCCGAAATTGGTCAAAATAGTCTGCCGTGAGCCACTGTTTTGTACCTTCCTTCTTGGAAATTATGGGCAGCACATAGTGCAGATCCGGATGGATGCCTTTGGCAATCTTGGTGCAGTTGCTGCACTTGCCGCAGCTATCACCGTCGCTGGGTTGGAGACAGTTTACATATTGGGCGATGGCAGTGGCCATGCCCAGCTTTCCGACGCCCTCGGGGCCTACCAACATCAAGGCGTGGGGCAACCTGCCCCGCTCAATGGCTTCCAACACCCGCTGCCGGGCAGCATCTTGTCCTAATAAATCTGCAAATCTCACAACCGAGCTTTTCAACGAAGGTAAACATTTTATCTCCTTCCCTCTTCCAAAACCTCAAAATCAACAGTGATATGAGCAAATCTTCTCGCGTTACCGGCATTGGTGGCGTCTTCTTTCGCGTCGCGGATACCAATGCCATGAAATCCTGGTATGAAGAACACCTCGGCATCCCACAACATCCCTATGGAGCCATCTTTGCCTCGCATCCGATAGGAAAACCCGACAAGGTCGCCGTCACAAACTGGAGCTTTTTCAAAAAAGATGATTCCTACTTCCCGCCCGAACAGGCCGTGATGGTCAATTTCAGGGTGCAAAACCTCGAGCTACTGCTTAAAGAGCTAAGTGCTGCCGGGGTGAGCATCGTCGCGGACATGGAGACCTACGAATATGGCAAGTTTGCCTGGATTCTCGATCCGGAAGGCAATAAAATTGAACTTTGGGAGCCGGTAGATAACCCTTTCGATCTTGATGGGGAAAACGTCATTACGTAATGATTCTGGAATATCTACCTCTTGAAAAAAAAGAATTGTGAGTAAATATGTGCTTGAAATGGTTAGCGACCTTAGACTTTGCTTGCAAGTCCAGGCCCCGATGACTTGTCACGCAAAGCCCACTCATAGAAGCAGGAAGGTGTATCCGTTTTACTGCAAGGCCAGACCCCGACGACTTGTCGGAGTGGTAAAATTACCGTTCCCATCTTATAACTGAGACCTGCTTTTATGATAATAATTGATAATTTAGGGGTTAGACATATTTGCTTTTTCTTATGTGATCTCATGGCCAGACTACTACTACCTCTTTTGCTGCTTCTCTCGCCCTCATGGCTTTCCGCTCAGAATGCCCCTTTCTCTAAGGGGGTCAACCTCACGGGTTGGTTTCAGGCACCTTCGATCAGGCAGGTGCAGTTTTCGCGATATACCTTGGCCGATTTTCAGCAAATTCAAAGCCTGGGATGCGATGTGGTCCGGCTACCGATCAACCTGCACTTCATGACCGATGGTGCGCCCACCTATCAGATTGATCCGCTTCTCTATGTCATGCTGGATCAGGTGGTGGATTGGGCCGACCAACTGGGAATGCACCTCATTCTCGACAATCACACCTTCGACCCAGCCATAAGTACTGATCCGGCAGTAGGCACTATTCTGGCCAAGGTCTGGAAGCAGATGGCAGCCCATTATCAGGATCATGATGGAGACATCTATTATGAGATCCTCAATGAGCCGCACGGCATTTCCGATGCTTTGTGGGGCAGCATCCAGGGCAGTATCATCGACACCATCCGCACTGTGGATACTACCCACACCATCATTGTGGGGGGCGCCGGCTGGAACGGCTATGCAAATCTTGCTCAGATCCCAATATATCCAGACGATAACCTGATCTATACATTCCACTTCTATGACCCCTTTATTTTCACCCATCAGGGAGCTAGCTGGACCGATCCATCGATGGTGCCACTCGCCAATGTGCCTTTCCCCTATAACCCAGGCACCATGCCTCCGGTGCCCCCGACCCTGGCGGGCTCATGGATTGGCAATGCCATTCTGAATTATCAGGCAGATGGCACGGTGCAAAAGGTGCAGGAGCTGATTGACATTGCTGTCCAATTTCAGCAGGCACGGCAAGTGCCAGTGTTTTGTGGAGAGTTTGGCGTGTTTATTCCCAATAGCCAGCAAGCAGACCGGGTATTCTGGTATGATGCGGTGAGGACCTACCTGGAAAGCCAGGGCATTGCCTGGACCATGTGGGACTACCACGGAGGGTTTGGTCTCTACAATGCCGGAGGCAATGATCTTTTTGATCATGATCTCAACACGGAGCTTCTCACAGCACTTGGATTCACTGTGCCGCCCCAAACACCCTATATTCCACAGCCCGACAGCGTGGGCAGGTTGTTGTATGACGATTTTCTTGGGCCGGAAGTCTATGAATCCAGCTATGGGAGTGGGACCCTCGACTACTACTCCAGTGACAATCCCAACAACGATCAGTTTTGTATCAAGTGGGAAAATGCCGGACAATATGAACACATAGGGCTGGACTTTGTGCCCAACCGCGACCTCAGCGAGCTTCTCAGCCATGGATATGCCCTCGACCTGATGGTTCGTGGGGACATGGCAGGCACAAGTTTTGACATCCGCTTTCTCGACACCAAGACAAGTGACCCCAACGATCACCCCTGGCGCATGCGCGTCACGATCAGCGACGCTGATGCGAGTTGGGACTTGAGGTGGCATCACCTGCACATTCCTTTGGGCGATTTTGCTGAGCACGGATCCTGGGACAACAACACCTGGTATCCACCAGAAGGAAAATTTGACTGGACCACCGTTGACAGATTGGAAATTGTCGCAGAGCATCAACCACTGCAAGGGGTAAGGTTGTGGTTTGATCAGATTGCGATTACCAATCTAGATACGGCGATGGTTCGTGACACCTCTGTGTTTTCCACTTCTCTCGACCGGGAGCAACTTTCCTGGCAGATGCAGGTATATCCCAACCCTTGCTCAGACCGCCTTTCGCTATACAACCCTTTGCCGGGGTCATGCAGCTATCGAGTGATAGATGCCTTTGGAAGAAGCATGGTATTTGGCACTTTTTATGACACCACTACGATAGAGGTTGGTTCGTGGCCAGCAGGGGTTTACACAGTTCAATTTCTATCAGGAGGCAGAAAAAAAAGTAAGACCCTGATCGTCATGAGATGATCCTTCAGGAAAACAGCCTTTCAGTCAGGCTCATAGTTGCTATTTGATACCCCTATTTCGTCTTTCATTCACCTTACTAGCCCAACGTCATCATTGAAAATATGCAACAAAGCGAAGATCATTCTCTAGCGCAGAAAGCTATTAAAATGATGGCTCTCTTGCCCGAAGGATATGCCTGTGCAAATCTGCTTCTTGACGATGCTGGCAACCCTTCAGATTGGGAATACCAGTTGATAAATCCTGCATTTGCCAGCTTACAAGAAAAAGAAGAAGGTGATTTTATTGGACAAAGGGCTTCTGGTATCGACCATTTGGTGTTAGAGAACCCAGCGCAGCTGGCAGCAAGCCATGGTCCAGCGTTGCTTCGGCACGAGGAGGTGGTATTTGAGACCCACTCGGAGGCCCGGGGTCAGTGGTTTTCTGTGAGGATGGTACCGCTGGAAGGGGTGGAATTCGGAATTTTTTTACTGGACATCACAGTTCGCCGGGAGATAGACCTCCAGCTAAAAGCAAGTGAGGCCCGCTATAAGCAGCTTGTGCTCACTGCTCCCAACCCTATCATTGTGACCCAGGACAAAGAGGTGATTTTGGTGAATACCGAGGCGTGTCGGTTAATGGGTGCCAGCGACCCACAGCAACTTGTGGGCTTGTCTCTCCAGGAGTTTGTTCACCCAAACTACCTGGAAAGTACTGCCAATCGGCTCAGACAATTTTATGCGGGAGACGAATCTGTGTACCCGGCTCATTCGGTTTATTTGACCCTCGACAAAACCCCCTTTGACGTGGAGATATTGGCATCCAAGATCGTGCTTGAGGGAAAGCCAGCTATTCAATTTTCTCTGGCCAATATCACGAGCCGCATTCTCACAGAGCAAACCATCCGTGACCGGGAGGAGCAGTTGTCGGCTATCTTCAATAACACCATTCAGTGTGAAATCCTATTTGAGGTGATAGGAAGTCGGCTCATCGCTGTGAATGTCAATGATTCCAACATCGCCTTCTTTCATAATCTTGGGCTGCCCGCGAAGAAATCTGATTTCCTGGCCAAAACACCCGAAGAAATTCTGGTCTCGGTCCTGAAGCTGAACCAGCAGGATGTGGATACTGCCAACTCATGGCTCAACGAGGTTCTGCACACGGGGGTGCCTACCACCCGGGAAATCACCAAATACCTCTTGGGAAAGAAGGTCACAACTGAGATCCGGGTCATCCCTGTTTTCTCTGGCCGGGAAAACGCCAAATATGTGCTCTGGTCGGCCCTCGATATCACCAGCAAAAGCTTGGCTGAGCAGGAAATCAAGGATCTTGAGGCTGGATTTAGCAAGGCATATCACCTCGCTACCATCGGAACCTGGAGGTACCTCATCGCTGAAAATACCTTCATCTGGAGCGATCACGCCATTCAGGTTATGGGATTTTCTCCCGAGAATACCCCCAAAAGCTGGGAGGAATTTATGGGTAGCATCCACCCAGACGATGTTCAGTCTCTGTTGAAATCATTTGAAGAAGGCACACTTGCCCTGAGCTACGACGTCACCCTTCGCATGATTCATCAACCAGAAATCCGGTGGATCCGATTTGTTTCCCAAACCTATCAACACGAAAAAAGACCCTATGCCTATAGCTCTGGTATTTTGCAGGACATTACGCCGCAAAAGGTGTCAGAGCTCACCATCAAGTCTCTCAATCAGGATCTCGAAAAGAAGGTAAAAGAACGTACCCAACAACTTTCCCAAAGCAACAAAGACCTCGAAGCCTTTGCCTACACAGTATCTCACGACCTGCGGGCTCCCATCCGCCACATCATGGGGTTTGCCAACCTCCTGGATCGATATGTCCCTCAAGGCGAAGAAAAGGCCCAGGAATATCTTGCCAACATCATGACTGCCGGCAAAAGGATGGAAAATCTGGTCACAGATATCCTTGAGTATTCCCGGCTCAGGATACAGGCCTTGGAGCTTCAGGAGCTAGACCTCAACTATATCATCGGCATTCTCATTGAGCAAGCACAGCCAGATATCGGCGACCGCGATATCCGGTGGATTCTCCCTCCACTCCCACACGTGAGAGCGGATCGAGCCATGATCAGAATTGTGTTTGATAACCTGATCAATAATGCCATCAAATTTACCTCCACCGTCTCTCAGGCTGTCATTGAGATTGGATACGAAAAAGAAAAAAATGGCACCACCTTTTTTATCCGAGACAATGGAGTGGGGTTTGAACAGGAATATGCAGACAAAATTTTTAATGCCTTCGAGCGACTTCATGCAGAGGATAAATTTCCGGGAACTGGCATAGGCATGGCCAACATCAAGCGGATCGTGGAGCGCCATGGGGGCAAGGTGTCTGCCCAGGGAGTCGTAGGCAAGGGAGCCACAGTCTCCTTTTACCTGCCCGATTGAGGCGATAGAAGGCGCTGATCACCAGGTTTTGCCCCCTTGACAGCCAGTTGAGGTATTTCTTGTATTTTGTCATATTTCCTTGCCCTGCATACTATTTGTGCTTGATTTTGTCTGTTTGGATAGGTAAAATTGTATGCTTGCATAACATTTTGCCCTTCCCTCCTCCCATTACTCACATATCTTTTACTTGTGGAAGTACGTATTCAGGAAAAAAAACGGGCCATCGACTTTGATATCAAAGTCGCATGGTTGGCGATCTCAAGGATGTATAACGGCAAAGCCGCCAAGCACGACATTACCACCAACATCGGATTTGTGCTGCTCCATATCGACGAGGTCAATGGTACTCCTGCGACCAAAATCGCCCCCCTCATGGGCATGGAATCCCGAAGCCTCACCCGGATGCTGGCAAGGCTCGAAGAGAGAAAACTCATCTATCGGCAAGCCGATCCCTCCGACCGCAGGGTCGTGAGAATTTTTCTGAGTCCAGAAGGCCTGCAGGCCAAAGCCATTACCAAGGAAGTTGTCATCAATTTCAATAAAGCCCTCTATCAACAAATCCCCCCGGAAGATTTAGACACCTTTTTCCGGGTCATGGATAACATTCACAAAGTGATTAACACCTATGACCATGCAGGTAGCTGAACAGCCTATCACCGCCACACGCTGGCACCGCAATATCAAAAAGATTGCTGTGCTGGGATCGGGCGTCATGGGGTCGCGCATCGCTTGCCACTTTGCCAATATTGGCGTGGAAGTGCTGCTGCTCGACATCGTGCCCCGAGAACTCACCCCCAAAGAACAAGCCGCAGGCCTCTCCCTTGAGCACCCTGCGGTACGCAACCGCCTCGTCAATGATGCCCTTCAGGCGGCCATCAAAGGCAAGCCCGCGGCCATCTATGAAGCCGACGTGGCCAAGCGCATCACCACCGGTAACTTCGACGACGACATGGCCAAAATCGCCGAGTGCGACTGGATCATGGAGGTCGTCGTGGAGCGACTCGACATCAAGCAGCAAGTGTTTGAAAAGGTCGATGCCCTCCGAAAACCCGGCACCATTGTCACCACCAACACCTCTGGCATTCCCATTCACATGATTGCCAAAGGGAGAAGTGAAGACTTCAAAAAGCATTTTTGCGGAACCCACTTCTTCAATCCCCCTCGCTATCTCCGTCTGCTGGAAATCATCCCTGGCGCAGAAACCGATCCGGGACTCGTGAAGTTTCTCATGCACTATGGGGATCTTTTTCTCGGAAAAGAAACCGTGGAAGCCAAAGACAGCCCCGCATTCATTGCCAACCGCGTGGGCGTGTACTCCATCTCCAACATCTTCCAGATCATGGGCGAGCTCGATCTCACCATCGAAGATGTGGATCGCCTCACAGGCCCCGCCACTGGCAAGCCCAAAACCGGCACCTTCCGCCTCTCCGATCTCATCGGCCTTGATACCACGGTGCACGTGATCAACGGCATCCGCAACAATTGCCCCAACGACGAGCAAATCGACCTCTTTCAGGTGCCCGCTTTTGCCCAGACCATGGTGGACAACAAGTGGCTCGGCGACAAAACCGGACAAGGCTTTTACAAGAAAGCAACCGATGCCAGCGGCAACCGCACCATTCTATCCCTCGATCTCAAGACCCTCGAATATCGCGACAAAGCCAAGGTGAGCATTCCGAGCCTTGATCTGGTAAAAAATTCTACCAGCTTGCCTAAGCGTATGAAGACGCTCTTTGCCGCTGAAGACATCGGCGGAGCGTTTACCCGCAAAAGCAACCTCGGCCTATGGGCTTATTGCTCCAATCGCCTACCCGAAATTGCCGACCACCTTTACCAAATCGACGATGCCATCGCGGCTGGGTTTGGATGGGAAAAAGGACCTTTCGCTCTCTGGGATATGGTAGGGTTGAAAAACACCCTGTCTCACTTTGAAAGCGAAGGCCTCACGCTCGCCCCTTGGGTGCATGAGATGCTCGCAGCCGGACACGAGACTTTCTACAAGGTGCAAGGCGGCATTCCTCACTACTACGACATCGCCACCAAATCTTATTTGCCCATCGCTGGCAAAGAGTCGCTCATCATTCTGGAAAACATCCGCGAGGAAAAGAAAATCTGGGGCAACAGTGATGCCTCGGTGATCGATCTGGGCGATGGGGTGCTCAACGTGGAGTTTCACTCCAAGATGAACAGCATCGGCGAAGGCGTGCTCAAGGCCATTCACTATGGCATTGACTATGCCGAGGAGCATGGCTACAATGGGGTCGTGATCGCCAACGAAGGCGAAAACTTCTCCGTGGGTGCCAACCTCATGCTCATTCTCATGATGGCTGCTCAGGGCGAATGGGAAGAGCTGAACGTAGCCGTGAAGACCTTCCAGAATACCTCTATGCGGATTCGCACTTCGGCTGTGCCGGTGGTGCTCGCTCCTCATGCGATGGCATTGGGCGGTGGCTGCGAATTTACCCTTCACTCCGATATGGCTGTGATCTCTGCCGAGACCTACATCGGTCTGGTGGAAGTGGGCGTGGGCCTCATTCCAGGCGGAGGGGGCACCAAGGAGTTTGCCATGCGCGCAGCAGACCGCTACTCCATGCCCGGCGCTACTGGCTCCGGCGTGATCCAGGATTACCTGATGAACATCGCCACCGCCAAAGTCGCAACTTCTGCTCACGAGGCCCGTGCCATGGACATCATCCGCAGCACTGACCGCATCGTGGTCAACAAGGCCCGCCGCATCAAGGAAGCCAAGGAAGCTGTGCTCGCCATGGCCGAAGAAGGCTACACACCGGTGGCTCCGCGTATGGATGTGCCAGTGCTGGGTCGCAACACGCTCTCCACGCTCTACGCCGGCATCGCCGGGATGCAGTATGGTCACTACGCCTCCGCCCACGATGCCAAAATCGCCCGCAAGGTGGCTTTTGTGCTCTGCGGCGGCGACCTCAGTGGGGAAAACAACCTTGTCTCCGAGCAATATCTCCTCGACATCGAGCGCGAAGCGTTCCTCAGTCTCTGCGGTGAGCGCAAGACCCAAGAGCGCATCCAGCACATGTTGCAGACTGGGAAGCCTCTGCGGAATTAGACCAGAGGTGTCAGAAGTCAGAGTAGAGAAGTCAGACAAGAGCGAAAGCCATGATTCATAACTTTAAGAATCTCCTTGTTTGGGAAAAAGCCATGGTCCTGGCTAAAGAAATTTATCAGGTAACCATGCCGTTTCCATCAGAAGAAAAGTTTGGATTGATTGGTCAAATGCGCAGGGCTGCCGTCTCTATTCCTTCTAACATCGCCGAAGGCTGTGGAAGAAATTCCAAATCACAGCTGAAACATTTTTTATCCATCAGTGTCGGGTCCTCTTGCGAACTAGAAACCCAAATCCTTCTCGCCAGAGATTTGGAATATCTATCAAAAGAGGAAGCCGAATCTATGATTCAAAAAACGATTGAAGTGAGGAAAATGATCATTGGTTTTTCTGGTTCTCTCCCCGACTAACCTCTGACCTTAGGTGCTCATGAAAGTTCATCAGAATATGAAGCTCTTTTCCCGTCTGACTTCTGACACCTGACTTCTGACACCTGATACCTCGCCTCTCAATATCTCACATCTAATCATCATGCAAGAAGCATATATCGTAACAGGTCTCCGCTCAGCGGTTGGCAAAGCCAACAGAGGCGGATTCCGCAATTATCGGCCCGATGATCTCGCGGCTGACGTGATCAAGGCATTGATTGCCTCCGTGCCAGCGCTTGACCCTGAGCGCGTTGACGACCTCATCGTGGGTTGCGCTGTGCCCGAAGCGGAGCAGGGTATGCAAATGGGGCGTTGGATCTCTTTGCTCTCCCTTCCGCAGAGTGTGTCGGGTGTCATCGTGAACCGCTACTGCGGCTCTGGTCTTGAGACCGTCGCCATGGGCGTGGCCAAGATCAAGGCAGGCATGGCCGACTGCATCATCGCCGGAGGCACCGAGAGCATGAGCATGGTTCCCATCATGGGACACAAAACCTCGCTCAACTACAACATCGCATCTGAGCACCCCGAGTGGTATCTCGGCATGGGCCTCACCGCCGAAGAAGTGGCGGTGGACTATAAGGTGAGCCGCGAAGACATGGATGCATTCTCGTTCCATTCTCACCAAAAGGCCATCAATGCCATCGAGAAAGGCTACTTCGACGGCCAAATTGTGCCTGTGGAAGTGGAGGATGTGTTGGTTAGTGCGTCGGGTCAGCGGATCTCGAAGAAGACCATCATCAAGACAGATGAAGGCCCACGTGCCGACACGAGCATAGAGGCGCTGGGCAGGTTGCGCCCTGTATTTCGCAACAATGGCACCGTGACTGCGGGCAATTCTTCCCAAACCTCTGATGGCGCTGCCTTTGTGCTGATTCTGTCGGAGAGAATGATGAAGGAGCTGGGGCTTGAGCCACGTCTGCGCATGGTAGGCTACGCCACTGAGGGCATCGACCCGCGCATCATGGGCATGGGGCCGATCAAAGCAGTGCCCAAAGTGCTGAAGCAAACCGGCATGAAGTCCAGCGACATCGATGTGATTGAGCTCAATGAGGCGTTTGCCTCCCAATCTCTTGCGGTGATCCGCGAGTTGGAGCTCGACCCTGCCAAGGTGAATCCCAATGGCGGAGCCATTGCGCTGGGCCACCCACTCGGCTGCACAGGAGCCAAGCTCACGGTGCAGGTCATGAATGAGCTGGAGCGCACGAGCAAAAAGTACGCGATGGTGACCGCCTGTGTTGGCGGTGGACAAGGAGTAGCCGGAATTTTTGAGTCGATGCGCTAGTCTGGGCTAGATATTGACATTATTTCATGCGTGGATGCCTCCTTGTTGGGGGCATCCATATTTTTTGTTATGCCTTTTGACCATTTCCGACAATTATTCGCTATAAATCTGAATATCGTGGCATAAATGGAGGAATATTTCAACAATTTCTATCCGAAGGCGTTTTCGGATGTGGATATACTAGTCTGCTTACCAAAAATTTCCTATTTTGATAAACGTTTCCGATAATTTTTGACTATTTCTTCACCTCTAGCCTATGAAGCCGCGAGTTCAACCTCCTTCCCGCTCGAAATTTCGCCAATCCCTTCCTTTTGCACACCAGTTACCCAAATCCAGTGACCTCAGTGACCGCCTCAAAGGCCTGCTGAAGCCTGTTTCTTTTGATGAAGAATAGGATCTCCCCCTCATTGGTAAAAAATTAAACTGCCTTTCATGAGGCAGTTTTTTTTGTCCCTTACTCCCAGAGTGCCTTGCAACGCCCGCAATCGAATCGCCTTTTGGGAAGGCGAAAAAATGCCCTCATCCTGATGGAGAAGTTGTCATTTTGGGGGTTGCTCCGCGTTCCCCAGCCCTGCGGGCTGAGCGATGATAGCCCTGGGTGAGACCCGGGGGAAGGAGGCCCACCCCGCAATAGCAACCCGAATGGGTTGAATCACAGGATCCCTGGCAAGTATTCTCATGTCATTCAACTCCTCCAGATCTATCTGGTCAACATTCCCCGGGTTTCACCCGGGGCTACTGTTGTTGTTTCCCGCCGGGAAACCAAAAGAATCCATCCACCTTAACCAGACGGTAAGGGGATTATTCCACGCCAGCCATCACAGGTTCTCCCAGCGCTCGAAATTCATAGCCCCGATCCGCCAGGGATTCCATCACTTTTGGCAAGGCCTTTTCTAATCGTGGCCAGGCCTTTTCACTGTCATGAAATAGGATGATGGCCCCGGGCTTGGCATAGGTAAGGGCAACTTTGGACACCTTGGCCTCCGACCTCGAAGCGTCGAAATCTCCCGTGATGATGTCCATCATCACAATCTCAAGGCCGCGCTTGAGGATGGGCTCGGCCTGCGCCTTGGTGATGCGGCCATAAGGAGGCCGGAAAAACTTGGGCCGATGCCCGGTATATTCACGCAAAATCTGCTGGCACTCTGCAAAGTCGCGGAGATACTGATAGGTAGGCGTTTTTTTGCCGTTGAGGTGCGTGCGGGTATGGTTTCCCACTGTATGCCCTTCATCAATCACCCGATGGGCGGTTTCGGGATGTTTTCTCACCTGATCCCCCACCATAAAAAAGGTAGCCTTGGCCTCGTAGGCATTCAGCACATCAAGTACCCAGTCCGTGATTTGTGGGGTTGGCCCATCATCGAATGTGAGATAGACTGCTTTTTCCTCGGTATCCACCCGCCAAAGATATTGTCCAAATCGCCTCTGAATCATACTGGGTATGTAGGTCAAATACATGCAGCCCTCCAATCGTTTGGTTGCGCAAAAATGGGTGGTGAAACCCTCAAATGAAAGAGAAAAATCATAAGATTTTTGATATGTGTTTCTCTCCCCCGATCCCTGGTTTTTGTGCCATTAATGAAACAACGAAGGAGCCATTTGCAAGGCTGCCTGCCAAGCGTTTTTATCAAGACTGAATGGGGCGCCTTTTTGAGCTAAAAATGACAATAAACTTTCTGTAGAGATATTTCCTACCAAATCGTCCTTGGCAAATGGGCAGCCACCAAAGCCGTTTGCCGCCACGTCAAACCGTCGGCAGCCTGCTTCCCAGGCGGCCTCTAGCTTGGCGTTTCGCTCCTGAGGCTGGGCGTGAAAATGCGCGCCAATCGTTACCTCAGGCAAAGCCGGGATCAATGTGCCAAACAAATCAGAGATCACCTCGGGCGTGGAGCTGCCAACCGTATCGGCCAGAGAAATTACCCTGACCCCCATATCTGCCATCTTCAAGGCCCATTCCTTCACGATTTCGGCACTCCATTCATCCCCGTAAGGATTGCCAAATGCCATGGAAAGATACACCACCAAAGATTTGTCGTGTGTCTCACACAATTCCTGCATCTCCTCCACAAGCTTCACCGAGTCTGCCATGCTACGGTTGGTATTTCGCTGTTGAAAGGTCTCGGAAATGGAAAATGGATAACCCAGATCCTGAATTGGGTCATATTGGCAAGCCTCTTCGGCACCACGCCGATTGGCCACAATGGCCAGCAACCTCGTGCTGCTTCCCGCGAGCTCCAGGCCCGAGAGCACCTCTGCTGTGTCGCGCAGCTGGGGAATGGCCTTGGGCGAAACAAAACTGCCAAAGTCAAGGGTATGAAAGCCTGCTTGAAGCAGCAGGTTGAGATATGCAATCTTTTGTTTCGTGGGGATGAAATGGGGCAGGCCCTGCATCGCATCTCTGGGACATTCTACAATCTGGAGCACAAGCAGAAAAAGTTGGTGAACGAATGAAGAAAGATACGGAGAAACGTAGCGAAGGATCAACGTTCTCTTGTGGCTTCTTGTCTTGCTTACCCCAAGTCTTCCTAAAAACATTTTTGTATCAACCGAATGGGAGGTAAATTGCCCTCGACAAATTGGAAAATCACATTTTCTGAATTGTCGAAAAACAACCGGATTACCCACCACCACACACTCTGTTCTCATGGCTGGATCTGCCAAAGGCCCTATCTACGCTGCCATTGCTGCCAACATTGCTATCGCGATCTCAAAATTTGTGGCAGCCTTTTTATCGGGCAGTTCTGCCATGCTTTCTGAAGGCATTCACTCTTTTGTGGACACAGGCAACGGTCTGCTCTTGCTCTATGGCATCAAGCAAAGCCAAAAAGCGCCCGACGCCGAGCATCCGCTCGGCCATGGAAAAGAGCTCTACTTTTGGTCGCTCGTGGTAGCCGTCCTCATCTTTGCCATTGGCGGCGGAATGTCCTTCTACGAAGGTATTGCCCACTTGAGCCACCCTGCCGAGATCGGCGATCCTACTCTGAGCTATATCGTGCTCACGCTCGCTTTCATCTTTGAAGGCATCGCCCTCATCTTTGCCTGGAAGAGCTTTAATCAAGTGAGGGGAAAGCAAGGGTTTTGGGAAGCCATTCGCACCAGCAAAGATCCTACCCGCTTCGCGGTCATTTTTGAAGATGCGGCGGCTCTCATCGGTTTGGTAGTCGCAATGGCGGGCATCATCATCACCCAATTCACACAAAATCCTATCTACGACGGCATCGCATCCATCGTCATTGGGGTCCTGCTTACCGGCATTGCCATCTTGCTTGCCTACGAATCCAAGGCCCTGCTCATTGGCGAGAGTGCCAGCCCGCAGACTCGCGACACCATTACCCAAATTGTGAAGGCAGATGAAGGCGTGCTCACTGTCTATCCTCCCATCACCATGCACTTTGGGCCAGAAGATGTGCTCCTCGCACTTGACGTAGAGTTTAAGGACGAGCTATCTGCCGACGATATTGAGGAGGCCGTGCGAAGAATTGAAACCAACTTACGGGCCGAGATCCCCATTCTCCGACGCATCTTTATCGAAGCCAAAGCGATGCAAAGGAAGGGGTAGCCCTCGTAGTTCTCTCCGTCCGGTCAGGGAGAATATGAGGTGTTTCTTGCGGTTTTTCCAAAGGCAGGAAGAGGGTCTTTGAGCAAATCAGCTGGCAGTGGGCATATCCTGAGCTTCATCGGAAAGATCTACTTTCAGAACTTCTGGGAAGTGCTTTTGCTCTGGTAGCATTTCCTCCACATAGGCGAGGATTCGGCGGTTGATGTTGTCGAGAGATTCATGACTCCATCCACCGATGTGTGGGCTGAGGAGGACTTCGTTTCTGCTGAAAAGATTTTTATATGCGATTCGCTCTTCCGAGCTAAGTGTGTCTAATTTTTCGTTTGGCAGCACATCAAGCGCTGCTGCCACTACCTGCCCATGATCGATGGCTCGAAGCAAAGCCGGCAACTCCACGATCGGGCCACGGGCAAGATTGAGCAACGTGATGGGATGGCGAAAGCGCGTGAAAAACGCATCGTTGGCCATGCGGCGGGTTTCCGCAGTGAGGGGCACGTGAAAGGTGATGATGGTGGCTTCTTGATAGATTTGCTCCATCGTCGCTTCCTTCACATACTGATCGCTGAAGCCCTTTCTGTATTTGTCATAGGCAAGCACCTTCATCCCAAAGCCCGACAAGCGTCGCGCTACGGCCTGGCCTGTATGGCCATAGCCAATGATGCCGATGGTCTTGCCACCAATCTCCGAGCCTCGGTTGGATTCCCTCCGCCAGAAAAATTGACGCACTTCCCGGTCTGCACTCATCAAGTGATGACGCAGCGTCAGCAGCATCCCCACAGTCTGCTCGCCTACTGAGTCGGCATTGGCACCGGCAGTAAACTCCGCCCGGATACCTTTTTCCCGAAGGTATTCCTGATCAATGTGATCCATCCCTACACCGGCCCGTATCACCATTTGCAAATGTGGGGCATGGTCAATGGCTTCGCGATCCACCTTGATCTTGCTGTTGAGCACCAAAATGTTGGCCGTTGCCAACAGTGCCAGGGCAAGTTCGCGGTCTGCATTGGGAAAATAATTTACTTTTACAGGCAAAGCCTGCATTTCTGAGAGCCAGGGATCGGGATAGTTATCGATAATCAAAACCTCCATCTTGCGAATATAACTTGCTATGACTTGAATTCCCTCAGGTTGAAGGAAAGTTTCATTGATTCAAATTTTTTGGCTGATTAAGTTCGGTCACTCAACAAGCCCCAAACCCGAAACACACCCGATTATGCGTTTTTTGTTGTTCATACTCTCCTCCTTTTTTGCCCAGCTTCCTTTCCATCTTTCCGCACAAACTAGTCCTGATTGGTTGGAGCAGGCCCGCCAGGACGTTGCAACCCTCAGCTCCGACGAGTTTGCCGGGCGCGGATACATCAATCAGGGCCACCTCCTGGCAGCACAATTCATTGGAGCACGGTTTGAGTCGCTCGGTCTCACCCCGCTTGTGCCTCAGGGCAAGGAGGTAAATGGCTTTTTTCAACACTTTTCCCTTCAGATCAACCTCATCAAAGACGGAAGTCTGATCGTGGATGGAAAGGCCCTGCAACCCGGATTTGATTTCATTGGCAACAAATACAGCGGATCTGAGGCCGCCGCAGGCAATGTGATTGATCTCGGGTACGGCCTCGAGAAAAAGCGCTTCAAAAAAGCGAAGGGCAAAATCGTTGTCATTCGTGCTGGTTGGCCAGAAGCCATCGCCAACGACA
>JANQTF010000075.1:0-6229 GCA_030731845.1 Bacteroidia bacterium | reverse complement strand
CACATCGGCCCGAGCGAAATATGCTCTTCATTGCCTTTGGCGGCG
Source organism: Bacteroidia bacterium (assembly GCA_030731845.1). Classification (GTDB taxonomy): domain Bacteria; phylum Bacteroidota; class Bacteroidia; order J057; family J057; genus JANQTF01. The sequence goes on along the minus strand of JANQTF010000075.1, from coordinate 6,184 downwards.
AAGAAGTGGGGCTGCTAGGCTCCAACTATTATGCGAATCAAAACCCTGTGGTGCCGCTGAGCCGCATGGCTTTTCTCCTCAACCTCGACCTCATGGGCAATGGCGTGGACGGCATCATGGCCGTAGGCGGAAAGACTTTCCCCGAGGAATTTGCCCAGCTCGAAGCCATCAACGATACCCTTCAGGCTGTGCCCAAGGTGCGGGCACGCACCAATGCGCCCAACAGCGATCACTACTGGTTTCTTGAAAAAGGCGTAACTGGATTTTTTATCTACACCATGGGCGGCCCCTCTCACTATCACGACGTGTATGACACCGCCGAGAATCTCGAGCTTTCCAGGTATCTGGAAGTGCGCGAACTCCTGATTCGCTTTCTGGAAAAAGCGGAGCTTTCCTGCGACGAATAGCTACTCTTCTGATTTTTTGGTCCAATATCGATACAGCCCGGCCACGCTCATCCACGCGGGATTGGCAGCCTGATACCGGTCGATGGCAGCCGCGCCGAGCCCAGCATCGCGGAGCTGATCCGAGGCGTAAGTTTGAAATTCTGGTGTCACGATATTCATGTCCCTGCCCGCTTCCCAGTGTGGAAAAATCCACTGCGACCACCCCGTGAGCATTTGGCGCAATTGGCTAATGTGTGTCTCTACTTCCGTAATGGCCCCAAAGTGAGTGAGGTGCAGCACCGATGGCTTGAGATTGACCAGAAGATCCAGAGAATCATTCCAGGCCTCAATATCAATATCAGGTGGCGGACAAGGCGGCACCACGGGCCCACCATCTATGCTCACGCCGGCCACGTCGCCAGCAAAAACCTGATCGCCCCACTGCCACGCAATGTGGTGGCTCGCATGGCCGGGCGTGTGCCAGGCCGTGAAGGTTTTTCCGCCAAAAGTAAAGGAACTGCCATGCTCCACGGAAGTGAGTTGCTGCTCCGCGATGGGCTGCATATCGCCCCAAAGACTCTCCATGAAGTCGCCATAGATGCGCTTGGCCGAGCCATAAAGGCGAGAGGGATCAAGCAAATGCTTGTAGCCTCTCGGGTGCACATACACCTGCGCACCTGCCTGTGCCAGCGCCCAGGCCGCTCCCGCGTGATCAAAGTGGATGTGGGTGAGCAACAGATGCTTCACATCTGCTATCGAAAATCCAAGATCGGCAAGGCCCTTTTCCAGATAAGGAAACACCGAGTGCGGACCGCTCTCGATCAGCACGAGACCATCATGTGTTTCCACCACAAAGGCTGCGATGGCATGATCAAGATGAAAGTGGAGGTCGATGGTATGAAGCATAGAAAGAGAGAATAGAGTGAGGAATTGGCCCGGGCGGAACTTGACGAGTCATGAAGGTAAGGAAAATGAGGGTTTCAGAACCATAATCAGTCGAGGATCATGCAGGGGGGAGGCGAGTCTGTCTTGTTTACAGGAAAAATGAAGAGAGCCTGCTATCTGGATTCATTCAAAATGATTACCTTTGCGCCCCATGACACGTGCTGAGGTTCAACAAATTACATTGAGGCGAGACACCGCAGATCCCCTGCCGGTGATGGAGTCATTCTACACCATTCAGGGCGAAGGCACCTGGACCGGAACGGCTGCCTATTTTGTGCGGCTCGCCGGCTGCGATGTCGGCTGCTTTTGGTGCGACGTGAAAGAGTCCTGGGCTCCCAGCGAGGATCAATATCAGACCTCGGAAGAAATCGTGCGGGAAGCCAAAGCCAGCGGCGCAAAGCGCGTGGTGATCACAGGCGGCGAGCCCACCATTTATGACCTTACTGTCCTCACAGATGCGCTGCATCGGGCAGGGCTCATTGTGCACATAGAGACCGCAGGCCCATATCCGCTTCGTGGCGATATAGATTGGGTGTGCCTCTCTCCCAAGAAGTTTTTGGTGCCACGCGCAGATCTCTACGAGCGCGTGAACGAGCTCAAGGTCATCATTTACAATGACGACGATTTTCGCTGGGCCGAGGAGCACGCCGCCTTGTGTCCGCCACACACGCAGCTATTCTTGCAGCCTGAGTGGAGCCGCCGTGAGCGCAACTACCCCAAAGTGCTTGACTACGTGATGGCCCATCCACATTGGCGACTCAGCATGCAGACGCACAAGTATCTGGACATTCGCTAAGGAATCGTCAAAAAATAATATCCACTTTTGGCTTGATCTTTTTCACGAATCTGGCGTCAGAAAAATCCTCATGTTGCTCGCCAACCCTGGTTTTTCTTCCTTGGCTTCGCGCAAGATCTATGCGCAAAACCTGGAAGTTGTTTTTCTCTGGCTCCTATGGAAATTACCGGATTCGTGTTATTTGCTCAATAGTTGTCCGGTTAAGCGAAAAATCACGTACGAACCTGCTTCCCAGCCCGTAGGGCTGAACAATGGTAGCCCCGGGTGAAACCCGGGTAAGAAACGACCCTTGACAAGCAACCTCGAAGGGTTGAACCACATCATACCAGGAAAATCGCCTCTGCTTTTTCGGTTTGGGAAACCTGGGTTTCATTCGCGAAATTGTTCCGCCCAGTGGCGCGATGTTATGCATCAGTCCTTATCTCAACAGCCGCCCCGGATTTTTCCGGGGCGGCTGTATGCCTGAACTTCCTTTGCTATCAGGACTTCTCTCGCAAGGCCCGGATGCGCTTGCGCACTTCCACCGAATAGAGGCTGCCGGGGTAGGTTGTGAGAAAAGTGAGATAGAGCTCCATGGCTTGCTCGGGTTGCTTGAGGGTGTAATCGTAGATTCTCGCTTTGGTCACGAGGGCGTCATCACCGAAAATATCGGTCGGGAAATTTTCCAGAATCCGGTCGATGAAGGTGAGCGCTGTGGGAATGTCATTCTGCTCCAGGAAAATGTTGGCCTTTTCCCAGAGGATTTCATCGGCGAGGGAATGATTGGGAAACTGATAGGAGAGCGAATCCATGAGCTCAAGGGAGCGGGAGTATTGTCGCTGATAATGCAGCAGTTGTGCCTGGGCAAAGATTTCGAGCGGCACCGTGGTGGTGTCGAGGCCCGTGTTGTCGATCAGGAGGAGGTTGAGCTTGATGGCATCGTTGGAGATATCGGTGGAGGTATTGTCCTTGATGGCATCGAGCAGGGCGGTGGCGAGGTTGAACTCGCCTTTGTAATAGGCGAGTTGGGCCAGCTTAAACTTGGCGAGGGCGCCGAGGTCGCGGTCGCGAAAGGCATCGCTTACCTCCGTATAGGTGAGTTTGGACTTGTTGTATTCCTGCTGCATGAGCTGGATATCGCCGATGAGCAGCTTGCCACGGGCCCAGTCTTCGAGACGGAGGAGGTCGCGTTGGCGTACGGCACTCTCGAGCTCGGCGCGGGCATCATCGAGGTCGTTGAGGTAGAAGACCATGAGCCTGGTGCGGCGGTAGATCGCATCAAAATACTGTGGCCTTCGGCCAAATTCATCCAGCAATTCTCCATATCCCACCACGGCCTGGCGCACAGACACCATGTCCACGGGAATGCTCTTGAAGGCTTGTGTCTCGCCATTCACGGCTTTCTCCAAATGCGCCAAAAAGAAGTAGCGGGAATCCTTTTTGCGCTCGATGATGTAGTCGAATGCCTCGTTGGAGAGCGGGAAGTTTTCGTTGTTGCGCATCTTGCGGGCAAATTCGAAGACCCGCTCTCCGTCTTCGCGAAAGAGGCGGTCGATGGATTTTACCTGGAGAAAAGCTTCGTCAAAATCTTCGGAGAGGAGGTAAAATTCATAGAGGAGCACCCGCAAATTGGGGTCGCTGCTATTTCGATCCACGGCTTGCAGCAGGGCGCGCTCCACGGGCGTGCCCGTGCTGGGCGAGACAAGGTTGAGCACCGAGAGGTTCACCGTGCTGAAGTTGTCGGAAGAGAGATAATAGAGGTTGAGATATTCTTTGGTGGCGTTTTCAAACTCACCGGACTGAGCGTAGATGTTGCCGATTTCGTTGGCAAATAAGTAGGGATTGCGCAGGCGTTCGCGCGCTTGCTCGTAGGTTTTGCGGGCGAGGTCGAGCTTTCCTTTTTGGTAGAGAAATGCGCCGGCCATGATGAAGTCGCCTTCGTCACGCAACTCTTCGGTGATCACTTGCTGGTAGAGCGCATCTGCTCCGGCCAAGTCGCCGGTGCGCTCCATCACGAGGGCCTTGGTCAGGGGAACCTGAGGCGAATAATTGCGCCCACGGCGCATGTGGCGATCGAGGGTTTTGATGGCCTCGTCATATTGTTGCAGGCCTTCCTGGCAAGCCGACAGCCTCATGGCATACTGCTCGCGTGGGTCTTCGCGGTAGAGCTTGTCATACAGCTCATAAGCCGCCTGAAATTCGCCATCTTTAAAATATTGCTCGGCCAGTGCTGCTTCTGCTTTTGGCTGTGCTACCCCCATGACCGGAACCAACAGGAACAGGACAAGGATCGTTGGGATCAATTGCTTCATATGCCTATGTCAACGAAAAAGTCACGTAATCGGATTCGCTTTCTGCAAATTCGCCCCATCTTCTCCCTCAATCAAGGTTTTTTTTTGAATGTGATGAGAGAGTTTAGGTAAATATGTCGGAAAATGCCGCGCCGGACGCAGCCTCTTTCTATGGTTTTCCTTGATCAAGATCGCAAGAAATCCAGAAACACGGGCACATCTCTGGGCCTTGTTTGTACATTCTTCCCGCAAACTATCTTATCTTGCTCAATCACATAAGGGCGAACTGATATTATGCGCTGGACCAAATTCTTGATTTCTCTCCTCATCACCGCCGGGTTGCTCGTTGCCCTGCTCTTCCCGATTGCTCCTGCCACCTTTCCTCTTGGGTCTTTCATGGATCCGTTTCAGGGATTTTGGCAAAATGCAACCGCTGCTCAGGCAGAGATTCCCCAGAAAATGGACATGCCAGGGCTTCGCAATCCCGCTGAAGTGGTGGTGGATATGCGGGATGTCCCCCACATTTTTACCGAAAATCTTCAGGATGCTGCCTACGTGCAGGGCTACATGACCGCCCGTGACCGCCTCTGGCAAATGGATTTTCAGATCCGCGCTGCCGCAGGCAGACTCACCGAAATCATCGGCTTTGGACCTGATAGCGCCGTGCTCACCCTCGATCGCACCGCGAGAAGAAAAGGAATGGCGTGGTCTGCCATGCGCACCGTCGAATATCTCAAGCAGGACAAAGAAACCTATTCCTATATGCAGGCATATTCCGACGGGGTAAACGCCTACATCGACCAATTGTCTCGCGCCGATTGGCCCCTCGAATTCAAAGTCCTCAACTATGCGCCCGAAAAATGGTCGCCCTACAAATCAGCCCTGCTGATGAAATACATGGCCAATATGCTAGCCGCTGGCGCATCCGACATTGAGGACACCTATGCCCTCGAGTTGTTTGGGAGAAAATACTTTGACCTCCTCTACCCCGAATATCCCTACGCCACCGCTCCCATCGTGCCCGCCAACACCGTGTGGAACAAGGACAGCGTCATGCTCTCCCCGCTTGCCCCACTGGACTACCAACCCGACTCGCTCGTGCGCGTGGAGCAAAGCTTTGACCGCACGCCTCCAGGCATCGGCAGCAATAATTGGGCAGTGTCGGGCGCCAAATCGGCTACCGGCCGTCCTATTCTCGCCAACGATCCGCACCTGGGCCTCAATCTTCCTTCTATCTGGTATGAACTTCAGATAACTACACCCGAAACCAACACCTACGGCGTGTCGCTGCCGGGTGCGCCGGGCATCGTCATTGGCTACAACGACTCCATCGCCTGGGGCGTGACCAATGGCTCGCAAGATGTGATGGACTTCTACATGGTCACCTATCGCGATGCGGAAAAAAAGCAATATCGCTACGCCGACGGCTGGAAGGATCTTGACCTGCACGTGGATACCTTTTTGGTGAAAGGGGCCGAAGCCTGGTATGACAGCGTGTATTACACCGATTTTGGTCCGATCATGTACGACGAAAACTTCGGTGGGGCAGAAAAACCGCTGGCCCTTCGCTGGATGGCCCACGAGTCTTCCAATGAGATCAAGACGTTTTTGGGATTGATGCGGGCGAAAAATTATGAAGACTATGAAGAAGCCCTGAGCACATTTGTGTGCCCCGGACAAAACTTCGTCTTCGCCAGTGCCGCAGGCGATATCGCACTCTGGCAACAGGGCAAATATCCCCTCCGTTGGAAAGAGCAAGGAAAATTCCTCCTCGACGCTGCCAACCC
>JANQTF010000074.1:6125-6663 GCA_030731845.1 Bacteroidia bacterium | reverse complement strand
ACCGCTACCAGATCAGAACCCCGAATCAGAATGTGCTACCCTACTTCGGGCTTGGCACGGTACTGTCCACTCACCTGACACCAGTTGCCGGTCAGCGGATTTCGGGCGGCAAGATGGAATTTCAAACCATGGCGGGCCTGCGCATTTTCCCCGAGGGAGGCCCCATTTCGATCCAGGTGGAAGTACCCTTCACCTTTTTGAGCCTGGCCCGCATCTCCTTTGTGGATGGCGGCGGCAGATCCATCGCACAGTGGTCCCGTCCACAAAACATAGAAAATGCGCTGGGCCAGTTCTGGCCGTTGATTGGTATTGGATACCGATGGTAGCATCTTCATAAGAACTCGTAAGTCTTATTAAGTCGTGTCCAGATTGTCTTATTAAATCGTAACCACTAATTCTGGTGCATAAATATCCGGCTTACTGGGATGCGTAGCCCGCCGCGCTTACCCTCATCCCAGCCTTCTCCCCAGAGACAGAAGGAGCAAGAAAAAAGAGCCGAAGGCGCTCCCAAGTCCCGTCCACTGCCAAGAAGAAGTGG
>JANQTF010000074.1:3937-6115 GCA_030731845.1 Bacteroidia bacterium | reverse complement strand
GAATACCGAATACCGCGATAGGCAGCCTTTTGCCCTCAGCCCCTACTTCTCTCAGGAGATGGAGCAAGAATATCGACTCGTAGCCAACCCCTGCAAAGGTGTTCCCAAAGTCCCATCGAGTGTGGAGAGGAGAGTTTGGGGGACTACCCATCCCCCCAAATACAAAATAGCCACCCCAACAATTTGGGGTGGCTATTTTGATAAATCATTGGAATCAACCTATCGAATCACGAGACGCTGCACGGCACGTCCGTGGTCGGTCATGACATCGATCAGATAGATACCGGCAGGCAAGTTGCTCAGCTCCAGTGACACAGGCGCAAAGCCATTCTCGGCTTCGTGCGAAAGCACTTCGCGTCCTTCAAGCGTGAGGAGCTTCACGCTCACTTTTCCGGCCTGCTTGTCGAGAAGCTCGATCTGCACGCCATCAACGGCTGGGTTCGGGAAGATGCGCATCGGCAAGCTGGCCAATTCCTCTTCCACCCCAACAAGGGCTTTCTCTACCTCATAAATCGTCACCGTAGAACTCACTTCGTTGGCCACGATGAGGTAATATTTGCCATCAGGGCTTTGCGTATTCGGGATCAACACGAGGCCCTCAGGAGCAAGGTCGCCGCCATCGCTCGCCGTGTCGCGCGTGTTTTCGTAGTCCACAAAGATCGCAGCAGTAGGATCAGTGATGTCATAGACCATCACACCGCCCATTCTCTCCAGCCCGATAAAGGCATAATATCCCTGATTGATCTGGCCAACTACCACGCCTTCTGGCTCTGGGCCTTTGTTGTCAGAGCGGTTTTTCAGGTCCAGCTCGTCGTTGGTGGAGTTGAAAAATGGTCCCCAGGTGGGGCTTTGACTGATGATCAGCTCCATATCATCTCCTGAGTCATAGACAAGGCTACCTGTGGCACCATTCCAAATGGAGAAGGAGCGACCGCCAAACGCATGGATTTCGTCAAAATCTCCATCGCCGTCGGTATCGCCGGAGGCAGTGGTCACGGTAAGGCGACCAATGTTGGCTTTGATCAGGTCTGCATTCGGGAAAATGGTCTCGTCGAGCTCGTAGCTTCCGCTGCTCAGGCGCACTTCTTCTGCGTAGGTGTCATACTCGCGTGCATCGCCTTCGTTGGCAGTCACGAGGAAGGTGCTTCCCCCTACCTGATAGCTCGCAATGGCATCGGGCATATACATCCCTCTCACAGGGTAGTTGGCGATGCGGATAAAATCGCTGCGGTCTTCCGCGTCGAGGCCATTGGTGGGCGTTGCGTGGTTTTTGTAGCCAAGCGGCACAATGGACAGAACCGTTCCGGCATTCACATCCACCACGGCCAGCGCATTGTTTTCCTGACAAGTCACCCAGGCAGTATCGCCATTGGCAGAAAGCGTGATGTATTCAGGCTCCAAATCTTGCGCTACGGAGGCGCCAGGCCCGAAAATCCGAACGCCATCGGCAATCAGCTGGGCTTGCTGAGCATTGAAGCTGCTGAAACCAGCTGTGGTCACGTTCGCCTGGGTCACATTCGCCACTCCACCAGAAATATCTACGATGGAGATAGATCCTTCAGGATCGGAGGAATAGTCGGCATTGGGCTCGCCTTCGTTGGCCGTGAGCACCTTGCTGCCGTCAGGGCTGAAGGTGATCATATCTGGCAACGCTCCGGCTGTTACCTGAGAGAGGAAAGCACCGTTGGTATCGAAAAACACGATGAAGCCGGGAAGGACTTTGTCATCATTTTCAATGGCGGCAGCCACTACGCCATTGCGCACTGCCACACTGTTGATGCCGCCATAGCTTGAGATATCAATGGCAGTTCCGACCACAGGAGCTGATGGATTGGAGAAATCAATGACTTCGATCTTATTCGCAGCAGAGTTGGACACAAACAGCTTCTGAGAAGCAGAATCGTAGTCCACAATCTCGGCGGCATCGTCGCCAGCCACCCCAATCTGCACACTCGTGAGGTGCTTCAGGTTGATGGCCTCGGTCGCCACGTCTGCTTTGCGGTCATTGTCGAGGATATAGACAGTGTGCGCCAACTCAGATCCAAGGAAGGTATTCACCGGATTGGAGAGGCGGAGGGAGAAATACTCGTCATTTTCCTTGTTGGTGTCGTTGCTCACAGGAATGCTCACAGTTGCAGTAGTGGCACCTGGCGCGAAAGAAACTGTTTGCTTGACAGG
>JANQTF010000074.1:0-3927 GCA_030731845.1 Bacteroidia bacterium | reverse complement strand
ATGCTGAGCGGAGCTGTGGTGGCATTAGGCGCAACGGTCACGGTTTGGGTGGCAGATGCGGTGAAGTCCACAGAGGCAAGTGCCGTGGAGAAAGTTCCCAATTCTACCTCTACGGTGATGGTAGAATCTGGCGTTCCGTTGGTCAGGGTCAGCACCACGCTCACAGAGCCGATGTCCTCCCCGATGGTTTGGCTGGCATCTGCAAATTCCACTTCTCCTGTGATTTCTCCCCCAATCTCAAAAATGGCCAGGGTAGAGCTCACTTCATTGGCGGTGATCAAGAGGGGTTTGCCGGTTGGGCTTTCGGCAGAAGGAATGAAAATCACGCCTTCAGGCGCAAAGTCGCCGTTGCTCAATTTGCTGTTCACATACTGCACAAACACTGGAGCAGCCGGATCGGTCACGTCATAGACCATCACCCCACCGATTCTTTCGAGGGTGACGAAGGCATAGGTCTTGCCGTTGACCACACCTGTGGTCACGCCTTCTGGCTCAGGGCCTTTGTCGTCAGAGCGATTCTTGGCAGAAGTACCGTCATCATTGGAGTTAAAAATGGCACCGAAGACAAGATCCTGGCTTGTGATCAGCTCCAGGTCATCGCCGGAGTCATAGACGAGCGCGCCAGTAGTGCCATTCCAAATGCTGAAAGAGCGTCCGCCGAGGGTATAGATTTCGTCGTAGTCACCGTCGTTGTCGATGTCGCCTTCTGTGTTGAGGGTCTTGATTCGGCCAACCACAGACTGGAGGATGTCTCCATTTGGAAAAGCAGCAGAATCGAGGGTAAAGTCTGAAAGACGGGATTCATCGACGAGCCCGGCATATTCACGGGCATCGCCTTCGTTGGCAGTCACGAGGTAGGGTACGCCAGCGATTTCGTAGCTCGCGATGGCATCAGGCATATACAAGCCTTTGAACGGATAGTTGGCGATGTTGATCTCGTCAGAATCATCTTCTGCGTCAAGACCGGCTACTGTTGACCATTCCTTGGTACCAAGACCCAGAATATTTGTCACAGTATTGGTCATCAGATCTACCACAGCCACGGCGTTGTTTTCCTGACAAGCAACCCAAGCGGTAAGGTTGTCGGAGGAAATCGTGATGTACTCTGGCTCCATGTCCTCAGCCACCGTGGTGGTGCTGATGCCAGAGATGCGAACGCCGTTGCTTTCGAGGGTAGCGACTTGTCCATTGAAAGTGGTGAATCCTGCGGTGGTCACATCAGCCTGTGTGAGCGTAGCCACGCCGCCGGAAATGTCGATGATGGAGATAGAGCCTTCAGGATCGTTGGTGTAATCATCGCTTGGCTGGCCTTCGTTGGCGGTGAGCACCTTATTGCCATCATGCGTGAAGACCACCATGTCGGGCAGAGCACCTGTGGTAACCTGTGAGAGCTGAACACCAGTGGTGTCAAAGAAGGTCACGGTTCCAGGCAATTGCGCGTTAGGATTGGCAGCAGAAACTGCCACAAGGCCATGGTCAACCGCGATGCTCGTCAGATCCCCGATGAGCGACATATCTACGGAGCTAATGGCCACGGGAGCAGCCGGATCGCTCATGTCCACAATGTCGAGGGAGTTATTAACCGAATTGGCAATGAAGAGTCGCTGAGAAACGGGGTCATAGCCCACAATCTCGGCGGAGTTGGCACCCGCAGTAGGAGCATTTTGGTAGCTCGAGAGAAGGTTCAGAGAAATCGATCCTGACCCAACTGGAGCGATGCGGTCGTTGTCGCGGATATACACGAGCTGGGTTCCTGCACCAGCGAGATCAGCATTTTCTACCGATCCCAAGCGGAAGGAGAAATATTCGTCGGTCTCGGCATCACTGTCATCCATGATGCTCACCATGATGGTGTCGGTTTGTCCAGACACGTTGGGCAAGAAGCTGATGAGAGTGGTATCCGACACCATGAAATCGCTGCCATTGGTAGCAGTACCGAAGGCCGTGAGGGCCAATTTGGCTTTAACCGTGTCGGCAGAGCTGCCGTTGAGGGTAACCACAATCATCACCGATCCGGTATCTTCCTTTACACTTTGACTCACAACATCAATCGAAACAGAAGCCGCAGTGAGAAGGGAAACAGTGCCGGGCGTGGCAAAAATATCAGTAGTGGTGCCATCTGTCCCTGCGAAGGTAGTGGAAGCGAACCAGTTGACGCCCACATTGTTGTTGAGGCTGGGGTTGATCAGCTCAATGGAAGGGCCGCCGCCGTCTGGGCTGGGTGGACCAAGTGGCCATGGGCTGGCATCGTCGTATATCACCTGGTCAATGGTATCTCCCAAAGAATTTACCAGGAGCAATGATTCGCCCCCATTTCCCAACGCACCACCAAACTGGTACACGAAAGGAACCCCAAAAAAGCTGGAAGCAGAAGCCGTGTCAACGGCAAGCAACACAGTCGCGCCTGCTGCAAGGCTCAGTTGTGGGAAGGTAAAGTCGATTCCCTCGCTGAAGGTGAGTCCACCCAGATTAGCGGCACTAGCACCAGCATTGTAAATCTCCAGAAATTCGAGTGAATCGTCTGAGGGGTTATTATACATGATCTCCGTGATGACAAGGCTCGGCGTGCTGTTATTGAAAATCAACTCAAACACCGCAGGGCTTGTCATGGCATTTCCAGCCGTATCGGCCACACCGAGAATGCTGAGCTGATACGCGACGCCACTTGCGAAGGCAGCGAAGGTCAATTCCACGCTATCCGTATTGAGAAACGTAGCTGCTGAGATGGTGAGCGCCGGGGCAAAGGTGTAGTTGGCGATGGTGGCCGCAGTGGTAGCATCGAGTGCCTCGTTGAACTCTACCATGACGGTCGTGGCGCTCGTGATGGTAGCCGAAATCGGCAGCGGAGGCGTGAGGTCGGAGGTTCCAAGAGCAAAAGGCGTGATGTCAAATGGCACATCAGGAGCCGTGCCATCGTTGTGCTGATCGCCTGCACCATCTTGAAAAATCCAATTGGTGGCGAGGTCATAAATCCCAGCCGAATAAGCAGGAAATGTGCTTTGGCCGAGTCTTGGACCCACGTAAGCAGCGACATCGGTGGCGTTGCCAAACTCGATGGCGGTAGCGCCAGCCACAAGACCAGTACCCGTAAGGCTGCCTGCAGAGCCGCCCCACACATCGTTGTTGATGGCTGTGAGGAAGGTGGTGGGCGCGCGCTGCGCACCGAGATAGGCATAGATGCCTTCCGCAGTGGAGCTGAGTCCGGCACCGCCGTTGGTGCCGGGGGCCACTGTGCCCAAAGAGGCAACTGGCGTAGAGGACAATCCGTCCACATCAATCACCGTACCCGCGAGGGTGACGGCAGAGTTGGACCATACCACATCGCCTTCTCCGGTCAGAGATGCGAAGGCGTTTGCCACACCGTCCCATTCTTCATCCGTAAACCAGATATTGGTATTGGCGGGGATGTCCACAAAAGTAACGAAGGCGAAGCCGTCATTGCCATCGGCATTGAAGCCCACAAACGCAATGTCGCCTGTGGTTTGGGCCATCATCGGCCCGCATAGTAAAAAGGCCAGACCGGACAATAGCCATCTGTGCCATCTCGTAGAGATTGTTTGCATGAAAACGGTGTTGGGTTGATTGAAAAAGAGTCAATCATAAAATAAGAGGCACCGTTTTAGCTGAATTTGGGCTGAATGTTACGTCAATGTGAATATTGGAGAAAGGCGCAACAGGAATCGCCCCTCTCCAGCCTAACCTGAAGAGGGGCGATAAGTGAATCGTTGGGATTATAGGAAACTCAGGCACCCTGAATCGGCACCATGACTTTGGTTTGGTCCCAGCTCAGGGTAATTCCTGCGTTGTCAAAGCTGATGGTAAACATCTCCTGCGCAGATGGCATCATTTCTACAGGCACCACGACTTGCAATACATCGAACTCAGGATCGCGGCTGGCCTTGGCACCACTTGCCACGCCCCAGAAGT
>JANQTF010000073.1 GCA_030731845.1 Bacteroidia bacterium | reverse complement strand
TGAGTGGCCAGGGCCTGCTGCTTCAGCGCCTGGATGGACTGGAAGATTTCCTTTTGCCACCGCTGCCGGTCTGCCAGCAGGGTGTTGGCATAGTCGCAGCGCTCGGCGTCCTGGAGGTAGATGAGTGCAGAGTCCAGGTTTCCCCTGCCCTGGTTATAGGCACGCTCCACCAACTCGAGGATGGGCTGGCAATCCACCTGCGCGGCGGCAGGAAGGCAGGAGAGCAGCATCACCCAGAGGACAAGAAATGTCGGGAATTTCATGCAGCAGGGGCTTAATCCGCATGAAGATATGGAATTTTCGAGAGGATGCAAGGTGCGGCGTTGCTGGGCTCAGTTATCGGACAACGTTAAGTTGTCCGATAACTGCCACACCAATCTCAGGGAATTCCCTGATTTCTCAGGTTGGGGGAAATTCCTGGCCCGCAATCGATTATATTTACCTGATTGTATCGGTGGCAGGTAGATGGTAATTTACCCATGTCGCCAACCCGGAACCCTGGATATATGGCAACTTCCCTCCTCTATTTCACGCGACGCGATGGCTGGCAGACATTGGCCATTTTTCTCCTGATGTTAGGGGCCATTGCCTCAGTATCGGCTCAAAAATCGCAGGTGATCGACAGTCTTCAGGGTGAGTTTCAGGCCGCTTCCAGCGACAGCGCCCGAATCTACTGGCTTCAGCGCCTCACGTGGCACCTGATCAGCAACGACTCCCAAAGGGCGCAGGGCTACAATGCAGAGGCGCGACAGTTGGCCGGGACGCTGGGCGATTCCCTCGCGTTGGCTCGCTGCGACCACTACGAGGGGCTGATTCATCGGTTTTTGGGTAATTATGCGGCTTCGGTTGCGGCATTGGAGCGGGCACTTCGCTTTTATGAGTCGCGGTGCATGGATCTCGCTTCCACGGGACCACTGTTCAACTTGGGCGTGGTGTATGGCCTGATGGGGGATTACGAAAAAGCCACGGACTATCTCTATCGGGAGCTTGCTGTCAATGAGGCCCTGAGCCTGACCCGCTCCATCGGCAACACGCTCAACAGCCTGGGCTCTGTGAGCCGAAAAATGGGAAAACATCAAGATGCGCTGGCCCATTACCAGCGGGCAAGGGCGATCCTCCAGGACTCGGGCAACCTGACGGAATTGGCCAATGTGCTCAGCAATACCGGAGGCGTGTATTTCGAGCTGGGGCAAATGGACCTGGCAAATGGTTATTTCCGCCAAGCACTTACGCTCGACGAGGCCCAGGAAGACCGCTGGGGCATGGCCTATAACTTGCATCGGCTGGGGACCTTGCAGGAACAGCTCGGCAGGCCCGACAGTGCGGCCTACTACCTCGATCAGGCACTTGCCCTTCGCCGGGAACTGGGCCAAAAAATGGAATTGTCTGAAACGATGATCGCCACCGGCTCGGTGTGGTATGCTACAGGAAAACCTGCCCAGGGCATTGCCCTGATCGAAGAGGCGCTGAAGATCGCAGAAGACATACAGGCATTTGAAACGCAGACCACTGGGCACAAAAGTCTGGCCATATTTTTCCGAAAAGAAAAGAATCTGGATCGGGCCTACCAACATCTCGAAGCCTATGCCCAACTGCGCGATTCAGTACTGAACCGGGAAATGCTGCGGATCACGACGGAGATGTCGGCCCGGTATGAGACAGCGGTCAAGGACCAACAATTGGCCGAAAATCAGGTGGAGATCGCCACCACCCGCGCCAAGGTGCAACGGCAGCATATGCTGATTCAGGTTGGCCTGGCAGGGTTGTTGGTGCTGGGCGCTTTTCTGGCCTTGTTGCTTTGGATGTTGAATGAAAGGAAAAAACACCACGAGCAGAGCCTGAACCACCTCCGGCAATCGCAGGAATTATCCGCCCTGAAAAATGTGATGACTGGCGAGGAAAAAGAGCGCAAGCGCATTGCCCGCGAACTTCATGACGGACTGAGCAGCCTGCTTGCTGCGATCAAGCTCCAGTTCAACGCCGTGCAGCAGAGCTCCGAAACCCTTCAAAGCCACCGGAAATTCAACGAGGCCCTCACCGCCCTCGACGATGCGAGCCGGGAAATTCGCCGCATTGCCCACAACATGATGCCCGAAATGCTGATCAAATACGGGCTGATAGAAGCTTTGAAAGAGTTTGTCAATGGCCTGAATCACAGCGCCGACAGGCACTTCGAGTTCAGCTATTTTGGCGGACAGGAGCGCCTCCCCGACTATATCGAGCTGGTCATCTACCGGGCAGCTCAGGAACTGCTCAACAACGTGATCCGGCACAGCCAGGCCTCGGAAGTATTGCTTCAACTCAATCAGCACGAGGAATCGGTTATTCTCACCGCAGAAGACAATGGCGCTGGCTTTGATCCCGGCATGTTGAAGGACGTCGAGGGTCTGGGACTCAACAACCTTCGCTCGCGGGTGCACTACCTGCAAGGGCAGCTCTCGATCGAATCGGTGCCCGGCAGCGGCAGTTCTTTCTATATCGAAATTCCCTTACCTGCTTCCACGCCATCCACATGATCGACATAGCCATCACCGACGACCATTTGCTGATCATCAACGGGATCAAAGACCTGCTGGCCAATGTGCCGCATTTCCGCTTTGCGGGCGCTTTTGCGTCGGTGGAGGAAACCCGCAAAGGGTTGGCTGCATCCCAGCCCGATGTGCTGCTGCTCGACATCAACCTGCCCGACGGGGATGGTATCCAACTTTGCCGCGAACTCACCCGCGAGTATCCCCGCCTCAAGGTGCTGGCGCTCACGACCTACAACCAAACGGTGCTGGTCAAGAACATGATGAAGAATCGTGCTTCTGGATATTTGCTCAAAAATACTAGCCTGAATGAATTGAAGGAGGCGATTGAGACCGTTTACCGGGGCGAAAAGTATCTTCAACCCGAAATCAGAGAGGCGCTGCTTCGCGATTCGATCGGCGACCCAACCCCTGGCAACCATTTTCGCCCCAAACTCACCCGCCGCGAAAAGGAGGTGCTCCAGCTCATCGTGGATGAGCTCACCACCCAGGAAATCGCCGACCGGCTGTTTCTCTCCCCCAAAACCGTGGAATCGCATCGGCTCAACCTGCTGCAAAAACTCGGCGTGCGAAACACCGCAGGAATCGTGAAGGCCGCCTTCACACAAGGGCTGCTCGATCCGTGAGCGAGTTCAGGGTATTCCCCTAGTTTAGGATTGGGGCATAATCCCCGAAGCATAGGAATCAGGAATTCAGGAGCTTTGAATGACACGATGAATGCTCCCACCAGGGCAAAAATCAGGTAGTCTGTGACGAATTCTCTCCTATGCTTTTACCAATGAAAAAATTCCTCCTTCTCCCGCTTCTGCTCGGCCTGATCGGTTCTGCTCAGGCGCAGCAACTCCTTGCTTCCGCAGGCGAATCACAGTCTGGGACGACCGTACAACTCTCCTATAGCCTGGGCGAATTGGCCAGCCAAACCTTAACCAGCTCGGTGGTTCTCACGCAGGGCTTTCATCAGCCTGGCGATCTCTCTACGGGCGTAAAAAAGCCACTAATCGAAGGCATGCGCTGCTTCCCCAACCCGGTAAGCAGCCATTTGACCCTAACCCACGCCTCTCCCGGATTGTATGAATGGACAATATTCGAGGTGCAGGGAAGGCGCGTCATGGGCGGCAACTTCCTACTTGCAGGACAGGCAGAGATTCCCCTTCCAAACCTGCCAGAAGGCACTTACCTCGTGCATGTCACCCAAATCGGCACAGACGCGATTTTTACGCAACAGTTCCTGAAAATAAATCCCTGAATTCTGTTTTCCATACCCAAAACCATCCAGAAATGAAGACCTCCATTTGTTTGTTCGCATGTACATGGGCTTTCTTGTTCACGCTCCAGGCCCAACCCGACCTCTTCAACTACCAGACAGTCGTTCGCACACCACAAGGACAGATCATCAGCGACCAGAGTGTATCCTTCCGTTTTTCTATCCGGGAAGGATCAGAAACTGGCAGTGTGGTGTATCAGGAGACTCACAACACCCAAACCAACGAATTTGGCCTGGTGAGCCTGCGCATCGGGAGCGGCGTGAGCGGAGGCAGCCTCGCTTCGGTGAATTGGGGGGCCAACACGCACTACCTCCAAGTGGAACTTGACCCCGCAGGAGCCACCAATTATCAGGACCTCGGCACCAGTCAGTTGCTCAGTGTGCCCTACGCGGTCCACGCCCAAAGCGCCGAAAATGTGGACGATGCCGACGCCGACCCCACCAATGAGTTGCAGAACCTGACGCTGAATGGCAATTCGCTCTCCATCAGCCAGGGAAATTCGATTACGCTACCCGGGGGAAACACGCCGGACTCCAAATCGATTGCCAAAGCCTGGGTGAATTTTCCGATCACAGGCACCCCTAATCTCAATTTTGATGCATACAATGTCAGCTCTACGAGCGTCACCTCAACTGGCGTGCGGGTGGTGAGCTTTCCGCCGGGGCTCTTTTCGGTTGCCACCAACCCAGCCATGGTATGCCAGATCCGCAACGACCTTGCGCCGGGCTTTTGCGTGGTCACCTCCGGAGCTGCACCGAGCCAGGTCACGGTGCGCACCTACAACGCGAGCGGCGTGCTCACTGACAAGGAATTCAGCCTGATTGTTTTTGGGCGATGAATTCTGAACACAAAGTCTCCACCAAAAAGAAGCGCCCGGCACATCACATGGCCGGGCGCTTAATCCGTCTGATTGAATCCGAGATCTGGTTATTCCTTCACAATCGGCAAATCCTGGGTCCAACCTTGGCCGTCGTTGAGGCGGAGGAGGTAGAGGCCTGCAGGAAGTTGTGCGACTGACAGGCTGTTGTTTCCCGGCTGAAGGCTTTGGCGAATGGCTACGCGGCCCTGAAAGTCGATGATTGTGGCCTGCACGGGCGTTTGTCCGGGAAGATCAAGGTGAAGGAGATCCTTCACCGGGTTGGGATAGACCGCGATGCCGTCATTCAAAAGGGTAATTTCGACGGTTTGGCTGTAGTCAAAGGTGCCGTCCACATCCACTTGACGCAGGCGATAAAAGGCCTTGCCTACGATCGGCTGCGTGTCATCGAATTGGTAGGCGCTGGCGCTGCTGCTATAGCCCGTCGCACTAACCTGGCCGAGCGCATCCCAACGCCCTTGATCCACGCTGCGCTCCACGACGAAGTAGTCGCTGTTGAGTTCGCTAGCGGTGCTCCAGGCCACTTTCACCTGATTATTGATGGGGGTGGCGCTGAGCGAAAGCCATTCTACGGGAAGGACACATCCTCCCAGATTCTCTGAATCCCCTGTTATAATCCAACCATACGTACTCACGAGGGTGTCTCGGGCAGTAGTTCCATTGCAATATTCTAATCCGCTGGCTCCTAGCCTTACGCCGGAATTAACAGATTTAACAGACCAGCTGATCAGGGTATTATCATAGTTATCGACGGAGAGGCCGGAGCTGCTGAGCATGAGGTTCATTGTGGTCACAGCCGTGATAATATCCGGATCGATAAAAATGGTCCCGGAATAAGGTGGCTGTGCTGAAAGGATCTTAGCACTGACCATTAGCATACAGAAAAGGAATAGCTGTCTCATGAACATTGGAGCGGATATGAATGGAAATGGTTGGACACTTCTAAAATTACGAATTGATGGCTCCGGGCACAATCTTTTCGTGCGACATTCGCCAGCCCTTGTCAATCTGGGGTTTTGGCCATCGGCCCTGCGTTTTTGCTGCGGGCCGATGACAGCAATGCTTCAGGCTGGAGTGGCCGGTTTTTGCCTGGCTCATGGCATTTTCACAGATGTGGATTAATTCTGCTCCCTCTTAGCTTCATTGCGGTGAAAAATAACCCAGTTGGAACAGCCAGGGAATTTTTCCTTCTGTCCAAACCGGCCCTCCAACGAAAAAGACTCACCCTGATCGGATGAGTCTTTTTGTATAGAAACCGGGCGCAGACCCGAATTTTCAGATTGGTAGAAAGCCCCTCAGCTTTCTGCTTTATCAGCGTAGATTATCCACACTTGCTGTAGCCACACTCTCGGCAAGTGAGGCAGCCTTCCTGATAGATCAGACCTTCCTCTCCACAAGATGGACAGCTTTTTTCCAGGGCTTCTGTTCCATCAGCGATGAATCGCTTCAGCGCACGGGCAACCCCGTTTTTCCAGGTGTTGAGGTATTCTTCGTTCAGGTGGAAATTCATGACAAGATTCACAACATGTGTTAAGGGCATTCCATGACGTAACACACCTGAGATCAGCTTGGCATAATTCCAGTAGACCGGATCGAAGGTGCGGCTGAGGCCTGCGATTGTCACTTTGTAACCATCCTTGTCATCGTACTGGAAGTCATAACGACTTTCTCCATCCTCATCTTTGACCTTGACAACGTAGCCTTTGTCTACAAACTGAAGAATAGAGAAGGAGTCCTCGGCACGGCCGGTGAAGATCTCGTAAGGACGACCATCGAGCAAGCCTACGACAGCCACCCACTTCTGGTCTTTGTTCATGAAACGAACCACTTCAGCTTCCAATTTCTCAGGACGCTTGGGTGCGTGGGTTTCCATGAATTGCACCTGCTCAGCCTTCTTCCCTTTGTCATCATCGGAGATCAATACGCCAGAACGCGATCCATCACGGTATATGGTCATTCCCTTACAGCCGGATTCCAAGCCCGTTTCATAGATCCTGGCGACCATTT
>JANQTF010000072.1 GCA_030731845.1 Bacteroidia bacterium | reverse complement strand
CAACCCGTGATCGTGGATCGCATCACAGAAAACCCGTTTAAGGATTCTACCAGGATCTATCCCATCGACTACCCCTTTGCGTCGAGCAGTAGCATTCGCTTATCCTATATTCTTCCGGAAGGATTTTCGGTAGAAAGCGGCCCTGGCAATTCACGCGTCAGCCTGCCCGACAAAGAGATGTCCTTCACATATATAGGGCAGGACCAGGGGCCGTATTACAGCGTCATGAATCAATTTACCCTGAGCCATACCTACTACTCTGCCAATGCCCATATCTACCTCAAAACCATCTACGACGAAATCCTCAGCCGCCACGGGCAGCAGCTCGTGTTGAAAAGAAATTAATCGCGCCCATTTCCTTCTCCATCGCCAACCCATCACACAATGAAACAGCTGATTGCCTGCTATGCCTTTCTCCTGCTGAGCGCCTCCTTCGCTTCATCGGCTATAGCCGCTAATGAATATCCCGCTCACACCATTCCCGAGAGCCTACGCAAAAATGCGCACGCGGTCGTGAGACAAGACAAGCGAGACATTACCATCAGGCAAGAGGACCGCGCCACGCTCATTGTGACCCGAGCCGTCACCATCCTCGATGCAGAAGGAAGCGAAAACGCCGTGATGGTCTTGTTTTATGACAAGCTCATTCGCATCAAATCTGCTCAAATTCGCCTGCTTGATGCATCTGGCAAAGAATTGCAGCTCGTCAAAAGCAAAGACATGGTGGACCGAAGCGCGCATGGTGGCAACTTCTCTACCGACGATCGCCTGCTCTATTGGGACTTTGGCTACCGCAATTTCCCCTACACCGTGGTGATGGACTATGAACTCGACCTTCGCAACCTGTTTTGCATTCCGGATTGGACGGTTCAGGATCAAGAAAACCTGTCGGTAGAGCAAGCGAGTTTTTCGGTGAATATGCCCGCCGAGCAGAATCTGCGCTACGCAGGGGTTAAGCTACCCGCAGAGCCAATCGTGAGCACCCAAGCCGACAGGAAAACCTATCTCTGGGAACTGCGGCAGGTCGCTGCGGTGGAAGACGAGGTGCTTTCGCCATCCTGGCAAGAGCTTGTGCCTACCCTGTTTTTGATCCCTGAATTGTTTGAAGCAGATGGCGTCATCGGCAAGTCAGATTCCTGGGCCAGCCTAAGCCAGTTTTTTTATGAGCTGAATGACGGACGGCAGGAATTGCCCAAAGACCTCAAAGAAGAGATCAGAACTCTCACAGCGGGAGTGGAGGATGACGTGGAGAAAGTCAGGATCCTCTATGAAATGATGCAAAAGCGCACGCGCTATGTGAGCATCCAATTCGGGATTGGGGGCTGGCAGACCTTTGACGCTGCCTATGTGCATGAAAATGGATTTGGAGACTGTAAGGCCCTTACCAATTTCATGAAGTCGATGCTCCGCGAAGTTGGCATCGAATCCTACGCAGCGCTTGTTCGTGCAGGCTCGAGAGCAGTTCCAGTGATGGAAACATTTCCCAGCAACCAATTCGATCACGTGATTTTGTGTGTGCCCATGCCCCAAGACACCATTTGGCTGGAGTGCACCTCACAGACCCAACCCTTTGGATACCTCGGCGACTTCACCGAAGATCGGCACGTGCTGCTCATGGCACCTGGCGGCGGGGCGCTCATTCGCACGCCCTCTTCCTCCGCAGAGATGAACCGCAGAGCGCGCAAGGCGGAAGTGTTTCTACAGCCCGACGGCAGCGCCACCGTTACCGTGGAGGTGGATGCCTCTGGCTCGCAGCAAAATGACCTTCGCGTCCTCGATCAGGAATACACCCGGCAGGTGCAGGAAAAATATGTGCAGCGACAAATCGTGATCGGGAGCTATGACCTGGTGGACTTTCAGCTCTCCCCCGGACCGGCAGACCCTACGCCAAGCTACCACCTGAGCTATTCGCTCAAGGCCCGAAATGTAGCATCTGTGATGGGAAAAAGGCTCTTCCTCAGCCCCAATTTGCTCGAAAGCTCCTGGCCTACCCTCGAAGACAAAGAGCGCAAATACGCCATTGACCTGCCCGAATCATTTCTCGATACAGACACAGTCACCATTCATCTGCCAGAAGGATTTATGATCGAGGCAATGCCCGGTAATTATGAGGAGGAAACGATTTTTGGCACCTACCAATGTCAGCTTGTCATGATTGATCCCACCACGGTCTTGTTTACCCGAACACTCACCATGGAAAAAATGCGGCTGCCAGCTTCCTACTATCAGGAATTGCGCAAATTCTTATCAGACGTCCACAAGGGAGATCACCAAAAGATGGTGCTCAACAATCGCTCCTGACTAATGGAGGTCCTTAGTTGGCCATCAACTACCGTGTCACAGGAGGGCAAAAAAACGTAGAAACACCTATTCCAGTGAAGGTGAATTTTCGCTATCTTGAAGGGAAGAATCTATCCACAGATTTTTCCCCACATAACCTCCTACCCCATGATTCAGGAATTCAACGCACTGGTTGAGAACCCCAATCTCACCGAGATTCTCCGCAAAAAATCCGACGCTACCGATGCCATCATAACCCTTCAGCAATCGCTGAATGAGCTAGGATTTGGCGCCCAGTTGCGCTGGGAAGAATTTGGCGCCGATGGCGATTTTGGCAACGGCACCGCGGCTGCAATTCAGGCATTTGGTCAAAAAAACAATCTCCCCACCAACGGCGAGCAGGTCACCCCTGAGCTTGCCGCTGCCATCGCCGATAAGCTCGCCATCGTTGATTCGCTCAGAATCCTGGCTCAGCTCAAGAAGTCTGGCAGCCCTGAAACTTCGCTGTTTCGACGCTCAGGGTCCAAGCGGACCATCATAGCTCTGCAAACAATCCTCAATCATCTTGGCTTTGGGAATGAGCTCAATTGGGCCAGATTTGGCGCAGATGGGGATTTTGGAGGATCTACCTCCGCTGCTGTGAAAGCATTTGCCAACAAATCTGGCATCGCTGCCGATGGCAGCAAATTCACCAAGCCCCTTCTTGACAAGGTCCTGGAAACCTACACCGCCCAGCTCGGCGACAACTGGGAAAAAGCAGGATCGACTCCTTCTCCCAATGGATCTTCGTCTAACGACACCTCGGCCAATCAGCGCGTGATGCTGCCAACAGGGTTTAAACCTCACAAAAAGGGCGTGTACACGATTGGGAACCGGACCGCCGAAGAACTCATTTTGGCCAATCCGCCGGAGCTTGAATCCCTTGGCCTGAGCCAATCCACCGCCCGGGTGATGGTGGCCGTATCGGTCAACGAAGGCAACCTCGATGCCATCAATACCTGGGATAATTCCTACATGACTTTCGGGATGTTTCAGTGGACCATCGGCGCCGGAGCTGACAAAGGCGAACTACCGGCTATGTTGCTGAAAGTGAAAAAGAAGGAACCCGAGGTTTTCCAGAAGCTCTTTGGCCAATATGGCCTTGATATCTCTGAACGGCATACCGACTCCACCTACGGGTATTTCAAGTTGGATGGCGACACGGTCCGCACTCCTTCCCAAAAAGAGGAGCTCCGCGCAAATGTATGGGCACTTCGCTTTTTTGAGGCAGGACAAGACCCGGTGGTGCAGGCGGTGCAGATCGCTCATGCCGCTGACCGCCTCAAGAACTTTTATTGGAAAGAAAGCCACAAAATCTCAGGTCACCTGATTTCAGACCTCATCACCTCAGAATTTGGCGTGGCACTGCTCCTCGATAACCACGTGAACCGTCCGGGATATGTGAAGACTTGTGTGGAAAAAGCATTCAAGGGAATGAGCAATCAAAATCCGGATTCCTGGCAAACGGAGGAGGAGAAACAACTCATTGAGGCATATCTCCGCATTCGCGAAACGCACCCCAATAGTGGCAATCCCAATCAGCCCATGACCGATGCCAAAAAGCGCGCAGAGCGAAACATTCGGCTTGTGAATCAGGGAAAGCTCAGCTCTGACCGCGGAAGCTTCGTGTTTGATGCCACAAGATCAAGGAGCATCTTCGACACGAGCACCGTGCCCGCCGGATACCGAGAATCTGATTACCCAGATATCATAGAAGAAAAGGTAGCCTTTGAAGGCTAATACCGCTTT
Source organism: Bacteroidia bacterium (assembly GCA_030731845.1). Classification (GTDB taxonomy): domain Bacteria; phylum Bacteroidota; class Bacteroidia; order J057; family J057; genus JANQTF01. Next base: position 2,617 of record JANQTF010000072.1, on the reverse strand, counting down.
TTTTGTCACGCTTGTTCAATTGGCATTGTCTTGCTCGATTTAGCCTCCTAAATTCCGGGAAACCTTGTGTTGTGAAAAATATTGTAATCGCCTTTTGTTTCCTGGGGATCTCCCTCGCTTCTATTTTTTCCCAAACCATGATCGGCCGCTGGGGAAAAGTGGCGAAGGAAGATCTGGAAGCTGTTTCCTATAGCTATTCACCTGGCGCCGAAGCCATTGTTTTGTTTGATCAGGGACAGTGGTTTCCGCAGGATCTAGAAAAAGGTACTGCCCGCCTCGTTCACCATTACCAGATCAAGATTCTCACAGAAGAAGGTCTTGGTTATGCCAATCAACTCATCGGATTTCAGAAGGATGAGCGGGTGGTGGCCTTGCGGGCGCAGGTTCACTGGCTGGAAAACGGCAAACACAAAAAGGAACTCCTCAAAATCGGAGCATTGCCTGATAGCACATTATCAGCCGACAGCCTGTGCAAATCCTTCACCTTCGCAGCTGCGAAGGTGGGGGCCGTTCTGGAAGTGCGATATTCGCTCATCACCCCCTCAGGCGATGTGCTTCGCCCCTGGTATTTTCAGCGTGAAATTCCGACAAAACACAGTTCTGTAGCCTTGGTGGCTTTTGATCCTCTGGTCTTTCGGACCAAAACGAGTCCGACAGAGTTCGTCGCCGCAAGCCGCAACAAATGGGTGAGGCGATATCTCCCAGCGATGCCCGAAGACCCCTTGATTCCCAATATTCAGGATCTTCGTCTGCACATTCACTTTCAGCTATTGCCTTGGGAAGAAATATCGGAGAAAGGGGAATGGGAAGACCTCAGCTATGCCCTTGAAGTAGGAACAGTGGTGGCAGTAGATCGAAACGTGCTGGAAGCCCTCGCTTCTCTAGCGGGATCTCTCACCCAATCTGCCGTGACGGAAGAAGAAAAGGTGGCCAATATTTTCCGCCATGTGCAGCGGCACATGAAGTGGAATGGCATCTATAGCCGGGCGGTGACCAAAGACCCAGGTGCTGTCTATCGCTCCCGCTCCGGCAACAGTGCAGAGATCAATATGCTCCTCTATCTCCTGCTCGAAAGCGCTGGCCTCGCGCCTTCGCGCGTGTTCGTGAGCACACGTGATCATGGAAAAACCCTCGACGAACCCTTCTGGGGTCAGTTCAATCACCTGATTGTGCAGGTGGATGCCGATGGTCATGCCATGTTTCTCGATGCAACCGAAGGCCTTCTCGACTATTTCTGGCTGCCTATGAATGCTGCCAACGGAAGGGGATGGGCTCTCAAAGACTCTGTCACCAAGTGGGTGGATGTCGTGCCATCGCCAGGCTCTGCCATTCGGCATGCGCTGACCCTGAAGTTGGATCCCGAAGGAATGATCACCGGTACCGTGAAGGAAAGCTATCTCGGGTATCCGGAGGCCGCCTGGAATCGCGATGTGGATCTTTCTAGTTTTCAACTCTCTCCCGTGAATCCGCTGGAAACAGATCTGCGGCCTAAGCGCGAATCGCCCGTGGTGATGAGTTATCCCGCCCGCGACTTCCAGGTGAACAGGCCATCCGCAGACACGATGATCATCCCACTCGATCCCTACAAGTGGCGCAGCACCCTTCCCTCTGTGTATGGGGATCGGTCTCTTCCTGCGGATCTTGGCTATAGCTTCACGGAGTCTGTGCAGATGAATATCGAAATACCGGCAGGCTGGGTATTGGCACAAGGCCCTACTCCCGTGAAAATTCAGCTCAATGAAGGAGCCATCTCTATGCAAATTCAGGCGAATGCCACCGGGCAGCTCCTGGAAATCGGATGGATCTATCAGGTGAATCAGCCACGTGTTGAAGCCTATGAATGTGCTGAGCTCGCCACGTTTTTGGAAGCATCAAAAGCCCGGCTTGGGTATGAATTGGTCTTGGTGAAGAAATAAGCCAAGACAAATCAGCATACATCAGACCACTAGGTCTTCACATTCTTGCCACGCTCGAGGAGTTGATCCCACATCTCGTCGGGGATTTTGTGCATCATGGAAAATTCTCCGGCTTCGCCGATCCACTCGCCACCATCAATGGTGATCACCTCGCCATTCACGTAGGCAGAAAAATCGGAGACCAGATAGGCAGCGAGATTCGCCAGCTCCTGATGTTCTCCCACGCGCCCCAGGGGCACGCGTGCTTCAGGATCGAAGCCAGTGGCCTTGCGCACGGGCTCAGGAAAGAGTCGCTCAAAAGCGCCAGCCGTAGGAAAAGGCCCCGGTGCAATGGCGTTGCAGCGAATGCCGTATTTTCTGCCCCATTCCACGGCCAAAGACCTTGTAAGGGCCAGAACCCCCGCTTTCCCACAAGCCGAAGGCACCACATAGGCCGATCCGGTCCAGGCATAAGTGGTGGTGATGCTGAGGATATTGCCTTTGATTTTCTGCTCAATCCAGTATTTGCCAAAAGCCAGCGAACAATTGTAGCTGCCCTTGAGCACAATGTCCACCACGGCATCAAAAGCGCGGTTGCTGAGGCGCTCGGTCGGCGCGATGAAATTGCCGGCAGCATTATTCACGAGCACATCTACCCGCCCGAATCGCGCTACGCTCTGCTCCAGCAAGTCTTCGACCATCTCGTAGTTGCGCACGTCGCA
>JANQTF010000071.1 GCA_030731845.1 Bacteroidia bacterium | reverse complement strand
CAACTTCCTCACACATCAATTCACCAGGAAATCCTGATTCCTAGTTGATTTCTCTACATCATCTTAGCATCACCCGCGAGGATTGCCGTGCATCGGCTGATCGCAACTCGACAACGTACATGCCTCTTGACCAACCTCTTGCATCGATCTCATGGTCTTGCGTCTCTGTTGCTGATCTCCACACTTCCCGTCCGTAAAGGTCATAGATCAAGACCTCCACCCGCATGTCCTGACTGGAAACATATAGCCAGTCAGAAGTTGGATTCGGAAAAATCTGGATGTGAGACAAGCCGGACTCAAGATCAATCGAAGTGAGCGTAGCGCTCTGTGCCAGCAAGTCGCTCCCACTCGTAGCATTGCTCGCAAAATCGCGAATACTGTCAATCCTGCTCATCAGCAGCGAAACAGAAGACAGATGATCTCCGGTATCGCTTTGAGCAAAAACATACGCCATGTCGAGAAGCAAAGGGTGTGAGAAAGAAAGCGAATCGCTCCCGATACTTCCAAGTGCTTTCCCTTTGTAATCAACAAAAGGCGACGTTCGCTGTGACCATGCGGTGCTGTCAAGCGGGTCACCAGAATATAGATAAGAAGTATGTGCTGCTCCCCCCATGCCATTGCCCCCAACACTAAACACATCCCCATTCTTCCAGCGTCCGCTCAGGTATCCATAATAGTGTTGCGCATACTCCGGCAGCCCGGATACGGATGAATCAGGTTGAAAGGCCGTGAAGAAACCCAAATCCCGATTGAGCATCACGACTGCCTGTGATGGTGGATGTGGGCCGTACTCATCATCGAAATCATCGCTGTTATAGGCAAAAAACGCTTGACGAGCGGTGTCGCATCCCAAAAAGTCGTCATCTCCATTGCCAAGATCAAAATCAACCCATTGCCCTACATACACATCATGGATCGGCACACTCCTGCTCACCACCTTGTGTGAGACAAACAGGGTTTGGTCCAGCGCGGTTCCCGGTTGATTTCCAAACACATAGGCCATTGTGTGAATGTCGATGTGCATGGGCATAAATGCAGGAGAAGAATTAGAGGCCAAATAATCAGACGAGATGAGATAAATGGCCTCGGTCCCCAATATCAGGGGATAATCGCCATTCAGAGGTTCGTATACAGAATTGCTGTTGACATCTACAAAAGGAGCCAACAACCAAGGCTCGCCATTGGTGGTGTCTCCATTGCCAGGCCAGGAAGAGATACTGACCGGCATTTGATACCCCGCCTGTTGAGAATTGAAGATGTGAACATCAATTTCGGCTTGGGTCACCTTCCAAACCTGAGCATATCTGGCAAAATAAGCGGAATCATAGGTTTGCGCCATCGGTCCGGGACCAACATGGGTACTCATTTGTGGATGACGAACCGCACTTACCCGAAGTTGTCCGGCATCGTCTATGCCTCCCAGCCAAAGATTGGCCGCCGAGATCGTGTGCGCCCCAGAACCTTTGGGCACCTCAAAACCCGGATTACCGAAAAGATCAGTCGACATGGTTCCCCCAACTGAAAACCGGACTCGCATGTCATTGCCCTCAAGAACCGCACTCGATTGGGGAAAAGGGGTGGTTTGCGCGGAAACTGACCAAGTTGCTGCTACCACGAGGATCATGAGAATAATACAGGGTTTGTTACTCATAGGACTTGTGCTTTTCCTCAATCTAGCACAAAACCTAGATTTGACAAAAAATCAAATTCCCGTTTTGATTTCATGCAATTCCATCGCTTTCTGGCCAGGCACACCTATCTCACAAGCTGTCACATTCCCCGAGACATCAACCTTTATTATCAACCGCTCAACTTTCCCCTAATACGAGCTATCATCCAATTTCACTTTTCCCCAGAAGGTCTTGTAGATGAATATCGTGTAGGAAAGCACAAGCGGTGCGCCAATGGCAGCGATGATCAGCATGATTTCCAGCGATTTGGTGGAAGATGATGCCGAGTAAATATCGAGGCTGTGGGCTGCGGAGGAGGAAGAGGGCAGTAATACAGGATATAGCTCCACTGCCACCACAATCAGCAACAGCATGATCACCCCTGAGGATAGCAAGAATGCTGGTCGATAGCGTCTCACCCGCACAAATCGGGGAATAAAAAAGATGGCGGCCCCCATCAGCAAGGGGAGAATTCCCAACCAAGGTTGTGAAAAAATGCGGTCGCTCATTTGCGGAACAAAGACCAAAGAAACCATTGTGAGCGAAACAATCATCACCACAAAAAAGATGATCGCCCGCTTGAGCAGGATGGTGAGCTTGGCAAACAACCGGCCCTCGGTCTTCATCGTGAGATACAAGGCTCCGTGAACCATGAAGATCGACAAGGTAGTGATGCCCACCAAGATGGCATAAGGGTTCAAAAAGCTGATCCAATTACCCGTAAATTCATGATCCGCCCCCATCGGAATTCCCTGAATCACATTCCCCAACACGATCCCCAACAATACCGAAAGCATGATGCTCGACACACTGTAGCTGATGTCCCACATCTTTCGCCACCACAGCATGGGCTCTTTGGAGCGAAACTCAATCGACACCGCGCGCATAATGAGCATCATCAAAAAAAGCATAAAGGGGATATACATCGCCGAGAGCAAGGTCGCATAGACCTCCGGAAAACCAGCGAATAACGCCCCGCCGCCAATCACGAGCCACACCTCGTTTCCATCCCACACCGGACCGATAGCATTGAGTGCAACACGGCGACTTTGTTCTTTTCGGAAAAATAAATGCCAGGCCCCTGCTCCCAGGTCAAAGCCGTCGAGGATCGCATACCCGGAAAATAAGCCGCCAAGAACCAAAAACCACAGCGTTGGATAATCAAGGCCAAGAAAGGTAGGATTCATCATGTTCGCTTGTTACTCCATCATTGGAAAAAGACAGAAAGGAAGGAAAGAAAGAAGAGGAAGCTACGGCTGAACATTGTCCATCATGGCTTCTTGCTGTGGTCGGTGCGCAATGGACTCATCATCTTCGGGGCCATGCTGTATTTTTTTATTGAGCAAATAGAGAAACAGGCCCAGCAAAATCACATATACAAAGGTGAACATGATCAAAGAAAACAACACCTGATTGGCCGTGACGGCCTTGGAGAGCGCATCAGAGGTGCGAAGCAAGCCATAGACAACCCAAGGTTGTCGCCCCATTTCGGCGGCAAACCAGCCCACCTGATTGCCGATCTGCGGAAGCAGAACCGATGGCACCAGCAACATCAGCAGCCAACGCTGCTCAAACAGCGTGCCTCGCCACCAAAAGAAGCAGGCCAGCACAGAAATCCCAATAAGAGCCATCCCGATGGCGATCATCAGGTGGTAAAACTGGAAAATAGCATTGAGCGCAGAAGGCCTGTCTTCTTCTGCAAATGAACGTAGGCCAGCAACGGGTTCTTCAAAATCGCCATGAACAAGCATGGAGGTGCCACCGGGGATTTTGAGGCCTGTCACCTCCTCGGTTTCTTTATTCACCCAACCAAACAGATAGAGATCCGCAGGTGCAGATGCCTCGAAGTGCCCCTCAAATGCCGCCAATTTTGCAGGTTGATTTTCTGCTACGCCAGCCGCAGAATGGTGCCCTGTGAGCAGTTGGGAGAGCGATGCCACCAAGGCAATGCTCAGCGCGATTTTGATGGCTTTTTTTGACACCTCTACAAATCTCCCTTTGAGCAAATACCAGGCGTGCACGCTCAGCACCATAAAGGCACCAGCCAAAAAGGCCGCGATCCACACGTGTGTGAGCCTGTCCACCGAAGATGGATTGAAAACCATGGCCCAGAAGTCAATGATTTCGGCGCGAGCCTGCATCCCTTCTCCCACGATATGAAACCCTGCAGGTGTCTGCTGCCAGCTATTGGCTACCACAATCCACACAGCCGAAAACATAGAGCCCAACAAGACCATCACGGTGGCAAAAAAGTGAACCGGAGGCTTCACCCGGTTCCAGCCGAAGAGCAATATTCCCAAAAATCCGCTCTCCAGCGCAAAGGCAAACACACCCTCGGCTGCCAAAGCAGATCCAAATACATCGCCCACATAGCGCGAATAGGTGGCCCAGTTGGTACCAAATTCAAACTCCATCACGATACCCGTGGCCACACCGATCCCAAAGGTGAGGGCAAATATGCGGGTCCAGAATCTCGCGAGTTGCTCGTATTGGGGATTTCGGGTCTTGAGATACAATCCTTCCATGAATACCATCACAAGCCCGAGCCCAATGCTCAGCGGCGGATAGATGTAGTGAAAGGAAATGGTGAAGGCAAACTGTATGCGAGAAAGGATTTCTACATCCATGACAAAAAAGCCGTTGTGAACCCGCAAAATTGCCAGGTTCATTCAAAAATCTGCTGGAGCCAATGACGCGGAATGGAAGAGGAACCAGCAGAACTTGTTGGCTCTACCGCTATTCTGCGATTTGTTTTCGAAACTGATCGGGACTCATGCCCTCACGTTGCTTAAAGAACCTGCCGAAGTAGGTATTGCTCGAAAAGTTGAGCGCATGTGAAATCTCACTCACGGTGAGGCCTTCGTGAAGCAACAAGCGCTTGGCTTCGAGCATCAGCCTCGACCGAATGTATTCCCCTGCCGACATTCCCGTATGCTCACGGATGATCCGGTTGAGATAGTTGGGCGTGAGCGCCATGCGGTCGGCATAGTCACGCACCTGATGCAGGGTCTTATAATGGAGCTCTACCAGATCTTTAAACTCTACCACTTTGCGCTGCACATAGGTGAGCGATGCCGCAGCCTCCTCAGGAAACAACCGCCTGAATTCATAGAGAATGATATTCAGATAAGACCTGAGCACTGACTCCGAATTGGAAGCATCGCGATGCATTTCGCTGAGAGTAAGGGAAGAAAGCTCAAAAATCCGATCCTGATCCTCCTCGGGGATTTCAATCATCGGACAGCCTGAGTCAGCTGAGAAGAAGGGAAAACGACTCAGTACATTCTGATGATAACGTAGCGAAAAAAAATCATCGGTAAAAAAGAACAGATAGCCCTCCAATTCCTTTACTTCCTCCCACACATGAACCTGCCCCGGGTGCATAAGCAAGGCCTGTCCGCGGGTAAGCGTATATGATTCAAAATCTACCTGATGGGTACATGAACCACCCTCGACCACGAGCATCATGTAGAAGTTGTGTCGATGAGGATTCAAATCTAGAATACCATTGGCCGCAAAATCCTGATACCGACACACGGAGAAGTGCGGAAACTTGCCAGGAATACGGGCACAGCTGATTTGATTGATGGAATGGGCTTCGGATTTCATTAGTACATCCATAAACGGGACTTAAGGACCGATTTCTTCTATAAAAATCCTCTAAATATGTCACAAATTAGCCTCAATTCAAAGTATTGACTACTTTTTATTCCTAACATCCCTTTTTACAGCCCTCAGCCAAGCTCAGACTAGAATCACTTATAGGCAACATCTATGATTTTCCTTATATGAAAACAAGTCTATTTTCTCAAATCCTCGTATCTTTGAAGGGCAATGATCGCATTGCTTGTTCCCTTATTCCTGACAAATATGATCTATCAACCCGTAAAATTCACCTCACAGCGCACCGATGAGTTCCTGAGAAATTTACGTCAACGAGTAAACGAGTACTTCGACGAACATCAGATCTCTACCTATGGCAACCACGAAATGGTTCTCAAGACCATTGCCATGTTGGCCATGCTGTTTATTCCCTACGGCCTGATTGTGAGCGGCTTGCTGAGCAACGGATGGCTACTCCTTCTTTGCTGGCTCGTCATGGGAATCGCCAATGCAGGCATTGGCATGAGTGTGACCCACGATGCCAATCATGGTTCCTATTCTAAAAACCAGGCCGTCAATCGCGCCCTTGGCCACATGATCAACTTCCTCGGTGGCTTCACTGCCAACTGGAAAATCCAGCATAATCGTCTCCACCATTCTTTCACCAATATAGACGGACACGACGAAGACATCGCTCCCGGCCCAGTTCTGCGCCTTCACCCTGAGCAGCCTTTGCTCAAGCACCACCGTGCGCAGCACATCTATGCCTGGTTTGTGTACAGCCTCATGACCATCTTTTGGGTAACTGGAAAAGACTTCAAGCAACTGAACAGATACAAGAACAATGGCCTTCTCGGCAAAAGACCCGGAAAATATCAGGATCTGCTCACCAAGCTCATCGGCACCAAAGTCATGTACTTTGGCTACATCATGGTGATTCCCTTGCTATTTTCTGCCGCTCCCTGGTACATGACTGTCGGGTTTTTCCTCCTCATGCACCTCGTCACGGGATTTATCCTCGCGGCGGTTTTCCAGCTCGCCCACGTCATGCCTAGCTCTGAGTTTCCTGTAGCCAATCCAGAAGGCGAAATGGATACCCACTGGGCTGTGCATCAGCTCGAAACCACGACCAACTTCTCTCAGAAGAGCAAGATTTTTTCCTGGTATGTGGGCGGTCTCAATTTCCAGATTGAGCACCATTTGTTTCCCAACATTTGCCACATTCACTATAAAAAGCTCTCCAAAATCGTGGCAGAAACCGCCAAAGAACATGGGCTGCCCTACAACGTGCAGGGCAACTTCATCGATGCCTTGCGCAAGCATGGACAGATCCTCAAAAGCCTTGGAAGGCAAGCTGCCCTCTAAAGGATAAGGGTAGCAGTCACCCGCGGTTGTCAACAAGTATCGGGAAGGAAGAACAGGA
>JANQTF010000070.1:1203-23948 GCA_030731845.1 Bacteroidia bacterium | reverse complement strand
ATTCCATCATGTCATCCCAGGACTGGATCTGCAGGTATCGTTCGATAGAGCAGCCGAGCCAGACTGGCTCCAGCCAATCATTCCGGAACTGATTCATGATCGCATGGGCGCGCGTGATGTCTTTCAGAGTCGGAGCACACATCACACCACCGGGCACCATATAGCTGGAGTGTGGCCATTGACCACCGAATAGCGCATAGACCTCTACAGGTCGGCCAGAAGCCACGACACCTCTTTGGAAGGATGTTCCTACATAGGCGGCCCATCTCTTCACCACCTCCTGATAGAGAGGCTTATTGGCAAATTTCTTATTCGCCATATCCGTAGCAAAAATGGCATAAAACCATCTTGGGATACTTTGAATTGTTTCGGTAGCCTGTCCAATCGCTCTGAGCAAAAGAGCATTGGGGGAAAGCGTAGTGTTCCAGGCCGTGTCGAGCGCAGAAGACGCGCAATACAGGTGGGAGCCCCCGCAGATTCCACAAATCCTAGGCGTGACAATCAACCCTGATTGGGGATCTTTACCGGCCATAATTCTCTCAAATCCACGAAACATCGCAGCTTGAGTGTGGGCTTTGGTAACAACACCGCCCTCCATATAGACTTTCACATCCAGATCGCCTTCCACGCGACCTACGGGTGAAATATTAAGTTCTTTAGTAGCCATGATAAAAGTTAAAGCAAGTAGAAGTAGTGTAAGAATGGATTACTTGGACTGACCGTAATTCTTGGCAGAATCAGGAGCATTGGTGACCTTCCCAATTCCTGCCTTAAAGTAGTATGTCAGTTTACTCTCTCCCGTAGGCGTTTCTTTAGGAAGGAATCCAAGGTATTTCATTGTCTTAAAGACAGATCCTTTTTTCAAATCATGATGTGGAAATCCAGGCTCCGTACAGCCCAGACAAGGGTGATTGGCTCTTGTCTTGGAGGAATGACGATTCCAGAGGATTCTGTTGCAGCTCGCATGAGTCATGGGTCCTCTACAGCCTACTTCATAAAACAAGCAGCCGCCGCGCTGACCGAAATGACCGTCAATCTTTTCTCCGAATGCCATGGCATTGGTACAGCCATTCTGAACGAAGTCGGAAAAGAAGGTAGTAGGCCTGTGAAACTGATCAATCAATACATCTCCAATCCTACCGGTTGAGATCGCCACAAGAATCTGGGTGATCCAGTCTGGGTGAGCCGGGCAGCCAGGGATGTTGATAACGGGTAGTCCTCCTTTGGAAACGTAATTTGCACCCAGGAATCCTCCCTTGTCTGTTTTGTGGAATTGCATTCCAGTAGATTCAGACGGATTCGGTGGAACTGCCGGGATTCCGCCGTAGGTCGCGCAATCACCAATCGCAACTGTATAGGCAGCAACTTCAGACAGGTCTTTGACCCAATCCATCATGGGTCGCTCGGCAAAATAGTTCATCGTTCCGGTCCCGTCCGGGCCCTGGATGATAGATCCCTCAAATACGAGGATATCAAGCTGTACTTTGCCGGAAATACAGTCGTTCATCAGGTCCGAAACCTGGTCTCCGATTTCCAATCCAATTGATGGATGCCAGAGGATGTTGACCCCAAAATCCGTCACAAGTTCAATGACGGTGGGTTCTTCGGCATTCAAAAAGGACATGGTGTTTCCACTACATGCGCCACCTTGAAGCCATAGTACATTTGCCATGGGAATAGGTATTGGGTGCGAGTTAAAGTAGTCCAAGACAGTTGCCTGTCTAGAATGAATCTATGAATCTTTTTTGAAAAAAAAGTCTAAATCTATCCCCAGCACCTTATTTAGAGCTGTTCTAAACTAATACAGATTACGCTATATGCTGAATCCGCCATGTAAAATGGCCCTACTCCTCAATTCAATACCACCTTGAAATAATTTGGATCAATGCGAAGCGTGCCGTTTTTGTCACGACCGGTCGTCCGCTTATAGTAATATCCCATTCTTTGGGCCATTGCAAAAGTGGGAGAGGTGGCTATTCTCTTTTTAATGAGCTGGAAGGGAAATTTGGTGTCTGCAAACACAAGGTGAATCTCCCATTGCCCTCGTTTTTTCACCAGATATTCTGATACCGAAGTGTGCTTCAACCAACTATGATCGAACAAAAATTGCGCATCATTTTTTGCGCCAACGATTTCCTTCTGCGATTCCTGCATGCAGAAAACATACACTTGCTGCCGTAGCCTGTTGTCGATTAAAGAAGGATTTCCCATCGCATGAACATATATGATTACCCTTTCGCGGCCTCACCCACTTTTTTAAGCAAAAAAATTATCTGGATCCTTCTGGCTGATCTTCAGGTGTTCTTCATCCTTCTACTTGAAGCAAAAATGCGGAAAGCTATTCTCGCCTCGATAAAGATCTTTTCCCCAGTATTCTAACGGAGGTTGGTTGTTTTCTCCGCTTGAATATACGACTCAGTCGGCAAAAGGTAAACGACTTCTCTGCGGTCCTTGTTCTTTGACCTCATTTCATTTGATCCTACAACAGCTACCCGAATAATAATCCAGTCAGCGACAAACCAAGCCTATGCTCTCCTGAAGGTAGCTTATCTAAGTTTTTAAAATAAAATTTAATTTTTTAGTTGTTCGTTTAATTTTTTAGATATAGATTCATGTAAACGAATCGCATCATGCAAAAATTGACCAAAGCAGAAGAGGACCTCATGCACCTCCTCTGGGACCTCGATCAGGCATTTCTCAAAGACATCATGGAGGCCTTGCCCGAGCCCAAGCCTTCGCAAAGCACGATTTCGACCGTGCTGCGCATTTTGGAAGAAAAGGGCTTTGCCTCCCACGAGTCTTTTGGCCGCACGCACCGCTATTATGCGTTGGTGAGCAAAGAGGCCTACGCCAGCAAATATTTCAAGCACTTTCTGGGCAACTATTTCGACGGTTCTTTTCAGAAAATGCTCTCTTTCTTCTCCAAACAAGGCGATCTCGACCTCAAAGACATCGATGCCCTGCTCAACGCAGAATCAGACGATCCATCCCTTACAGATGAGCCATGACAAACGCCACTTTCTTCCCTTACGCCCTGGAGCTGCTCATCGTGAGCGGTGCGGGCACGGTGTTTTACCTGCTGATGTTGCGGAGAGAAAACAGATTTGTGTGGAACAGGATGTTCCTCCTTGCACTATCTGCGCTCGCGGTGCTCATGCCCCTGATCACCTGGCGCGGGTCGGTGCCCTGGAGCGATGGCACCTTGAGCGAGGCGATCCTTGAGCCTGTGCTCATCACCGCCGAAGAAGTTGGCGATGCCGCTTTCAAGATCTCTTGGGCGATGGTATCTGCCGCGATTTCGCTGATTCTGCTTCTCAGAGGAGGCATTCGGTTGATAAACCTGTGGCGATTTCGGCAGCAATGCGGCGATGCTCGCATGGTCTTAGACACTGCCTGCTATTTCACCGGAGGGAAGCTCGGCACCTCTAGCTTTGGCCCATGGCTCTTTTGGGACGAAACCCTGGAATTGACCGACGTAGAAAAACGCCAAATCCTCGATCACGAGGGCTGCCACATTCGCCAACGGCACAGCCTCGACCTGCTGTGGATGGAAGTGCTCCTGATCCTCTTTTGGTGGAATCCAGCCTTCTATCTGCTACGATCGCTCATGATCGCAAATCACGAAGCACTCGCCGATCAGGCTGCCATCGGCAGCAGCGACGCCAACCTATACCGCCAACTCCTGCTCAAGCAGTGGCTCAGGCCACGCATGGCACTCACGCATGAATTCATTTTTTCTCATACCAAACATCGCATTGACATGTTGTTTTCATCCTCAACAAAAGCCGGGAGCGCGTGGAAATACGCCATGATCCTCCCAACCCTAGCTCTATTGTTCTTCTTCATTGGTTGCCAAAATCCAACCTTTGCCCAGGACAGCCTCCCAACGATCCTAGAATTTACAGAGGTGGACGTAGCTCCCGTCCCGATCAATCTTGCTGAAGTGAAAGGGGAAATTGGGTATCCAACAGAAGCAAAAGAGCAAAAAATTGAAGGCCTTGTGGTCGCGAGAATCCTCATTGGCAAGGATGGCAGCTACCTGGACCACAAGTTCGTGAAGTCTGACAATGAATTGCTGGAGCAGGCTGTGGCAGTACATGTCAAGGACTTGAAATTTGAGCCTGCGACAAAAGATGGAGTCCCCGTGAGCATGTGGGTCAACATTCCTTTCAATTTCAAGCTCCCATGACAAACGCCACTTTCTTCCCTTACGCCCTGGAGCTGCTCATCGTGAGCGGTGCGGGCACGGTGTTTTACCTGCTGATGTTGCGGAGAGAAAACAGATTTGTGTGGAACAGGATGTTCCTCCTTGCACTATCTGCGCTCGCGGTGCTCATGCCCCTGATCACCTGGCGCGGGTCGGTGCCCTGGAGCGATGGCACCTTGAGCGAGGCGATCCTTGAGCCTGTGCTCATCACCGCCGAAGAAGTTGGCGATGCCGCTTTCAAGATCTCTTGGGCGATGGTATCTGCCGCGATTTCGCTGATTCTGCTTCTCAGAGGAGGCATTCGGTTGATAAACCTGTGGCGATTTCGGCAGCAATGCGGCGATGCTCGCATGGTCTTAGACACTGCCTGCTATTTCACCGGAGGGAAGCTCGGCACCTCTAGCTTTGGCCCATGGCTCTTTTGGGACGAAACCCTGGAATTGACCGACGTAGAAAAACGCCAAATCCTCGATCACGAGGGCTGCCACATTCGCCAACGGCACAGCCTCGACCTGCTGTGGATGGAAGTGCTCCTGATCCTCTTTTGGTGGAATCCAGCCTTCTATCTGCTACGATCGCTCATGATCGCAAATCACGAAGCACTCGCCGATCAGGCTGCCATCGGCAGCAGCGACGCCAACCTATACCGCCAACTCCTGCTCAAGCAGTGGCTCAGGCCACGCATGGCACTCACGCATGAATTCATTTTTTCTCATACCAAACATCGCATTGACATGATCACTTCTCACATCCAACCACGACGCTGGAAATATTTTCTGGCACTTCCTCTCCTGTTGTCACTCAGCTACCTGAGCAGTTGCAAGCAAGAGCTTGAGGTTAGCAGGCACATTCAGATTCCCGCCGGACCACGGATCCCGCTTGTGGCCGAAGGCATTGATGGAGAACCCATCCCGATTAATCTTGATGAAGTGAAAAGGGAAATTGGGTATCCGGAAGAAGCGAGAGAAGGAGGTGAGCAAGGCTTGATTCTCCTCAAGGTTGAGATTGACAAAGAAGGGAATTATGTGAGCCATGAGCTCCTGGAATCGGCTTCTGATATCCTGGCCAATGCGGTACAGGCACAGGTCAGCAACGTGCGATTTGAGCCAGGCACAAAAGACGGGCAGCCAACTGTTTTCTCCGTCACCATTCCCTTTAGTTTCAGGCTCCTGAACTGATCTCTTTTCAGGTTCGAGCCACCTCGTCAGGTATCAAACTCAAGACAAGAAGCTCGTCTTCTTCGTTAGGGTTGATGCCTGGCGAATTTGTTAGGTTTATTCACGATGTGCTTGTGAAAGCTCGCATAGAAATTGAACATTCAGTTAATTAACCCCACTGATCATTTCTATGTTTCCTGCAAAATCGCTTTCCTTTCCTCAATTTGATCTTGAATGTATCGGGACCAACATCCTTCGCCACGGCGTGCAACGCATGGAAGGGCAAGTGTGGGTGAGCGGGAAATGCAGCGCTTTGCTCCAAAGCATTTCGGTGAGACTGGTCCGAAAGAATGGCGAAACGCAGGTAGAACAACTCGGCGTGGATGAGGCCCTGATGCGCCCAATCGGTCTCACCAACGGCAAGCAAATGATTTTACCTTTTTCGATTCCGATTTATCAGGTGCGCGCCAACCCCATGGCCGTGGTTTCTCACGATGCTATCTCCAACTCTTGGCATGAGCGCATCTCGGCCGACATCTATCTTCAGGTGAAGCCCAGCACCTCGACCAATATCTATGATTGGCAAACAGCCAAGGCTCTGCATTTGTTTGTGTAATCAGGCTCATACATGAATCAGCCCAAATCGCGATATGCGATTTGGGCTGATTCTGTTATGTATTGATCTGCCGAAAGCTATTTCACCCTGACGATCTCTCCACTCTTGATTTTGCCGATGTATTTGTTCAGCTCTTCTTTCACCACCGGCGCGAGAATCACCAGACCAATCACATTGGGGAATACCATGGCGAAAATCATGGCATCAGAAAAGTCAAACACAGATCCGAGGCTCGCAGCAGCACCTACCACGACAAAACCGCAGAAAATCACTTTATAGACGACTTCCATCACCTTGCTATTGCCAAAGAGGTAGGTCCAGGACTTGAGGCCATAATAGGACCAACTGATCATGGTAGAGAAGGCAAAAAGCAATACTGCAAGGGCCAATACATACTTAAACCAAGGAATTTCAGCAGAAAAGGCCCGAGAAGTAAGGGCAACGCCCTCAGTTTCGGCAGTGATATGGTTGCCGGTGATCACGATCACAAGGGCAGTCATGGTACACACGACCACGGTATCGATAAATGGCTCCAAGAGAGACACGAGACCTTCGGAAGCGGGATTGTTGGTTTTCACAGCGGAGTGAGCAATGGCAGCGGAGCCTACGCCAGCTTCATTGGAAAATGCTGCCCTGCGGAATCCTTGAATCAACACGCCAACAAACCCACCGGCAATCGCTTGTGGTGCGAAAGCACCTGCGAAGATGAGTCCGAAAGTATGGGGGATTTCCGTAACATTCATCCCAAGGATCACGAGGGCTGCCAATACATAAATGCTTACCATGAAGGGCACAATCTTGTCGGTCACTCTGGCGATGCTTTTGATTCCCCCAATGATTACCACGGCTACGAGAGCAGCCATGATGAGACCGAAGAACCAGCCATTTTGAGAAATCCAGGTTCCCTGTACGAAGTCGAGGCTGGAAAACTGAGAAAACGCCTGATTTACCTGCACCATGTTTCCACCACCAAAAGACCCTCCTACACACATGACTGCAAAAAAAGCAGCGAGGATTTTGCCGAGGGTTCCCATGCCTTTTTCTTTCAATCCCTGGCTGAGGTAGTACATGGGACCACCGGAGATTTCGCCATTGGCGGCCACCTTGCGATATTTTACGCCAAGCGTACACTCCACAAATTTGGTGGACATACCGAGTAGGCCGGCGAGGATCATCCACAGGGTGGCACCCGGGCCACCGATGGAGATGGCGATCGCTACCCCGGCAATGTTGCCTAGCCCAACAGTTGCCGACAAAGCCGCAGTAAGCGCCTGAAAATGAGATACTTCTCCTTTTTCGGTTGGGTCGGAGTATTTTCCCCGGACAATATCAAGAGAAAGGCCAAAGCGCCTGAAATTGACGAATCCGTAATAGAAAGTAAAGAAAATGGCTCCGGCGATGAGAAGGACAATGCTCAAGGGCAAAAACATCACCTCTTTCAAGGTGAAGGTATAGATCTTGCCTGGCGCGAGAGTATAATCGGATTGTTGATTGGGCGTGAGCACAAAGCTGAATCCCCCAATGTTAGCTTCTTCTCCGGGCGCGATCATCACAGGCGAGCTGCCGGGGGCACTCACCGAAACACCGTCATTGGTGCTGATCACCTGAAAAGTAGAATTGTAGGGAATTTTTTCCTGATCTTCAGAATAGGTGATGGTAAAAGGAGGCTGATCGTAGAAGGCATCATCTGAAAGCAAGATCCCATCTTGCGCCATCATCACATCGTCTTTGATTTTGAATGACCAAAACACCACGCTCTCGATCATCGCGGTGGCGGGTTTTACCGCCTCATTGATTTTTTGGTCCAAAGATAATTCGCCAGTTTCCTGGGCAACATTTATTCTCGGTACCGCCAATAGCAGAAAGAGCGCTAAGGCTCGCATTACATTTCGACTCATGGTATTCAGGTAGTTGTTCGTTTCACTCCATTATTCTCCCCCCTAAGTTAACAATGAATCTTAGAGAAAGTCCAAAGAAGTGAAATTCGTTTACCTTTGCGGCGATAAGGAAAATTAATCCGATCATCGCATAACCATGGGTAGGAATGTCCAAGGTGAATCGGTATTTTTCAAACAGATTTCCTATATTTTACGCTCATGAAGCGATTGTTTCAGATTTTTATCGCGTTTTCGCTGATTTTGATTCTCTGGTTTGAGTTCCGTTCCTATCAGCGCCATCGCGCCTCGGATGCCTATGATGTTGTGGTAGATTCCACCATAGACTGGAGCTATCACAATCCGGCTTTGGTAAAGGAGTATCTGTTTGCGGCTGAAGAAGCCGGGCAATATGGCCGGTTTGTCTGGGCAAAAGAGGGAGTGGACGTGCTCACAGATTCTCCCACTGATCCTGAATCAAAAGCCTTTGTGCAAAAATATCAGCAGATTTTGAGCTCTGTTTCTTATTATCACGGAAAGCTAGCCCAATCGGCTGCGTGGAAAGCCGAAGGACTGAGCAATGAGCAAATCGCCCAACGAGAAATCGGAGGCATCCCAGAAAAGTCTTCCAAATTGGCAGCATTGTTGAATAACCCAGTGATCGCCCGCGTATCTGATCAGGGTGCGCTGGTATATGAAATCCAGAAAAAACTGGTCGAAAAAGGATTAAGCATTCCCCTTGACGGTATTTATCGGGAAGAAACGAGACAAGGGGTGAGCAAATTTCAGCAGGCTGCGGGGCTATTTCCCAGTGGCGAGGTGGATATGTTGACCATAGAGCGATTGTTTCAATAATTATTCAATCTAATGACCTACATTTCCACTACCATATCAATCTATTTTAACTTAGTCCTTTATGGCATCTGAAACCAAAAGTAACGGTGCAGCGCACCCTCCTGTCAATGATCCTATCGATCAGCTCGTAGCGATCAAAAACATCATCTTCGGGACGGAGATGCAGGAACTTACCAGACAGATTCAGTCCCTCACAGAGGCACAGCAACAATCAAGTGCTGAGCATCAGGCACGACTGGAAAAACTGGAGTCTGATTTTGCGGGTGATCTCAAAGATCTGAAGCAAAGCTTGCTCAGCGAGCTCAATACCAGACTAGACTCGATTCAAGCAGATTTGGATCAGGTAAACGAGAGTAAAACCGACCGCAAGCAGCTGGGTGAGTTGTTGATGAAGATCGGCGAGCAGCTTGTTAAGGGCTAGTCGCAGGGGCGCTATTCAATGATATCTACTTCGCTAACAAAATACTTGGTGTCTCCCCAAACAGAGATAGAGACGAAACTCTCATCATATTTGAGTTGCACTTTTTGCCCGTTTTTCACCGCGTCCAGAATTTTTTGCTGAACATCATCTTGGCCGGGATACACAGAGAAATCCCACAGGTTGCTGGCTTCACCAAACTGAAGCTGGCCTTCCCAGGTTTTGAATAAGATCCCTTTCTCACTGAATTTTACCACAGTACCTGATCTCACACCGTCGCTATAGTGAGCAAATCGGGCAAATAACAGAAATCCAGCCAATGCGACTATCGCTGCCAATGACCCAAAGATTAGGGTCATCTTAAAAAATCTTTTCGTCGCGGCCCAGAATTTTTCCATAACTAGCTACAATAAGTAAGTTCTCCTCAAACATACGGATAATTAAGGTTTCCGATATAACCCACACCATGATTCATATCACCTTTCTCTTTTCAACATTTGTCTTGTAGATTCGATCTGCCTTTTTTCCATGCACCCCGAAACAGTTGATTGAAAATATGACCATCGGTATTCGTCGTGAAGACCTTAGTAAAACCGGAGAAAAACGTGTGGCCATTACGCCCACCACTGCCCTTCCGATTCTCGCATCCGGCCACCGCATTCTTCTGCAACCTGGCATTCACCCCCAATCCCAAGACAATAAAAGAGCTTTTTCTGACCTGGCGTATCAGCAGTCGGGCGTAGAAATCTCCGAGTCACTCGCAGAAGCCGAGGTGGTCTTCGGGCTCAAAGAAGTCGGAATTGACTACCTCTTACCCAAAAAAACCTACCTCTTTTTTTCTCATACCCACAAAGGACAGATCAAAAACCGCCCCTTGCTCAAAGCAATGATGGAGAAGCAGATATCACTCATTGACTATGAACTCATTGTTGACGAAGCCGGGCGGCGCCTCGTCACTGCCTTTACCTATTTTGCTGGCTATGCTGGCATGACCGATTCTCTCTGGACACTGGGCAAGCGATGGAAAATGCGCGGCATTGATTCTCCTTTTGCCAACATCCCCCAATCCATTGAGCGCGAAGACCTCGCCCTTATTCGCCAGGACATTCAAGCCGCCGGACAACAAATCGCCAAAATCGGAACTCCAGCTTCGCAGCCTCCTGTGATCATTGTGATTCTCGGCACCGGAAAAACGAGCCAAGGCTCTCAAAGTATGCTGGCACATTTGCCCATCGAGTCGATTTCTCTTCATCAGCTCAAAGAGACCTTTCTGCATGGCGATCGCAAAAAAGTATATCAATGCGTGCTCGAAGTCTCCGATATGTTTCGCTGGAAATCAGATTCTCCTTATGACCATCAGAATATTGATGACAAAAATGCCTATGCTATTTATTTGCGAGAGCCTCAGTATTTTGAAAGTAATCTGGATCAGATTTTTCCCTACGCTACCATCCTTATGAACTGCATCTTGTGGGGCCCCGACTATCCGCGCCTACTCACGCGCGACGATGCAGAGATTTGGTGGAATAACCACAAAACCCTTGAAGTCATTGGCGATATTACCTGCGACCCCGAGGGAGCGATCCAATTTTCAAAGGAAACCTGGATCAATGATCCTGTATTTGTTTATAATCCGGAGAATAGAAGCAGCACAAATGGTTTGGGAGGACAGGGAATCGCGGTGATGGCGGTGACCAATCTTCCCTGTGAATTTCCGGGCGATGCCTCCGAACAGTTCAGCTCAGAGTTGAGCAAGCTCATCGTCGATGTGACCAACGCTGATCATGGGGCTGAGTCGCCCGAAGCGGCAGGCCTACCCGAAGCCATTCGCAAGGCCACCATTCTCTGGAAAGGAAAACTCACGGAGCCTTATCTATATATGCAGGCCTATCTGGAGTAATTGATTAGGAATCTACCTGCAAGTCAAAACCGCTGGGATCTCATTCAATTCCAGCAAGCTTTCTGCGCAGTCGCTGAGAATAAATGGCTCGTTGTCATAGGCAATGCTGCCAAATACTCCGACTGCCCTCGCCGATCCCTGCACGTTGGTATATTCCTGCCGAATGGTGTTGAGGTTGAGTTGTCGGGGATCATTCACCAAAATATAGCTGGCCAGAACGGTGTCAAGCGCAGTCACCTGAATTTCCGCGTTTCTGCTGAGCTCGATCGGTATCCGCGAGCAGCGCACAGCAAGGGGGATCGCGCGACCTTCTTCTGGTACATCCACTTTCCACTCCTTGACCACGCTGCCATTGCCAGTGCTAAAGCAGATGTTTCCCCTCCCAGCAAAGGAGCAGCGCACATTGTTGTTAAAAATAGGAGAAGGCCGTGTAGCTACTTCGAGTTGCTGACCATCTTTTTCATATCGCAAGACCCATCGCACCTCAAAATGCGAAGCCTGATTGTCGGGTTGATCATTTCGCCGAAACAAGACCGATACGGTATCTTCCACATCCACCATAGGCAGGCAATATTCTCCCTGTGTAGAAAATCGTGAAGGCGAAATGATCCTTGGCGCGGGGGGAATGCGGGTTTGAGCTCGCAGAAAAAAGTCAGGTTCATCGGCTTTCCGCACGTCAAGCTGATATAGCTCTCCCGGCGTAAGTAGTTCTTCGGCAACGAAACGGTAGGCTCCGGTAGTGGTAGCGAAATCGCCGTCACCTATTTTGGGGATCGAATCCACCCATTTTCCTAGCAGGGTTTGCCCTGCACCACTGATGATTACCTCCAAGCCAGGCACAGAAGCATCATGGGTTTTGGCGTAGGCGATGGCATCTTCTTCCAATTGAAAAGCCAGAGAAATCCTGACATACTGCGTATCCACGTGCGGATTGAGCACGCCGTACACGGCAAAAATATCTTGATAGGGGGCGTTGAGTTGAAAGGTTTCGTCGCAGGACATACTCCCGCCCGCCAGTGTGATCAACAATAGAAAGCGGGAGATGTGGTTCATGCTACATGATGTTAAGTACCTGCTCTTTGATTCGCTCCAAATCGTCTTTCATGGCCACGACAAGTCGCTGAATCGCTGCATGGTTGGCCTTAGACCCGATGGTGTTAATCTCACGGCCCATCTCTTGAGAAACGAACTGCAGCTGTTTGCCGTTGCTCGTGCCGTTTTCTCTCAGTTCATTGAAAAATTTAATGTGTTGGCTCAAACGAACGATTTCTTCGTTGATGTCGAGTTTTTCGAGATAGTAGATCAGTTCCTGCTCAAATCGGTTGGGGTCCACATCCTGGACCTTATCTCTAAGATCTGCCAATGCCTGATCGAGTCTGCTTCTCACGGCAGTCGCTCGCTCAGGCGCGAGTTTTTCGATTTCGGTAAGTGCGAATCGAATCGCATCATTTCTCTCCATGAGATCGCGGTCGAGGGCTTTGCCTTCTTCTTCACGGCTCACGAGCATGTGGTCGATGGCAGCGCCAAGGGCAAGCTGCACAAGCTCCCATTCCTCCGGATCTTCCTGGTCAATTTCTGTTGGAATCACTTCTGGCAACTCCAACACAAAGGGCAGGCTGATGTCAGCGGGAATATTTAGCTCATCTGCAAAAGCCCGTAACTCTTCGAGATAGCGAGCGGCAAGCGGCTTGTTGATGTTCAGAGTCCGCTTATCGGCCTGGAGCACTTCTACATTTAGCAACAACGATACCTTTCCTCTGTTGAGTTTTTGAATGAGAATCTGGCGAATATCATTTTCAAACTTCGCATAACTCTTGGGGAGTCTTGTAGAAAGTTCAAAGAACTTGCTATTAAGCGACCTAAGCTCGATGGTTACTTTGTAATTGTGAGAAGAACGACTGGCGGCACCATAGCCGGTCATGGATAACAGCATAGAGATGTAAATTTTAAAAACGTGCTGCTCCGCACCTCGGAGCCAAGTCAAATCAAGAACTTTTTTCGGAAAACCAGAAAAAAAACACAATGTAAGGAAGGAAACTCCTTACAAAATGAGAAATTACGAATTCTCTTGTAACTTATTCCCATCCCTTTTTGCCTTCTTTACAGAAAGCTATCGCAGTCGATGAATATAAAATTTCTCGGAACGGGCGGCGCCTTTGATTATGAGTTCAGTAACTCCTCTGCCTGGATACAATTTCAGGGGAAGAATATCCTCATAGACTGCGGAAACTCGGTGTACCGACGTTTGCGCGAAACCGGGCTGGCCGATCAGATCGATTATATCCTCCTCACTCATTTTCATGATGATCATGTGGGAAGCCTCAGCTCCGTCATCCTTCATCATAAATATTTTCTTGATCCGGCGCGCAAGGCCCGCATTTTGGTGCCTAGCCAGAGCTTTCAGCAAATGATCGAGGATTATGTGCATTTCTCTCTGACTGATCCACTTAAGTACCTGGAATTTTTTCCTGTTGAAATCATCCCCGGTCTCACCGCGCTCGATACTTTTGGCAAGCACGTAGAAGGAATGCCCACCTGGGCCTATTGCTTTGAATCTGATGAAGAAATCCTGGCATACTCCGGCGATTTGGGTGACCCAAACCTGATTTTTGATTATCTCAAGACAAGACCTCAAAAAAAAACCCGGGTATTTCATGAAACTTCTTTCCATGTCACCGATGGAGTTCATAGCTATTATCAGGATCTCAATCATCGGGTGGATGAGGTAGAACTATATGGCTATCACTGCGACCCACGTGATGAACCCGCCGATAATCGAGTGCCCCTCGTTTGCCGTTTTCCACATTTACTCGCCTAAACCTCTTCCTGAACTTTGTGGGGTTCTTTCCGTTCTTTGTGAACGAGATTTTACCCTCATGAATATTCGCCTCGGTTTTTCTACCTGCCCCAATGATACTTTCATGTTTGATGCAATGGTTCATCGCCGCATCGACGTGGGAAACTATCAATTTGACATTACCCTCGCCGATATTTTCCACCTCAACCAAATGGCGATTCAGGGGGAGCTGGACATGGTGAAAGTATCATACCAAACCTATGGCCACGTACAAGATCGCTATCATCTCCTTGATGCCGGATCTGCGCTCGGTCACAATTGTGGGCCACTCCTGATTTCAAAAGACAAACTCTCTGTCGAGGAAATCATAGAGAATAATCTTCCAATAGCCATTCCCGGTCACAACACAACTGCCAATCTCCTACTCGGGTATTTTGCCCCGAGAATCACGAATAAGAAAGAATTTATTTTTCATGACATCATGCCCGCGATCCTTGAGGGCGAAGTAGCCGCCGGTGTCATCATTCACGAGAATCGATTTACCTATCAGGCTCAGGGGCTCAAGCTCATCCAGGATTTGGGAGAATATTGGGAAACGAAAACTGGCAAACCCATTCCTTTGGGGGCCATTCTGGCCAAGTCTTCTCTCGGTGCGCAAACCATTTCCGAGCTGGAGCAGATCATGAAGGAAAGCGTGGCGTTTGCCTTTTCTCATCCTGACGATTCTATGCCCTATGTGCGAGAGCACGCACAGGAGATGGATGACGAGGTGATGAAAGCACACATTGCGCTTTATGTGAATGAGTACTCGCTTTCCCTCGGCAAACCTGGCCGCGAGGCGGTGAAGGAGCTGCTGCAAGCAGGAGAATCGATGGGACTTTTTTAATACATGATTATTTGAATCTGCTTCTTTCGTAATTTCGCATCATGGGATACGAAATTCGAGCACAGCACGCAATTCCGGAAGAATTGCTCCGAATATGGAAAGCAGATCTGCACTTTGCTGTCAAAGAATTGAGCCGCACCCGGCAGGTGGAGTCTGGTATTCACCAGGCAAGAAAAGCACTCAAGCGCACGCGCGCACTCGTGCGGCTCGTGAGAGATCCACTTGGCTACGAGCAATATAAAGCTGCCAACATTTGCTATCGGGATGCCTCGCGAAAAGTATCTGAGCTGCGCGACCTCGCTGCAACCCAAGACACGCTCAACAAAATCCTGAAGCGGTATCCTCGCAAATCTGTTAGCGTGGGCGTGAGTGCGGCGAGCCGGGAAATCGCAGGATGGCAAAAGGCAGCGCGCGACCACATGCGGGGGCAGGATGAATTGAGAAAAACTGCTGTGGCGGAATTAACCACTGGCCTCGCCAATCTCCCGACCTGGCACAATCCTCAAGACGACTTTTCGTGGATCGCGTCGAGCCTCGAGCGTGTGTATGAAAGAGGGCAAAATGCCCTTGCCTTTTCTCTTGCCAACCCAGATCCTCATGTGCTTCACGACTGGCGAAAGCGCGTAAAATATCTCTGGCATCAACTTCAGCTCCTGCACCTGTGCTGGCCCGAGATGATGAACCCCCATACAGAAGAACTGCATCGGCTCTCAGATCTGCTAGGCGACGATCACGACCTCGCAGTCATCGAGGAGTTTATTTTGTCTAACAAACTGATGCAAGGCAGGGTGGTAGGAAAAACCGCACTGCTTCATGCCATCAGAGAATATCGGGAGTCCCTCGTCCTCCTCTACTTTCCTCTCGGTAAAAAATTATACCAGGCAGATCCGGAGGTGTTCACCAATCAGATTTCTTTCTACTGGAAAGTGTGGAGACAACAAGAGCCTTTAGTTTTCAATCGAGAGGCGTAATCCAACAAAACCACTACGATGGGCGAATCAAGGCACAAGCCTGCGCTCCCTGCTTGTGAAGTTCACAAGATCACTTTCTAATATCTTTGTAATCTGATCGTCATCGAATCAGTGATCACCTGCGGAAATCTCCTCTCGTTCCATACGAGTCCATGGTAACTCGTACACGTTAAGGATCTTGAATCTGGCCGTAGCTCCATTATCAAAGAAGTTCCCGGACCAACAAATAACGAAATTGTCGTGTCCTGCGACCATGTCAGCGGAATCTCCTCCTCTATGAAATAGCCAAACTCAAAGAGGTCAAGCTGTTGCTCGCCTTCCAAAATTAAGGTTCCACTGATCTCATTGAGAGAACCTCCTTCACAGATGCTATCTCCAATCAATTCGATCTTCAGCATGATCGGATCTACATGGTGAAGGTCAACGACATTGGGCTCCCATTCTCTCAACCTCTCAACCCGCGAAGCAGAAGCAGAGCTGAACAAGTCTGGCTTCAGCCAAACGGCATACGATTCATATTCTTCAGAAATGGTCGTGAGCGAATAATTCCCCTGACTATCTGTCAAGACGGTATTGTCTTCGTCATAATATCGGCGCGAAAAGACGAATGAGGAGAATTCCACCAACGCCACCTCAGCACCCGCCACAGGCACGGTGTGAGTGGAATCAGTAAAAACCCTTCCACTTACTTCTACCAGCACGCCTACCCTGCCGTTTCTATTGCAGGAGAGGAGGAAGCTGGAAACCAACAATAGGATACATAATTTTCTCATGGCGCAACTTGGTTAACTGATTATGAATCAAGACCTCCTTATGACATACAAAACAGAGCTTCCTTTTGTTACCGTTCCACGGGCTTTATTCCAGGAAGATAGGCCTTTGAAAAATGCAGAAATCAAACGACTCTTCCCATGCTTGTATTGTTCGCTGAGCATGCTCACATAAAATGCATCAAAGGGCATGGGCAGATGCGCTTCCACCTGAAACCCGTGGAGCTTCATCACGCGGTTCATGCTTTCTGGTGAAAAATGATAGAGGTGCCGGGGCACATCATAGGCCGCCCAATTTTGCTCATAGTATTGTGCATCAGTTGAGGTGTAGTTCGGCACAGCGACAAGCAGCACACCACTGGGCGACAGCAATTCACCAAATCGATCGAGATATTCGTGCAGTTGGTGCACGTGCTCGAGCACGTGCCACATGGTGATCACGTCGTAGGTTTCTGGAAGCGTGAACAATTCCTCTGGCTTGCCGATTTTGGTGGCGGTGATGTTGGAGGCTTGCTCACGCGCGCCCCCGTCGGGCTCGAGTCCCTGCACCTTCCACCCGGCGGCTTTCATCCCCGCGAGAAATTCTCCTGTGCCGCAACCTACATCCAAAATCGATCCGGTCGGTTTTCCCGATTGCTTCTGGATCAGTGCTACCTTTTTGCCGATGGTATAATTTCTCACCCACTGATACAGGCGGTTGATCAAGCCGCGGTTGGTGTTGGAGTGAGAGATGTAATCTTCGGATTGGTAGTAGGCGCCAATCTCAGATTCGACTGGCACATCTTGTGTGAAGCGGTGGGTGCAGTCACCACAGGCCCAAACGGAAAAATCCTGTTTGGACACAGTGTGATCTTTGCAGAAAAAAACTTCCGAAATATTTCGGCTGTCACAAACCGGACAAGTTTGATAGTGAATGGTCGGTGAAGTCGTCGATGTTGTCATGCGGGCAAAAATCGGAATTATTTCAATCAATCGTAGTGAAAA
This sequence comes from Bacteroidia bacterium, assembly GCA_030731845.1. GTDB lineage: Bacteria > Bacteroidota > Bacteroidia > J057 > J057 > JANQTF01. The sequence goes on along the minus strand of JANQTF010000070.1, from coordinate 6,513 downwards.
AGAAAATTAGTTTGACATTCGTACCAAATTCGCGGGAGAATCACTTCGTTTGACCCAAATCTAATTGATAGATGTACCAACCGTAAATAATTGGTTTTCAACTTATTACATAAATAAAAAACGGTGTTTCTCACAGATCTCACACCCTCTGAATAAAGCCACCTGTACCAGAGGCCACACAGGTGATTTTTATGCGATTCTCAGGGCGATTTTTTAGCGCCCCATAAACACCATGAGCACAGAAATATCTGAAGGCGAAACCCCAGAGATTCTCGATGCCTGACCAAGGTTTCCAGGCTTCATGCGAGCGAGTTTTTCTCTTGCTTCGGAGGAAAGCGAGCTGATAGATGAAAAGTCGAACTCTTCGGGAATTCGAATTGTATCGAGTCTCATCATTTTATCGGCCAATTCTTTTTCCTTTTGAATGTAGCCGGCATACTTCACCTGTATCTCAGCTTGCTCCATCACCTCCTCATCTACCTTGCCAATGAGTTCTCCCAAATCTGGAATCAGCGACACGAGGTCTTTCAACAATACATGGGGCCGGGTGATGACAGCTGATGCCTTCATTTTTTGCTTGAGCGCAGAGCTGCCGATCGACTCGAGATATCCATCAAGCTGATCAGGCGAAACTGAGATTTGCTCAAGTGCGTGAGCAATGTGTTCCACCGATGCTTTTTTGGTCAGCATGGTTTCATAGCGCTCATCCGTAGCAAGCCCAATCTTGTGGCCGATCTCAGTGAGGCGAAGGTCTGCATTATCCTGACGGAGTAGCGTTCTGTACTCTGCTCTGGAGGTAAACATCCGGTAAGGCTCCTTGGTGCCTTTGTTCACGAGGTCGTCGATGAGCACACCAATGTATGCCTCGTCGCGTTGCAAGATAAAGGGATCTTCTTCCTTCACTTTGAGGGCAGCATTGATGCCTGCGATGAGTCCCTGACTAGCGGCTTCTTCATATCCGGTGGTTCCGTTGATTTGTCCGGCAAAAAACAGGTTCTCTACGAGTTGCGTTTCCAGAGATAGTTTGAGCTGAGTCGGTGGGAAAAAGTCATATTCCACCGCATATCCAGGGCGGAACATCTTCACGGCATCCAATCCAGGAACGGAGCACAGGGCCTTAAACTGTACGTCTTCCGGCAAGGAGGAAGAAAATCCGTTGACATAAACCTCTACCGTATCCCATCCTTCTGGTTCCAGGAAGAGTTGATGCCGATCACGGTCGGCAAATCGTTCTATTTTATCCTCAATAGACGGGCAATATCTCGGGCCAAGTCCCTGGATTCTCCCGTTGAACATGGGGCTTCTGTCGAAGCCTTCTTTGAGAAGTTCGTGGGTTTGGGGATTGGTGTAGGTGATATAGCAAGAGCGTTGGGTCGCGAGCGGCTTGGTATCAGTAAAGGAGAACTTGCTGGGGTTTTCGTCGCCGGGTTGTTCTTCCAGCAAATCCCATTTCACGGATCTTCCGTCGATGCGAGGCGGGGTTCCGGTCTTCATTCGTCCACTTTCGAAGCCCAGGGATTCGAGTTGAGCGGTGATTCCCGTGCTGGCGCGTTCGCCAGATCTGCCACCACCAAACTGTTTTTCGCCGATGTGGATGAGGCCATTGAGGAAGGTGCCATTGGTGAGCACGACCGATTTGGCGGGAATCTCCAGCCCGAGCTGGGTGACTACACCCTTTACCCTACCCTCTTTGACCACAAGCCCGGTAACCATTTCCTGCCAAAAATCTACATTTGGGGTTTGCTCCAGATGTAGTCTCCAGGTTTCGGCAAATCTCATTCGGTCGCTTTGAGCGCGCGGGCTCCACATGGCGGGGCCTTTGGAGCGGTTGAGCATCCGAAATTGGATCATTGTCTTATCAGTGACGATCCCGGAGTACCCGCCGAGGGCGTCGATTTCGCGCACGAGCTGGCCTTTGGCAACGCCCCCCATGGCAGGATTGCAAGACATTTGGGCGATGGTGTTCATGTTCATGGTGGCGAGCATGACACGCATTCCCATATTGGCAGCAGCGGCGGCAGCTTCACAGCCAGCGTGGCCTGCTCCTACTACGATGACATCGTATTCTGGAAACATGATTTTGGATAGATCAGGAAGATAAGACAACAACCCGAAGGAACGGAATTGGTTCCCTCGGGTTGCAAAAATAGCGTATATCTTGGATAAGACTGCTTTATAGAATCAGGAAATCAATTCGGGCTTGGCATCAGAAACGGAAATCGAGGTAAAGGATGTGAGGGGAATTGTAGGTAAAAACGGTATTCACCCTATCCGAATCCACAGTTTGAGGTTCTGTCCAATCCCGGAAGTTTTTAGAGGCGCTTTTCTCTCGGTAGATGAGGAATGACATTTCAGTAGAAATAGAGATCGCTGGTGTGAGGAAGAAGCGAAGCCCAACAAAAGGCCTCCCTCCTATTCTATTAGTATTGGAGCTGTATTCGTAGGCTCTCTGGCTCCGATCAACACCTGTATTGCTGGTATTTTCAGTTCCCCAGATCGCATCGGCACCTACATAAGCTTGCAATCTTGCTTGTTGAATGAAGGTATATTCATACCCAATGGTGAGATTCAGGCCAGATCCGGAATTAGCATAGTTGGTGGAATCAGTACTTCCTGTGTTATCCTTCGAATTGGAGGCGTTCACACCAATACGAAAAGCGTGCTTTCCAGTATGGAACCGATACCTGAGTAATGGGTCGAGGGTACTGGTCGTATAGACAGGATAGTACACATATGCTCCCGGAATGATATTCCCTAGCAACCCTTGGGCACTAATGGAGAGCTCATGATGCTTATCATTGGCAGGCTCGAAGCCTTGAGCCAGGGCTGCCATGCTAACAAAGAGTAACGAAGTGGCGAAGATTAATTTAGAAAAGTTCATAGATTAGGTTTAGTTCAGAACGTGAGCCAATGGCATTCTGCTGCATGGCGGGGATTTTAGAGGGAAAGCCCACGGCGAGATGTTCCACGTGGAACATAAAAAAAGCCTTTGTACTCGTCACAAAGGCAGAGAATGGGCAGGAGTAGGTGAGGAGAATATACATGTTCCACGTGGAACATAAAAAAAACCATTCCGCTCTACACAAAGGAAACGAGAGTAAATGGGAAGATAATCACATGTTCCACGTGGAACCTTTGTGGGAATACCACACGCTTTGTTACAAGGAATCTTTGGCCAGGAAAATCACAGCGCTGTATGTATGTTCCACGTGGAACATACATACAGGGAGATGGCCTAGAAATCACGCTGAGAAAGTGCGTTCTCTTCGGCAGCACGCATGAGAAGAACCTTCTCTGGGTCGTGATCGTCATGCCCCAATAGGTGAAGAATGCCATGAGCCATCACCCGATGAAGCTCATCTTTGAACGATATACCCAGTTGCTCCGCATTGTCTGCTACCCGATCTACACTCACAAAGATGTCGGACATGATAGGAGCGCCCTCATCATGCAAGGGAAAGGTGATGATATCTGTGTAATAATCATGGTCAAGATGCTCCTTGTTGATCTCCAACAAGTAGTCATCTGAACAGAAGATGTAGGAAATGGATTCCAATTCTGCGCCAGCAGCGGAGATCAATCCACCCAGCCAGGCAGCTACAGCTTCCTGATTCAGCAATTCGAAGTCAGTCTCCTCAGAAAAAAAGAATATTTGTTCTTCCATGTTTCATAGAAAAACTCCCAGTTTGAAGAATCAAACTGGGAGATATAAGATGATAGAGGAAGGCACTAGATGTTGAAACACATCTCAACCTCGCGACCTTCATCCGAAAAAGTGATCTCATCCGAGAGATGTTGCATCAGAAAAACACCCCGACCGCCAATGGTGAGCAGGTTTTCGGGAGCCGTAGGGTCAGATAAAGAGTTGGGATCAAAGCCCGGACCCTCATCTTTTACCCTCACTGTGAGTCGAAACTGATGCTTCATCTCAAAGTCAACGAAGACTTTTTTAGAAGGATCACCCTCATTTCCGTGAAAGATACCGTTGTTCACAGCTTCAGTGACGGCGACCATCATGTTTCCATATACGTCTTCCTTCACGTCCAATTCTGAACGAATCTCTTCGATGACTGATTCAACCTGGTGAATCGCATCTGAACTGCTGGTTAATACCAATTGGCGGTATAACAACTTTTCCGTTTCGGGGCTACTCATTGACTCCTTCGAGCTTTTTATAGTATTGTTCGATCAAGATGATGAAATCAGGAGAATATTCCAATTGATTGGACTTGAGTAATTCTTGCCTGATTCTATTTTGATACTCCTCCCGGGTGAGATCATCGGGGGAAGTACGTTCTAATTCTCTGCCAGACCTGGACTCACGCTTGTCATCGAGCTCGCGCTCTCGGACGGATTGGTCAGCCTGGAGGAGGCGGCTAAGGATTTGCTGCTGACGTAACATGGTCTCATGGGTGAGCTGCTTGTTGCGTAGATCCTCTTCACTCTCGATCATGTCTTGCATGATCTTCTGCATATCGCCAAGTGGTTTCCCACCCTCTCCTTGCATACGCTTCTGGGCGTCTTCTAGTTGCTTGCGGATCTTTCCTTGTTCGGCTGCCATCTCTGAAAGCTTGTCGCCATCCATCTGCCCGTTTTGCATTTGCTGCTGCATCATCTGGTTGAGCTTCTGCTGCTGCTTGGAGATGCCTGGCATCTGAGATGGATTCTGCCCTGGCTTAGGACACATGGCCTGACCTGCTTGTGCGTTTTTCATATTCTCCTGCAATTGCTTCATCGCATTGGAGAGCATGTTGGCGAGATTATTCACGCTTGTCATGGCTGTCTGTTGGTGAAAGACCACCATCGGAACCTGCTTATTGCGGAAGAAAGTCTGAGACATAGACATGTTTTCGGTGATCTTGCCGCTCTCGTCAAGCACAAATTTTTCTATCTGAAACATGCGATTGGCCAAGGCTTCAAGGCTATCACGCACCAACTCCATATCGTCTTGTAGCTTCTTCTGATCCTGACTTTTTTCTTTCAGAGATGGATCATTGAATCGGAGATCGCGCACATCTTCTTTGAGGTCTTCCTGATCAAAGGAGAGCTTAAGAAGATTTTCGAGCAACTCGCGGAGGTCTTCCATGTTTTGCTGATCCTGCTGCATCTGCATATTCATCTGCATATTGCCGAGCGATTCAGACATTTCCTGGAGCTTTTGTTGAGCCTTTTTCTGCGCACCGGAGGCATCCTGCATTTGCTGCTGTGCTTCTTTGCTATTCTTTTTGCCCCCTTCTTCCATTTTCTCAGAGGCCTCATCCATTTTTTCGCCAGCCTCTTTCATCTCATCCTGTGCCTCTTCTCCTTGCT
>JANQTF010000070.1:0-1103 GCA_030731845.1 Bacteroidia bacterium | reverse complement strand
TCCTCAATCTCTTTGAGCAGCTTCTCTATTTCTTCGTTCTGGAGCTGTTCCATGAACTTGTTGAGATCTTCAAATTTCTCTTTGGTCTCTTCAGAGATCATCGAGTTTTGCTCAAGCTTTTCTTTGGCCTGCTCCATCTTTTCCTGAGCCGACTGGATCTCGTCGAGCATCTGCTGATGCTCTTCGATCATGCGCTGCATTTCTTTTTTGTCGTCAAAGGAGAGACTCTTTTGCTCAAGGAGTTTTTCTTGCATTCGCTGATATGCTTCCTGAAGATCCTTGGCATTCTTGCGCAGGTCGTCGAGCTTTTCTTTCACCTGATCCTGCTCTTCGTTGATCTGATCATATTTGGCATCGAGGGTTGGATACACAATCTTGATGGTTCCACTTGTGGATGCTTTAGCTCCGGCGATGCCGTCATTGTCCCACACCTTGATGTAGAATTCGGCTTCGTCGCCTTCGAGCATCCCGATCTGGGTAAGGTCGAGATCAAAAGACAGGGGCTGGAGGAGTACGTTTTTGGAAATGGAGAGCGGGAATTCGCTGAACTCCTGCGAGACGGTGCTGGTACCTCCAGACTTGGCGAATCGATAAAATAACGACATCTTGGAAAATCCAAAGTCATCGGCTATCTCCAACTCAAGGGGAAGTCGAGGCTCAAGATCAACCATCAACTCATCGGTGGGGGAGAAGACGTAGATAGAAGGAAAGCGATCAGGAATGACGCCCACCTTGTATTTCACCGTGTCAATGTTTTGAATGGAATCGGTGGATTGCAGGGAGAGATAATACTCAAGTGGGTCGAGAAGACGTCTGGATGTTTTGTAGCTGCCGTTGCTCTCCTCGAGGGCCACATTGCCAGCTGCTGTGACAAAGCGTGCGAGGACCACGTCGCCCTCGGTGAGGAGCTCCCAGCTCACGCGTGAGCCTTTTAGAACCTTAAAGTCTCCGACATTAGGATCGAGTCTTTCTGGAGACTTGCCCGTGTAGCCGGGATATTCTATCGTAGCCTGAAACTGCTTGATGAAAGGACGCTTGAGAACATTGATGGCGAAGGCATCAGATTTCACTTCGTCGTTGCCTACAAAAAAGGAAAAATCGTC
>JANQTF010000069.1 GCA_030731845.1 Bacteroidia bacterium | reverse complement strand
AATCTCCCATGATCATGATATCAGAATCAGGGTGATCGGCGAGCCGATCTTTGATGGCCACATTCACGGCCCTGGCCGCGGCAATGCGTCGGGGCTCACTCTCCTTTTCGCCGTCACGGCGGCTGGGCCAGTGCACCACAACCACAGAGACTTCCTCGCCACTGATGGTGCCATCTACCCGAAGGATAGGCCGTGTGATGTAGTCAGGCTCTCCAGGAAAATCAACCGCAAATACTTCGTGGCCCTGATACGCAAATAAGGCCGGGTCGTACATCAATGCCACATCGATCCCTCGCGGGTCGGGGCCTTCCTCCAGCACATACTCGTAGTTTCGGGATTTTAGGCTGGTCATTTTTGTCCAATCAGACAGGGTTTGGGCATTTTCCACCTCAGCCAGCCCCAGAATATCGGGGCCTTTGCCATTGTTCATGGCGGTGATTGCGAGGGTGAGGTTATCCAGTTTTTCGAGATACTTTTCCGGGGTCCAGTCCAATTCACTTCCTGGCAAAAACTCTGAATCATCCTTACCAGGATCATCATCGGTGTCAAACAGATTTTCTACATTATAAAAGGCCACCCAGACGCTAGAGCCAGCGGGGAGCTTTTTGCCAGATGACTGGGAGTCTTTGGCCCCTCGGTGACAACCTGTTGTGACAACAAGCATCCCCAAAGTGAGTACAGCAAACCAATGTTTATGAATCATTTTGTAAAAGATCATCAGATGAATTGGTCTGCAAGATGAGAAATGATCAGCAAAACCAACAATTCCATTTATTCCGCGTAGCATTTCAACCAAAGGGAATGTGCCGGGTCTTTGTTTTGTGAGCTGGATTATCGATCCTCATCCGGCCCTCCTTACAATCGCCATATAAACTGCCCTACATTTTGACCTATTTATCATGAGTACTGAAAGCCAAAACCAAGATCCACAAGATAAACAGCTGCTTGCTGCGCAAGAAATTGTGACCAAGCACACCGTATATGCCATGGGAAGCAGTCTGATTCCCATTCCTATTCTGGATTTGGCCGCAGTGACAGCTGTACAGCTAGACATGGTGAAAACCTTGTCTCACCTTTTTGGAGCAGATTATTCTGAGGATTCTGGAAAAACCCTGATCGGGGCACTCACCGGAAATATTTTTGCCAGAATCGGCGCATCCTTCCTCAAAGGAATTCCTGTGTTTGGATCTATCCTTGGTGGCGTCTCACTCGTCGCATTGTCTGGTGCCGCTACCTATGCCCTCGGGCAAGTGTATGTGCGCCACGTGAGCGATGGAGGAAGCCTGGGCAACCTCAACCCGGAAGATTACAAAGAATTTTTCCGTCAACGATATGAAGAAGGGAAAAAGAAAGCGGAGCAATGGAAAACCGAAGCCGAGCAAACTGCCCGAGATATCGAGGTGGATTTTTCCGACGAATCTGATGCCAACACAGGAAAAAAAGGTGGATCACCAAGCGATGAAACGCCCACTTGATGCTCGATTAATGCCTCACGATGAGCTGCTTGCGAACGGTGGTGGCTCCTGCCTGAACGTGTAGCACATATAACCCTGAAGCCAGTCCTCTCACATCTATCTGATGCTCGGAGACCCCTGGAGTCAGGGTTTTATTTTGTTGGTAGAGCACCGAGCCTTGCACATTGGTGAGCATCACAGATCCTTTCACAGCCGTTTGCTGATCCCAACTCACACGGACTACCTCAGTTCCGGGATTCGGATACATTCGGAATCCTAGCAGTCCAAACTCGTCTTCCAGAGAACTTACCCCCTGGCAAGCGGAGAGAGCCGTATCCACGGAAACCCTAAGGCTTGGAAAGATGGCATAGAATGCATCTCCCGGACAAGCGGTGGCACATCCGTCTCTATGGCCAGAAATCACAGGGAGATTTTTTCCTGTAGAAGCATGAAAGGTGCTGATCAACGGATTCAGATCAGAGTCACAGCTTTTCCATGCTAGTAATTTGCGTAAGCTTTCGAGCGCTGCGGAGGTAGGAGTCGAAGACTCAAAGGATCCCAGCATGCACACACCCATGGCACCAGAGTTGTTGGCACAGAAATGAGCACCTTTCACATCGGCGCCGCCTCCACGGCCTTCATAGATCACCCCATCCGGATCAATCACATAATTGTAGCCGATGTCGCACCATCCGTTGGTATTCACGTGGAAATTCCAGATCGAAAGGACCGTGGCTGCCCAATTGGTACTCGTGTTGGAACCTGCGGAGTGGTGCACGATGAGGTGGGTCGTAGCCGAAAATTCTGGGGAAGGGCAAGAAGGGTTCTGACCATCCGGGCAATTCCATTCGGTTCTTGTGGCAACTCCAGGCATGGGGCAGCTACATGCAGTACCTTCATTTCCAGGCATAGGCCGCTGATAAATCAACCCCGGAGAGAGTGGCTGAACCTGGCCAGGGGAGAAAAAATCAAACCGAAGGTTTTTAACTTTTACGGGTGTAACAGACTGCACAGAATTACTAAATAACACCATGTACTGAAACTTGGTGAAAGTCGTATCGAGATAAAATAAATTTCCAATGAATAAGGTGGGCGCCTGAATACCATCCTCAAATGCGGTGGCCTCCAACCAGGGGTCCCAAGTCAGGCCATCCTTAGAAAAACGAATTTGGATCTTGACCAAAGAAGGATCGTAATTCTGTACTTCGACTACAGGAGCAACTGTCAAAAAAGGAAAAGCATTGACTACCGGAATATCTTGCGCAGAGGCAAGAAAAAAAGCCTGATCGCCCTGTCGAAACACACTGATGCCATCGGAGGTGCGTAGCAGATTGGTTTGTTGTTCCGCAGTTTGATTTTTGGAAAAATCCACTGACAAACTTGCCGTTGAAGACTTAGCCAACACTTCAGGACTGAAAATCAGCAGACTAAGTCCAAAGAAAACGGCTGGCATCAGCCTTACGATGGTGGAAAAGCAATATCTCATCGAGCAAAAGTGACTGTTTCACCCAAAAGTTACGCAAACTTTATGAAACATGGTTTTTTTTCCAGCATTTGTCCTCCATCCTTCCAGCCCATCCGTTGGTCCAGCCATCATTTCCTGCTAACTTGCGCCCGCCATCCAGATCTGCTTTGGATGGCCATTTTCATTGTCTTTTACCATCACATTTCCCATGGGTATCTACGACTTTCAACAGATCGAGAAGAAGTGGCAACTTGCCTGGAACACCAACCGCACATTTGTCGCGGACAAGCTATCGGATAAGCCCAAGTACTATGTCCTCGATATGTTTCCCTATCCGTCCGGAGCAGGCTTGCACGTAGGTCACCCTCTTGGCTACATCGCCACTGATATCATCACCCGGTACAAGCGGGCCAAAGGCTACAATGTGCTCCATCCCATGGGCTTCGACTCCTTTGGCTTGCCCGCAGAGCAGTATGCCATCGACACGGGCATTCATCCCGCCGAAACCACGCAAAAAAACATCACTCGCTACCTCCAGCAAATGGCCACCCTCGGGTTTCACTATGACCCCGACGCCAATTTGTCCACCAGCGACCCGGATTATTATAAATGGACCCAATGGATTTTTCTGAAGCTCTTCAGTCATTGGTATGACAAAGCCCAGGAAAAAGCCCGGCCCATTGAGGAATTGACGCAGTACCTCGCCCAGCATGGCAACCGTGGCCTCGTGGCAGCTACGTCCTGGAAAAAGAAATTCTCTGCCCAGGACTGGAACGCCATGAGCCCCGCCCAGCAGAGCGACCGCCTCATGCACTACCGCATTGCCTACCTCGATTATGCTACCGTGAATTGGTGCCCCGCCCTGGGAACCGTTTTGGCAAATGAGGAAATCAAAGACGGCAAATCTGAGCGCGGCGGGCACCCCGTGGAGCGCAAAAAAATGAAGCAGTGGATGCTCCGCATCACCGCTTATGCCGATCGCCTCCTCTCCGGACTGGAGACCATCGACTGGTCTGAGTCTATGAAATCTATGCAAACCCACTGGATCGGCAGATCCGAAGGGGCTCATGTGGAGTTTGGGGTAGAAGGCTCGCCAGACAAGCTCGAAGTGTTCACCACTCGTCCTGATACGCTCTTTGGCGTGTCGTTCATGGTGGTGGCTCCTGAGCATAGCATTGTGGACAACATCACGACCCCAGAACAGCGAGCAGCCGTTTCTGAATATGTAGCATGGGCCAAAAACCGATCTGAGGTAGATCGGATGGCCGACAACAACAAGACCGGTGTCTTCACCGGAGGGTATGCGATCAACCCCGTCAATGGGGCCAAGGTCCCCATTTGGATCTCCGACTACGTCGTGATTTCTTATGGCACAGGTGCCATCATGGCTGTGCCAGCCGGCGATCAGCGCGACTGGGAATTCGCCAAAAAGTTTGGATTGGAGATTCCCAAAATCACCGAGGACGGCGATATTGAGGTGGAAGCCTACGACTCCAAAGAGTCGAAAATGGTGAACTCCGGATTCCTTGATGGCATGACCGGGCATCAGGCCATCAAGGCCATGATCGCCTGGCTCGAAGAGCAGGAGCTTGGGCAGAAAGAAGTCACCTATCGTCAGCGCGACGTGATCTGGTCGCGCCAGCGATACTGGGGGGAGCCCACGCCCATCGCCTACACGCCCGATGGCGTGGCAGTGGCCATTCCTGAGTCGGAGCTGCCGCTCACCCTTCCCGAAATCGACGAATACAAGCCATCGGCAGATGGACAGCCTCCGCTTGCCCGCGCACAGGACTGGGTCACCCGCCCCGACGGCAGCACCCGCGACCTCAACACCATGCCCGGCCTCGCTGGATCTAGCTGGTATTTTCTCCGCTATCCCGATGCCCAAAATCCCGATGTCTTTGCCGATCAGGAAAAACTCAAATATTGGCTGCCCGTGGATCTCTACGTCGGGGGAACGGAGCACGCAGTAGGCCACCTCATGTATTCCCGCTTCTGGACCAAATTCCTCTTCGACATCAACGAATGTCCCGTAGAAGAGCCATTTCAGCGATTGGTGAACCAGGGAATGATCCAGGGAACCTCTCAGCTGATGTATCGCCACAAAGAGAGCAACGAGTTTGTGTCGGCTGATCTGGTAGAGAATGCGGATGACTACGTTCAGATTCACACCAATGTCAACCTCGTGAAACATGGCGTGCTGGATCTTGACGGATATCGCGCCTGGAGAAGTCAGGAGCAGGTCGTTTTCCGAAGCAACGACAAGGGCGAGTTTCGCACAGTGCCCCTGGCTGAAAAAATGTCGAAGTCGAAGTTCAACACGGTTGACCCAGACGATATTTGCCGGGAATACGGCGCCGACACGATGCGCATGTACGAGATGTTCCTCGGGCCCATCGACATCGCCAAGCCTTGGAATACCGACGGCATTTCGGGGGTTCACAGCTTCCTGAGACGCGCCTGGAATCTCTTCGTTGATTTTGACAACAACCTCAATGTCACTTCCGAAGCCCCGACAAAAGAGGAACTGAAGCTGCTGCATCAGTGCATCAAGCAGGTGGAAGACAGCATTGAGCGCCTCGCTTTCAACGTGTGTGTGCCTGCCTTCATGGTGCTCGTGAAAGAACTGACCCGCATCGAATGCCGCAAGCGGGAGATTCTTGAGCCTCTGCTTGTGACCCTCGCTCCCTTTGCCCCACACTTTTCGGAAGAGCTTTGGGCCATGCTTGGTCATGAGGAAACCATTCTGAAAGCAGCTTTCCCGCAATGGAAGGAAGAATATCTCAAAGAAGATGAGATCGAAATTCCCGTGCAGATCAACGGAAAACTGAGATCCAAAATCCTGATTCCTTCTGAAGCAGAAGATCAGGCAGTAGAAGCCATCGCCATGGCCGACGAAAAGGTACTCTCCTGGATCGAAGGCAAAACGATCCGGAAGGTGATTGTGGTAAAAGGAAGGATGATCAACATTGTGGCGAATTAAGGGCTACTCGGCTTGATCTGCCCAAATTGAATAGCTGGAACCGGTGCAAGGTTCCAGCTATTTTAATGACCATATATTCCACATAAATATTTTTATTTTGTTTCGTACTATTTTAGTCATGAAACAAATCACCACTCCCTCCCCACACCTTGCTTTTGCCATTCACACCTCGATTGTAACGGGTATTCTCACTGTGTTTGTAGCGGGGATGTTTCTTCTCGATCCACCTGCCATGATCCAATCAGGGACAGCCCGGAGCTTGTCTGCTTCCGCGCGTGTATCTCTTCTCCAACAAAACAGCTCATGGTACTTCACAGCATATCCCAACCCAGCCCACGACGTGGTGAACATTGAGTGGAGAGGGCCTGACGCACGGGAGGGAAAACTTAAGGTAGAAAACCAAAGATCACACTCCATCTATGAGATCGTGTTGCCAGCGGGAAAGTCGATCTTGAGTTTGGACGTCAGCACCTGGGCACCGGGCACCTATCAGTTGGTGAGCGGAGAGGGGGAAACCCTTTTTTCGAGGTCTCTTGTCGTCGAGTAGTACAAGGCACAGGACTGCTAGCCTTATGCCGCCCCTTCAGGGATTTGGCATTCTTCCCAAGCCCTGAAAGGGCGAAATACCTCAGGGGAGGGTGATAGCCCTTCCCTATCTTTCGAATCGCAGCCCCACGTGCGTTTCTGTCTAGCGTCATGATGTTGCCGTTGAGGTCATAGCTCAGGCTTACGTTGAAGGTAGTGAGATTGTGGGAGAAGTTGGGGGTTGTGGTGGTTTTTTTTTCGCCGTAGTCTGCTTCAAA
>JANQTF010000068.1 GCA_030731845.1 Bacteroidia bacterium | reverse complement strand
ACGTTATTTTTCCATTCGCCCTTTTTGCCTTCGAGCAGCCACTCTTCCAGCCAGGGTTGATATTTGTCGAGGGGCAAATACCAGTGCTTGGTGGTTCGCAGCACAGGCGTTTTTCCACTCAGGGTCGAGATGGGGTTGATCAGCTCCGTCGCGTTGAGGGTGCTGCCGCAGTTTTCGCACTGATCGCCGTAGGCTTTGTCGTGTTTGCACACAGGGCAGGTGCCTGTCACATAGCGATCAGCGAGAAATTGATTGTATTCTTCGTCGTAGAATTGCTCGGTTTCCTTCACCTCAAATTCGCCGAGATCATTGAGTTTGGTAAAAAACTCCTGGGCGGTCTCGTGGTGGAGCGGCGTGGACGTGCGGTGATAGATATCGAAGTCGATCCCGAACTTCTCAAAGGTGTCTCGAATCAGGACGTGGTAGCGATCCACGATTTCCTGAGGCAGCACGCCTTCCTTTTTGGCCCGCAGGGTGATGGCGGCACCGTGTTCGTCGCTTCCGCACACGTACACGACGTCGCGCCCACGCAGGCGCAGGTAGCGCACGTAGGTATCAGCGGGAAGGTAAGCACCGGCAATGTGGCCAATGTGCAGCGGGCCGTTGGCGTAGGGAAGGGCCGAGGTGATGGTATAACGAGGGTAGCTCATGATAACTGCGAAGGTAGGAAATTTGTCTTTGTTTTGGCAGGGAGATTCCGAGTGTAGATGGGTGGAATGTTTGTGTCTGGCATTGGCTAAAATAGACAGGACCCGGCTATGGTGGATCGCGGGGGCTCTGCGTCCAGAATGCCCTCATCCCAGCCTTCTCCCACGGGGAGAAGGAGCAAGAACCAAGAGCCGCAGCCGCTCCAAAAGCCCCTTAACTCCGCCGAAAAGGGAATCAAAAAGCACGACCCTGCGGGCTCCCACCTCACGCCTATGCACCGACCGGAACTGCCCTCACAAACCTTCCCCCACCAAAACGGTTATTCCCTCTCCATTGCGGACTCGCTGCGTTTGTGGTAGATTTACGAAGGTTAGATCACGACAAATCAGGCCGGCATACAGAAGAAAAGCCCACAAGAACATTTTCCCATGAACTATTGCAGCCATTGCGGAAGCGGAGACATTCGGCTCGAAGTGCCCGAAGGCGACAACAGGCTTCGCTATTGCTGCCCGGTCTGCTCCACCATTCACTACCAAAATCCCAACGTGGTGGTGGGATGCCTACCCGTATTTGAAGGAAAAATTCTGCTGTGCCGCAGGGCCATCGAGCCGAGACTAGGGTTTTGGAATCTCCCTGCGGGATATCTGGAAAATGGGGAAACGGTGGAAGAAGGCGCGCTGCGCGAGACCCGCGAAGAAGCCGGAATCGAAGTTTCCATCGTGCGGCTGCATGCCCTCTATAATTTGCCCCGGGTAAATCAGGTGTATTTGTTTTATCTGGCCGAGATGCCCCACGACCAATTTCACGGGGGCGTGGAAAGCCTGGAAGTCAAGCTCTTCTCACCAGCAGACATTCCGTATCACGACATGGCATTTGCTTCGAGCACCTTCGCCATTCGGCAATATCTCGATCACCTCCACAGTGATTTTCACGGCGTGCACGTAGGTAAGTGGGAGTAGTGGGGGAAAGCGCACCTATTGCTTCGCAACTTCCTTTTCAATCGCGGTTTGCACAAACTGATTCAGAGTCATGCCATTGATCGTGGCTTTCTCAAAAGCCTTCCTATGCAGGTGAGGGTGAATTCTGATATTGAAACTCCCCTTAAATGATTTGAAGGGTTCTTTTCCAATTGATTGACACAATTCAAGATAGTCGTCTACCGCTTCTTCAAAAGCTGCCTTTAAGTCTTTCACAGACTCCCCCTCAAAGGTGATCAGGTCATCTACCCCTTCGATTCGCCCAAAGAATAATTCATCTTCAGCTTCAAAATGAACTGAACCTATAAAGTCTTTAAAGAGTAGTTTGTCTTTCATGATATGTATCCTTGTCTTGTTAGTTCTTCACGTACATAGTCGATCTGGTAACGCTTTAGTTCGTTGCCAGGGTGTGGTTTGTGTAACCGAATTATGTGTTCCTTTTCTATCTGCACAAACGCAACTCTGGAGCCTGACGTTTTACCCATCTTCTTTTCTTCATATCCAAGCTTAACAAGCAAGGTGCTCAATTCCGTATAGGTAAAGTTCTTGGGACGGCTGCTGAGTTTTAACAACAACTTTTCAAGCTTACTCATGGCATGAAGCTAGAAAAAAAACCAAATTTATTGCAACTTTTTTTTAGTTACAATCATATATAAGCAACTGCTTGACCTTCAATCACCCTACTATAATCTCACATACACAGTGATTTCATTATTTGGGATACTCCCGCACTAAGTCAAGATGTATGTCTAAACCACAATCTTCTAGTTGTAGACCTAACAGAATCTGAGCCGACATTTTCTATCAACAATACTTGGTCTATACTCCAGAAAAATGCCCATTAAGAAATTTGCTAGGCTTTCAGGATAATTATTCACAAATCTTGCTGAGACTTCCTCAACCCAACAGCAACCACCATATCACCCCTGCAACCTCTGCCGCTCCTCGCGATCTTGATAGACCATGCCGAGACGGAAGAGGAAATAGCCTTGCCCAAGGGCAAACACCAACAGGCCGATGGGCCTGAGCAGACCTTGCGTGCTCACATGCAGAAAGTAATAGCCCGGCGAGCTCATCGACTCGTGGTCCCAGCCCAGCACCGATTCGGGAATAAGAAACTCATTCATCATCATCGCAAAGATCCCGGAAAAGCTGAGCCAGAAGTGCGCCGATCCCTCAAAAGAACCCTCTTCTTTGCTGATGCCAATTGATGGATGCCGGGCATAGACCACCCCAAATGCTGCGAGCAGCGCCGCACCGAGGAGTGCATGGAGCAAATATCTGCGCATCAAGATTCCCTCCACATCGCTGTCGCGGTGATGCCAGGCCACGAGGGCCGACAACATTAAAAGCGTGAAAGCCCCAAACCAAAACGTGCGGGAGTGAACGGCGGGTACGGTGGGCCGGAAGCTCGGATACAGCATGAGTGTGATGGTTGAGGGTAAATGCGTAGGGAAATGACGAACAGATTAGAAGTTGTGCAGTCACGTCCGCCTCAAGGCAGACATATCTCAGCGTCTTTCAGAGAAATAATCGCTCTTAGATCAGCAAGAAATGGAAGATAAAACCGGGAGATGCAGGCAAATCCGGGCCAATGCCTGCTTTACACATGAACGTACGAGTATGTATGTGTTTCGGTTTTCCGGGATCTCTTCATTTTCCAGATTCCCTTTTGAGAATATCTCGGAAAATAAAAACGAGGTCTTACAGCCATTCTCCACACAAAAAAAGCTAAGCTTTCCGGATAACGCAAGTAATAATAGCTTTGATTGCTAAAATTTTTTGTTAAATTTTGCGCTATGTCTAACGTTGCCTTTCTAAGCCCCACCTGCAAAGCGAAGAGGATACTTGTGGGCTTAGCGTTTTCTTTGCAGTCAAAGGTTCAGGAAAATTGGCATATTCAGCCTTCATTTGCGTCTTCATCAATCCCATTACAGTAGAATGGCCGAATCAGTAAATTACAACGAGGATAGCATCAAGTCGCTCGATTGGCGGGAGCACATTCGCCTTCGCCCGGGTATGTATATCGGCAAGCTTGGCGACGGTAGCTCCATCGACGACGGAATCTACATCCTTGTCAAAGAAGTCATTGACAACTCCATCGACGAATACGTCATGGGCAATGGCCGGAAAATCGAAATCAGCATCAAAGACGGCGAGGTCTGTGTCCGCGACTATGGCCGTGGCATTCCCCTGGGAAAAGTGATCGATTGTGTCTCTAAGATCAATACCGGTGGAAAATACGACTCCGAGGCCTTCAAAAAATCTGTCGGACTCAACGGAGTCGGAACCAAAGCCGTCAACGCGCTCTCTTCCTATTTCCGTGTAGAATCGGTGAGAGAAGGGCAAAAGAAAGTCGCCGAATTCTCCGAAGGACAGCTCACCAAAGACCATAAAGTCACCACTACCACCGAAGAAAACGGAACCACCGTCTATTTTCGCCCCGACCAAAATATTTTCAAGCATTACCGTTTTATGACGGAATATCTTGAAAATCAGATATGGAATTATGCCTACCTCAACGCAGGCCTTTCCCTCTACCTCAACAACAACCGATTTTTCTCCAAAAATGGTCTGCTCGACCTGCTCGAAAGCAAAGCAGACCTCGAAACCCTGCGCTATCCCATCATTCACCTCAAAGGTGACGATATCGAGGTAGCTCTCACCCACGGCAATGCCTATGGCGAGGAATACTATTCTTTCGTCAATGGACAGTACACCTCCCAGGGGGGGACCCACCTGCAAGCCTTCCGCGAAGCGGTAGTCAAAACCGTCAGAGACTTTTACAACAAAAACTACGACGTCGCCGACATTCGCACCTCCATCGTAGCCGCTGTTTCTGTGCGGGTACAGGAGCCCGTGTTTGAGTCTCAGACCAAGACCAAACTTGGCTCGATCAACATGGCCCATGATGGCCCCACCGTCCGGACATTCATCCACGACTTTCTCACCAAAGAGCTCAACAACTTCCTCCACCGCCACCCAGAGGCCGCAGACGCCCTTAAAAAGCGCATAGAGCAGTCGGAGCGGGAGCGCAAGGAGATGGCCGGCATCAAAAAACTCGCCAACACCCGCGCCAAAAAAGCCAACCTCCACAACAAAAAGCTCCGCGACTGCCGCATTCACCTCAGTGAGAAAAAAGGCGACGAAGAGAAAAAACTCGCTACCACTCTCTTCATTACCGAAGGAGACTCTGCTTCCGGCTCCATCACCAAAGCCCGCAATGTAGAGACCCAGGCCGTGTTTTCCCTCCGTGGTAAACCCCTCAACTGCTTTGGCCTCACCAAAAAAGTGGTCTATGAAAACGAGGAGTTCAACCTCCTCCAGCATGCCCTCAACATCGAAGAAGGCATCGATGGCCTCCGCTACCAAAACGTGGTCATCAGCACCGATGCCGACGTGGACGGAATGCACATTCGCCTGCTCCTTCTCACCTTCTTCCTGCAGTTTTTCCCCGATCTTGTGCGTGGGGGCCACCTGTTCATTCTCGACACCCCGCTTTTTCGGGTGAGAAACAAGAAAGACACCTACTACTGCTATTCGGAGGAGGAAAAACAAACGGCCATGAGAAAGCTCGGTGGCAAGCCTGAGATCACCCGATTCAAAGGACTCGGCGAGATTTCGCCCGATGAGTTCGGACAGTTTATCGGGGAAGACATCCGCCTTCAGCCGGTGCTCCTCGCCAAGGATACCAGTATCCAAAAACTCCTCGAATACTTCATGGGTAAAAACACCCCCTTGAGACAAGAATTCATCATCGACAACCTGAGGATCGAAAAAGATATCGTCGCCACGGCGTAATATTTTTCTCCAATATGTCCTGCCATAAGACCAGCCGCTTCCTCCAAAAGAAGAAGCGGCTGTTTGACTAGACAGATCATCGACATCAATGGCTAGTCAGGATCAATTTGTCGTTTTTATGATCCGGAAAGAATGATGAACCCTGACGTTTGGTTGAATATCCGTGTCGGGTTAATTTTCAAAACAGAAGAACGGCGCATCAGCTTTTTTCGTAAATTCACCTGTATCCGACTTTGTTTCCGGTTTGGTCACAGAATACTGAACCAACATTCTCCCAGAATCTCTCAATCCTCGAATTGAGAGTTTACTGATTTTTATTTCTCCCTCTTGATCCTGCTCCCCATGGTCGCAAAAATTACAGGATGGATGACCCTTGGCCTCAGCTTGCTCGCAATTTTGTGGAGCACATGGCCACGCATGACTGCCCAGGCCCCCAAGGCCCGCGCAGCATTTCTGTCCTACAGCGATCCATGGATAGATTCGGTTCTTTCCAACAGCGATGCCGCACGCCTGCCCAATCAGCGCTTTGCCCTGTGGATCACCAACGACAGCAGTGCCGACCCGCTACGCACCGCCGATCTCGTGCAAAAACATCAGGTAGGAGCTGTTTGGTTTCAGGGCTTTGATCAGCCTGCATTTCAGCAATATCGGACCCTGATCAATAAGCAGCCCGGCATTCCCCGCCTCATTGGGTCCCTGCCTTCTGCCCAACTGAGCAGCATGCCTGCGCTGCCAGCAGGCCTTGCCCTTGCCGGTCTTTCCTCCGCCAGTGGCATTCTGCCATTTTCCTCCACCATCCTCTCCGCTGCCAAAGACAACCACATCGCCGCATTGGGCATTCCCTCTCTCACCCAGGCCTACGCTGCCGGGCGAGAAGAAGGCATGATCTACCCCGCCACCCAATTAGCTGAGCACACTTCCTCCGCCAATATTCTCCCCATTCTCTGGGAAGCCGATCAATGGTCCGAAATCCTCACTACCGACTCCCTCCGCCGCGATGAGCTCCTCGCGCCCTACCTCGCGTGGATGGCCCACCCCATGGCTATGTGGGTGATACAAGAACCCGACCACTTCGCCAAATCTGCTGACATAGCAGCAATCGTATCTCTCCTTCGTAAAAAATGCGACTTCCAAGGCATCATCGTAGGCAGGCTTCGTCAGCACGCTACCCTACAGGGCCTCCAGGCAGCCGCTGCCAAAATGCTCGCCTCCGGCGTGGACATGATGCTCCTCCGTCCCGATGAGCTCAGCCTATTTGACCAGGAGCAGCAATCCATGCTGCAAGCTCACTCCCTCGACATCCGCAGCATCAATACCAGCGTGCGAAACATTCTTCAGGCCAAAGCCTGGGCCGGCAACAAATATGCAGACACTGCCGCAGTGGCGCCCGATCCGCAACTCACCTGGCAGTTGCAGGCCATCACCGAGGCAAGCGCCTCTCTTGTACAAGCCGAAGGGGGCCCTCTTCCCATTCACGATCTCATGGACCGCACGATCCATGTCATTGGCATGGGCCAGCAAGTCCCTGATTTTCTCAACACCCTGAGGAAATACGCGCCTGTTTCTACCTCCAAAGGATCCATCCATGAGCCTTGGTTTACCATTTCTACCCTCAAGATCGTGAAATACGATCCTCTCGTTTTGGTATTTGGCCAAGATTTTCCGGTGAATGAAGAAGCCATCCTGATGTGGAGAAAAATCAAGGAAATCGGCGATCAAACCCCTGTGATCCTTGTGAATCTAGGTGACCCGAATCGCATGAAAGATGCGCCAGCTTCCCTCACTGTGTTGCAGGGATACGACAACGGTACACTCGGGCAGTTTGTCACTGCTCAAATGCTTGCGGGCGGTTTGCCCGTCGTCGGGCGATTTCCTCAAGACCTGAATGACCGTTTCTTCGTGGGTGGCGAATCCAAAACCACAGCCAGCCGGCTTGCCTATGGCCCCGCCGAATCGATAGGAATAGACAGCCGCCTTCTGTCAAAAATTGACAGCATCGCATGGGAAGGAATCTCTGAGCTCGCCATGCCCGGCGCGCAAATTCTCGTGGCCAAAAATGGTCGCGTGATTTATGACAAATCGCTTGGCTATCACACCTACCTGCGTCGAAGGGGTGTGTATCCCACCGATCTCTACGACGTGGCCTCGGTGACCAAGGCCGCTGCCACCACCCTGGCAGCCATGAGCATGTATGATCAGGGCAAGCTCGCCCTCGATGTCCCCATCCGAAAATACTTCCGCGATCCCTATGTCTGGCGCGACTCCGTCTCCTGGCTCGATACGCTCTACCTCGGTCCCAACTCCTCCCCACCAGACATTCTCTCCGAATTCGACTCTCTCTACCCCTCTTTTTCTATCCCGCTGCAAAGTGGGCTGCGAAGAGATACCACCTTTCTCGATGGCGACAGCATCCTGGTTGTCAATCGTGCAGTGGCAGGCCGCATCCATGTGCCTTCTTCCGCATTTGGTACCACCCTGTTTGAGTTGCTCACACACACCTCAGGCCTTCCGCCCGGCATCCCTATGAGAGAATTTTTCAGAGGAAAAAGAACGTGGAAAAATAATAAGCTCTACTTTTCTGCAAAAGCAGACGCCGGATTTTCTATCCCCGTAGCCCGTGATCTCTATCTGCGCAGCGACATGGCAGACAGCATCTGGAGCATGACCAAAAACATGACTCGTCGCGACAAGCCAGGCTACAAATACAGCGACGCCAACCTTATCCTCGTGCAGCGTGTGATCGACAGCCTCAACCGCGAGTCGATGGACAAATACCTGGAACGCACCTGGTACAGCCCGCTTGGCCTCCAAAACACCTGTTTCAGGCCTTACGAGCGCTTTGACATGGATCGTATCGTCCCCACTGAATACGACAAACGATATCGCGCCCAGGCATTGCAAGGCTATGTGCACGACCCCACAGCCGCTCTCATGGGCGGGATTTCCGGCAATGCCGGACTATTTTCCACCGCCAACGACCTCTCAATCATCGCCCAGATGTGGTTGCAGGAAGGTCGGTATGGAGGTCGTCAATGGGTGAAGGCCGAGACGGTGAGAAAATTTACCCAAACGCAGGCGGGGCATCGTGGATTGGGGTTTGATAAGCCAACGAGAGAAGGCGAATCCCTTATTGCGCCCAGCGCAAGCCCCCTTTCCTACGGCCATACAGGATTTACCGGAGCACTCATTTGGGTAGATCCTGCCGAAGATCTTGTCTTCATTTTTCTCAGCAATCGGGTTCATCCCAATGCCAACAACTGGCTGCTCAACAAACTCGCCATTCGGCAGCGGGCGCATGAAGCTGTTTATGAAGCCATTCGCCAAAGCCGCCAAGAAACACTGGCATTTGGAGCAGAGCAAATAAGGGAATAAGTTCACAAGGATATTCACGTTCGTACCTATTCCTTCTACTCCTTCGCTATGTCTTTTCTTGATAAATATGGCCCTCGGGCACTCATCACAGGCGCTTCTTCTGGCATTGGCGAGGTATTTGCCCGCCACCTCGCTGCCAAAGGCCTTCATCTCATGCTTGTGGCTCGTCGCGAAGATCGCCTTCAGACGCTTGCCGCTGAGCTTGCCGCCAAGCACGCAATTGATGTGGTCATTTTCCCCGCTGACCTGAGCCTGCGCCCAGAGCTCGATCGCGTCATCGCGAAAGCCAACGAACTCAACGACATCGGGCTCCTCGTCAACAATGCTGGCATCTCCGTAGATGGATACTTTCTCAAGCGCGACTTGAAGCACCACGAGCGCCTCCTGCACGTCAATGTGCAGGCTCCCATGATTCTTGCCCATCAGATCGGGCAGCAAATGTTGGCGCGCAAACGCGGAGGCATCATCATGGTCTCCTCCGTTTCGGCCTTCTTTCCGGTGCCCTTTGTGAGTCAATACGCTGCCAGCAAAAGCTACCTGCTCTCACTTGGCGAGGCCATTCAGCACGAAATGAAATCCCGAAATGTGGATGTTCAGGTTCTCTGCCCCGGATTTACCCGCTCAGAAATGACCGCCGAACTCGAAGGCAAGTTCTCTATGATGGAGCCGGATTTCATCGTGAAGCGATCATTGGACAAACTGGGAAAGCGCACCACCGTCGTGCCCGGCCTTCTCTATGGATTTTCGGCCAGAATTTTGCCCAGACTGATTCCACGCTCAATCATGGTGAAAATGACAGGAAAAATGATGGGATAAGCTCATGTCACAAGCGCACCGATATCCGCTGCTTTCTACGCCCGTACCGGCAGGGTTTCCCAATCCTGCCAGTGACCACATGGAACGCGAGATCAACCTCAACGATGAACTCGTGGACCACCCTGCCGCCACGTTTTTTGTGCGGGTAGAGGGCAACTCCATGGAAGGCGCAGGTATCCACAATGGCGACATCCTCATTGTGGATAAAGCACTCGATCCGGTGTCGGGCAAAATCGTGATTGCCGTGATCGAAGGAGAATTTACGGTAAAAAGGCTCATCAAAGAGCAGGGTCGAACGCTCCTTCGCGCAGAAAATCCACAGATCCCCGACCGGCTGATCAAGTCCGGCGATCGATTTGAAGTGTGGGGTGTCGTGACCTATGTGATTCACAAATGCTAGAGAAAAAAGAGACAGAAACCCGTTTTGGGCTGGTGGATTGCAATAACTTTTACGCATCCTGCGAGCGGGTCTTTCGTCCCGATCTCGTGACCACGCCCATCGTGGTGCTCTCCAACAACGATGGCTGCATTGTCTCGCGCTCCGCAGAAGCCAAAGCCGTAGGTATTCCGATGGCAAAGCCCCTCTTCAAGGTGCGCGACGAGATCCGCAGGCACGGGGTGCAGGTCTTTTCCTCCAACTACACTCTCTATGGCGACATGTCGCGCCGGGTGATGGAGGTGCTCTCGCAGTTTTCGCCTGAGGTAGATCCTTACAGCATCGACGAAGCATTTATCGATCTCTCTGGCGTGGCAGATGACAAACTGGAAGAATTGGGGCGACAAATCAGGAACACCGTGATGAAGTGGACCGGAATTCCGGTCACGATTGGCATCGCCCCGAGCCGCACCCTGGCGAAGATTGCGGCTGGCGTGGCCAAAAAAGACCCGAGCTTTCGGGGCGCTTTTAGCGTGGTGAATCATCCTGGCCTGCCAGACATTTTGCGGGAGACTCCCGTGGAAGATATTTGGGGCATCGGGCGAGGCTTTGCCGATCGGCTGCGCCAACAGCGCGTGACCAATGCCTGGCAACTCAGCCAAGCCAACCTCGAGTGGGTGAGGCGCACCCTCACCGTCATCGGCATGCGCAGCGCACAGGAGCTGCGCGGCATCTCCTGCCTCGACCTCGACGAGGCAGACGCTGGCAAGCGGTCCCTCATGTTTACCCGATCTTTTGGCCATCCTGTCACGGAGCTCGCCGAGCTCGAAGAAGCCGTGAGCTTCTACACCGCCCGATGTGCCGAAAAACTCCGCGCCAAAGGCATGGTCACAGGCATGATGACTTTGTTTATCCGCGACTTTCAAGAAAAGAGTTGGCGAACCAATGCCATGCAGAGCAGCGTAGCATTTCCCGAGCCCACAGATTTCACCCCAGATCTCATTCGCTATATGCAAACAGAGCTCAAAAAGCTCTATCGCCCCGGTTTGCGCTACAAAAAAGCAGGTGTGTTCATGACAGAGCTGATTCCCAAGGATCAACTACAGCTGTCTTTATTCGCCAAACAACCCCGAAAGGAAGATCAGCGCCTGATGAAAGTGATCGATGAATTGAATGAGAAAATGGGGAAAGGCACGGTGTTTTCCGGCAAAGAAGGCAGCGATCAGGCCTGGCACATGAAATCGGAATTCCGGTCTCCGCGTTATTCTACCAATTGGTCAGAACTCCCGGTAGTTCGATAACGTTTCTACAACAGCTTGTACCCAGACTCTCCGCTATGTCCGACCGTCCTCACCTTCTTTCCACCAAATTGCGCCAATGGCCCTGGAATGGCATTGTGCTCGGTGGAATTACCTGGTTGCTCCTGATTGTGCTGCGCGGCAATCCACTGTTTGCGGAGGTAGTGTATAGCCAGGGGATCTACGCGCTTCTGCGCCTGATCTGGGACTACACCATCGGGTGGTTGCCCTTCCCTTTGCTCTATGTGGTGGTGCCGCTATTGCTGTTTCTCCTCTTTCGAAGCATCAAAAACAGAAAAAAAGAGACCTTGACCTGGCATATTCGTCTGCGGCGCACCTTGCTTGGCATCGTAGGATTTGCCGGCATGGTGTTGTTTGCCTTTTATTTTTCCTGGGGATTCAACTATCTCCGCCTGCCGATCGAGTCTCAACTCAACATGGGGGTGGACAGCCTCTCCCGGGCAGCTCTCCTCGATGAGTATGCCCTTGCCACCGCGGAGCTTCTCGCTGCCGACTCGGCCCTCGGGCCTCGCATCGGCCCAATCGCAGAAAGCGATCTACCCGAAAACCTGGAGGCTCACCTGCGAGAGACAGAGCGCGCATGGCTGCAAAGTCAGCATATCCCTGCGCCGGGTCGGCCACGTGGCCGAAGATTGTTTCCCAAAGGTTTGCTGATGCAACTGGGAGCGAGTGGCATCTACATTCCATTTGTGGCCGAAGGCCACATTGATGCGGCGCTACCGCCTGCCACACGGCCATCTACCATGGCCCATGAGTTGGGCCACGCCTTCGGCTTTGGCGACGAAGGCAGCTGCAATTTTCTGGCCTGGATCACCTGTCAGCAATCGGAGTATCCTGCTGTGCGCTATTCGGGTGCGCTCGCCTACTGGCGCGAGACCGCCAACCGCCTCGGCTGGCTCGATCGGGAGCGAGTACTTCAGGACATTGAAGGCCTGCCAGGCGGCATACAGGCAGATCTCGCGGAGATCAAAGCTATCAGAGAGCAGTATCCCGGATTTTTTCCACAGGTATCCACCCAGATCTATGACGAATATTTGCAGGCGCAGGGAATCGAGGAAGGGGTGCTGAATTATGCCCGCGTGATACAGCTCGTGCGTGCCTGGCGGGCAAAAAAAATTCCCAGATAGCTACCGGCTGCCTTGCCTGCAACTATCTGGGAATGGCGAAATTGATCTGATTATTTCGACGAATAGGTCTTCTTGTATTCTTCGAAGGAAGTGCGCTTGTAATGATCTTCACCCAGGAAGCTGAGGATCATGAGCATTTCCGCGGGGCCATGGTAGCCGGGCACAGTGGTAATCGGCTGAAGATTGCCAGCCAGAATGGTGGTGCTCGGGTAAGACGGACGACCGTTGAGCATCACCGCTGCAAACTCGTGTACACCTCTGCCTCCCTGAGCCAAAAATTTATAGGTTCTGCCGTTGAGCGTGAGATCGCCGCGTTGCTCAGCGTCGAACTTCACTGCGTGGTAGTGCTCGTTGATATAGCTGATGACGTTGGCCTTGGAGTAGGTGTCGGCATCGAGCTTCTTGCACCATCCACACCAATCGGTGTAAAAGTCGATGAGGATTTTTTTGCCATCGCGTTGAGACAGGGCATAGGCCTCTTCGATGGTGAGCCAGGTAATGGCCTCGGGATTATTGGGAACGGGGGCCATGCCCAAAGACATGATCCCGGCGAGGAGCGTCGTAATGATGAAAGCGCGCATGATGAATCTCTGTTTGAAAATGGATCGGATGATGACTGAGGATCAGTCACTTCACATGACCAGTGATTGACCTTTCGATAAAAGTACGAAGCTTTCTTCAAAAAGGTATGTCGCGCAGGTGGCAAGTTGGGCGGATGTTGGGAAGACGGGAACTTAGTCTGCTTGAACATAGGTTCCAACCCCAATCTCGGCTCCCACTTCCTGTTGTCGGGCTTGTGAAGTCTTTCGAAAAATTTTCCAACTGAGCAGCGAGGTAGAGGTCATGCCCAATACCACAATGGTGATAGAAGAAAGCGGCATGAGAATGGCGGCGAGGAGCGGCGAGAGTAGGCCTTGTACGGCGATACTCAACCCTACGAGATTATAGCCCAATGAAAGGAGCAACCCCCGGCGAACCCAGCGCATGCTTCCGCGTGAAAAAGCGAGGAGCTGATCGGTTTGCTGGAGGGAGTTGGCATCGAGGATGAGGTCGCAGGCAGGGGTGAAGGTGTGCACGTCTTCAGACACGGCCACGCCGATGTCGCTTTGGCGGAGGGCTCCGGCATCATTGAGGCCATCGCCAATCATCATCACGGTGGCGTGTTGCTCTTGCGTAGCGCGTATGTAGTCGAGTTTTTGCTGGGGGGTTTGCCCAAATCTCATCTCGGTATCAGCAGGAAAAAAGCTGCGGAGCCTCGAAGCCTCATCGGTGTTGTCGCCAGAGAGAATGGAGAGGGTGTAGCGCTTGCTCAATCGCCCAATCAGCGAGCGAAGGCCAGCGCGATAGGATTGTCTCAATTTTACTACGCCCACGAGGAGGCCATCCACGGCGATCCAAGTGCCCGCGGGGGCCGATTCAGGCGCTTGACGTAGGCGCGCGCCCACAAAGCTGTCCCGCCCGATCACCACGCGGTGCCCTGCTATTTCGCCTTCACTTCCCTGCCCCACCTGCTCGGCCCAGCCATAAACTGCCGATTCTGATGGGTGCCATTGTCGGCTGATGGATCTACTGAGCGGATGAGTAGATTGGGCAGCCACTTTGGCAATCAGGGCCTGATCTTCCAGATCGGGACTGAGCAGAATGTCGAGCTGATGCCCACCCTTGTGGGTCATGGTTCCGGTTTTGTCCCACACGATGTGGGTAATCTGCGACAAGCGTTCCAGCACACGGGTATTTTTGAGATACATTCTCTGCCGACCGAGGATGCGCATGGCATTGCCCAATGTGACGGGAATGCTAAGCGCGAGCGCGCAGGGGCAAGCCACAATGAGCACAGCAGTGAACACATTCACCGCCATGCCGGGGCCTTCACTGATCCACCACCACATTCCTGCCACAGCTGCCACGAGCAACACCACGGCGGTAAATAATCGCGCACTGCGATCGGTGAAGCTGCGCAGACGACTCTCGTCATCTTTTTGAAAAGCCTCGTCATTCCACAGTTGGGTGAGGTAGCTCTGGGAGACTTCTTTCACCAGCGTCAGTTCGATTGAAGAGCCCATTTGCCTGCCTCCAGCAAAGAGCATGTCGCCTTTGTTTTTCTCCACAGGATCCGATTCACCCGTCACAAACGAGTAGTCGATATGGGCGGTTTCGCTTTGCAAAATGGCATCGGCGGGGATGAGTTCCTGGTTGCGAACCAGCAGCCGATCTCCCGGCACAAGATCTGTGACGAGGCAGCTTTCTTCGCCTTGCTCGCTGAGCTTGGTAGCCGCTAGCGGAAAATAGGAGCTAAAGTCCCGGTCAAACGCGAGGGCATCATAGGTTTTGTTCTGAAACCAGCGGCCCGCCAAGAGGAAAAACACAAGACCCGCCAGCGAATCCATGTAGCCCGGCCCGGCATGTGTGAGAATCTCCCAGGCGCTGCGCCCGAATAGCGTGACGATGCCGATGGTGATGGGGACATCTATGTTGAGTTGACGCTCCCGAAGGCCAATCCACGCAGATTTGTAGAAATCGGTGGCGCTGTATAGCAACACCGGAATGGCGAGCAGGAGGTTGAGCAAGCCAAAAAATGAAACGAATTGCCAATCGCGAACGGCATCAAGTCCGAGGTATTCGGGGAAGCTCATGAGCATGATGTTGCCATAGGCAAAGCCTGCTACCCCGAGCCGGAGGTAGAAGTTCCTGGAGTTGCGACTGCGTGTGGAGCTTGTGGCATCGCTGAGGCGAATGTCGGGCGCATAGCCGAGCGTGGCCAGGAGATTGGCAAGCTCCCGCAGGGAAATCACATTGGGATCGTAGCTCAGGGAGATTTCTTTTTTGAGAAAATCTACCCGGGATTGAAAAATGCCGGGGCGAAGCTTATAGAGATTTTCGAGTAGCCAAATACAAGAGGAACAATGAATCTGGGGCAGAAAAAAGCGCAGACGCTCCTGTGATTCATCGCGATAATCGAGGAGGCGATGGCGGATGTCCTCGTTGTCGAGCCAGGCATATTCGCCAGAGTCGGGTTTGGCCTTGAGGGCGATACCGGGATGCTCGGAGAGATCATAGTAGGTGCACATCCCGTTGTCGGACAGGATTTGGTACACGGTTTTGCAGCCTTCGCAGCAGAAGGCTTTTTCCTCAATGTGAATGTGATCATCGGGGCAAATGTCGCCGCAATGATAGCAATGCAGGGTAGATTCGGGCAGATCGGTGCTCACGCTACTGGGTGATTTTAGGCCGAAAAATAGGAAGCTCCTCCCTACCCCGAGAGGAGATGATGCAGGCAACGCGATGACTTTTGTCAGTGCGGGAGCGACATAATCAGCCCAAAGAGGTTTGGGAAACCTGTTTGGGCTTGTGGGCCCTACGCGAAAAATGAAATTCATCATTTTTCTCTATGCGATGATCCTGTTACATTTCCTGCTGCGAAGATCATATTCATCCATTCTTATTCACCTTTCACGCTATGCCTCATCCCCTTTCTATCGGCACTCGTGTGCGCCATCCGCAGTATGGCGCCGGGATCATCCTCGACAACAGCAAGTCGTTCTACAATATCGCCTTCCCAAATTTTGGCGAAAAGGCCATCGGACGGGACTATGAAGAACTCGAAATCATTGAGTTGGCACCCCTTCCGGAAGATCGGCTGTCGGTGGGTGATGTGGAGAAAATGCTCGTGCAGATCCTCCGTCGCTGGACCGACGCGAGCGAAATCGTGCCGCTGGGCAAAAAATGGCAAGGCGGCACCATGCTCCTGCAACCCGCCAATCCTGACCTCAAGCCCAAGGAAATTCCCATCGAAGTCTTCTTTCACAAAATCGTTATGCTACGAGACCGAATCCGGGTGATGGAGCAGCAAATCAACAAGCAGAAGGACCTCAGCGACGAGGAGAAGGTGAACTTACAGCAATACATCACCCGGATGTACGGAAGTCTCACTACCTTCAATGTCTTATTCGCCGATCCCGACGATGGGTTCAAAGGCGATGGCAAAGAGTAAGATATGAATCCAAGCCTGATCCTCACCGTCATCGGGGCCTATTTTGGTCTGTTGCTGTTCATTTCGTGGCGCACAGGCCGTCAAAGTAGTTCGAACAGTTTTTTCACCGCTAATCGCAACTCTCCGTGGTTTGTGGTGGCTTTTGGCATGATTGGGGCATCACTTTCCGGGGTGACCTTCATCTCCATTCCCGGCGCGGTAGGCGGCGAGGGGATCAACCAGGGGTTTTCCTATATGCAGACAGTGTTTGGCTATCTGCTGGGCTATGTCGCCATTGCGCAGGTGTTGCTCCCGCTGTATTATCGGCTACAGCTCACCTCGATTTATACCTATTTGCAGCAGCGTTTTGGAGAATTTTCCTACAAAACCGGGGCCTCCTTTTTCCTGCTTTCCCGCATTGTGGGTGCTTCTTTTAGACTCTATCTGGTAGCCATCGTGCTGGATCAGTTTGTGCTCGGGCCCATGGGCGTGAGCTTCTGGCAGACGGTGCTGCTCACCGTCGGACTCATCTGGCTCTACACGTTTCGCGGCGGCATGAAGACCGTGGTCTGGACCGATACGCTACAAACAGCGAGTATGCTCATTGCTGTGCTGCTCACGGTGTTTGCCATCGCTGGCGATATGAACCTGAGCATCGGCGGAATCGTGAAGGCGATCAGCGAGAGTCAATACAGCCAACTCTTTTTCTTTGAAGGCGGGTGGGGCGATGCCAACAATTTTTTCAAACAATTTCTCTCCGGTGCCTTCATCACGATCGTCATGACAGGGCTGGACCAAGACATGATGCAGAAAAATCTCACCTGCCGCAATCTGGGCGAGGCAAAGAAAAACATGTATAGCTTCAGCGCGGTCCTTGTGGTGGTGAATTTGCTCTTTCTCGCCTTGGGTGCGCTGCTTTATTTGTATGCAGAGCAAAAAGGCATTGAGCTCCCGATGCGTCTGGTAAATGGAGAAATGGTACCTGCACGCGATCAGCTATTTCCGACCCTGGCGCTGCATCATCTCTCGCCCATGATTGGGCTGGTCTTCATCATCGGGCTGATAGCCGCGGCCTATTCATCTGCTGATTCGGCCCTCACAGCGTTGACAACTTCATTTTGTGTGGATATACTGGGCTTTGACCCCACAGATGAATCCGCTACGCGCAAAAAGCAGCGGCAAGCGATCCACATCGCGATGGCGTTGGTGCTGTTTGTGGTGATTTTGGGCTTTCGTCAGCTGAATAATGACTCGGTCATCAACGAATTGTTTCGCGCAGCGGGCTACACTTACGGGCCGCTGTTGGGCCTCTATGCCTTCGGCATGCTTACCCAAAGATCTGTTTTAGACAAGGCGGTGCCCATCGTAGCAATCGCCTCCCCGATTGCCTGCTACCTGCTCAATGCCAACGCAGATGTGTGGCTCGGTGGCTATAAGTTTGGCTTTGAGCTCCTCATACTCAATGGCCTCATCACGTTTTTGGGCCTCTGGGCTATTAGCACCCGCAGGAACATGATGAGATAAGCATCTCATCACCAAAACATCATATAGAAAATGGAAGAGCCACATCAATATGGTGGCAAGGTAGGGCATGACCTGATTTTTCCATATTTAATTAGTTCGAATTCCGGAACGAAAGCCTGACAAGCAGGGTGACCAAGCGAATATTGACTCATCAAAGAAAGGAATCGCACAGATTCAACCATTCCACTTAAAGTCACAGTCATCATGCTCCTTCTGATTATTTCCATGATCTGCATTTTCCTGGCCTTTTCGGACAATCTGTCTTCAGGGACTAATAGGGATCGCATGGGTCGTGCGAGGGATCAACATAATGGCGAAGACCTCTGGTAAGCCACGCTCATCTCACCACTCACCATTTTTAAACTCCTACAAACTTCTCTGCGATGGAAACCCAACAATCAAGAATCCCCCTCATGATCGTTTTGGTCTTTTACTTATTGTTGGGAGAGTTTTTCCAATCCGCCTCATATATGCGATTTACTAATTCCATACAAGAAAAAACCACAGTGCTGACCAATCAGCCATAGGGTTGGGGCCTGCTGGTAAAATAGTTGTTGGTTGTTTTTACTCGATGCCGCAAGCCTTTCTGAGGCTTGCGGTTTTTTGTTTATCTTCATGCTCTTCTATCGTCTTCATGAAATATCTTCTCACAGGCATCCTATTTTCTCTCCTTTTTGGTTGCAAGCCCGACTACAGCGCTCAGGAGCAAGAACTTGTGTCTCGCCTCCAGGCCTCTTCTCAGCTCGCCACGGTGGAGATGGTCTTCACCAAAGTGGTGAGGGGCACTAAAAGCAGCACCTTCTATGGCATTCCGACCGGTCATTCCGACTTTTTGGCCGAGACCGAGGCCCATGCCAAGGCCGGCATTGACCTGAGCAAGGTGTCAGTGGGACTCATCGATTGGGAAACGGGTAGCATTGAGCTCGTGCTTCCGCCTCCGGCCATCATCAGTCTGGATATTCCGGCAGAGTCTTTTCAGGTGAATGAAGAAGTCACCAAGGACTATTACTTCAGTGAGCTTTCCAGCGAAGACATGGACAATTTTTACCGCAAGGCCGAAAACGAAGTGCGGGCAGAATTGCGCCGGATGAATCTGGAAGAAACCGCACGCCAAAAAACGGAGAGCTTCCTGCGCGCCTTCCTCGCCAAATCCGGCTTTAAATCCATCACATTTCGCTACCAAGTGCCCCCTTCCGATTCCTGATTTCTATGAAATTTCCGAGGAACCTTCTACCCTCCTGGTCGATTCGCAACTGGATTGGGATCGCCCTGCTCGCGGCCCTTATCATCGGAGCCGTCAGCGCGATTGGTTGGTGGAATAGCTGGAAACTCCCCTCTTGGTCGAGCGAGGATCGCTTTGAATACTTCAACGGGCCCACAGTATTGCTCGAGGTAAAAGAGATCGGGCAGCTCGTGGGGGCAGAATACTATGGCGAAGTGGTGCACTCCTGGCTCGAACACCAGGAAAGCAATGACTGGAGCCGCCTTACAGAGGTTTTTACGGAGGTCAAAAATATCTACACCCGCCAATACAACGCAGCCAAGGCCATGCCCATCAGACGAGGGGAAACTGAAATCCGCATGGATGCCCAAAATCGCTTTATCCAAAGTGTGGCCACCCTCTCCGACAAAGGCTGGTACCTCAACGTGATCGCTAAGCTCAGCGAAGATCAAAAGCGCCAACTCGAAGAGATTCGCACCAGCGAATGGGAGGATTTCGCGACCAAGCACCGGACAGAGTTGCTGCGCCTGCGCCGTGAGTATCGACAGGGAACCATGCAAAATCCGGCGCTCATCTATCTCGGACGAGGCGAAGTGCTCGTAGGCTACGACCTCAAAACCATCACACCCGAACAAATGATCAGGCAGGGTGATACCCTCATTCTTCAGGATCTCAACCCCATCGTGATTTCTGCGGCGATCAACCCCTGGTATCTTGCGCCGGAGGATGACAGCGCAAAAAAAGGCATTCCAGGCTTCGAATCCCTAAGAGAAGAAGGCAGTGTGACACGAGACATGGTGAAGCAGGTGAAAGCAGGATGCAAGGAGGATTTGGTGCGGGAGGCCTTTGCCAATGGCATTGGGCAACTTGCCGAGGCATCTGCCGAGGCTACGCTGCTGAGTTTTTTCAATTTGCTCGTAAAACCGGAAGAATCACTCTCTATGGTGGACATTCGCCCGAGTCCACAATATGAACAAATCGAACGCTGGGCCGCCGATGGCCGCATCAGCAAGGTGGAGCTCCCACGTGTGAAAGCGGCCATCAAGGCCGACAGCACAAGCGCTTCCTGGCTGCCGATCCTCCAAAGTCGCATTGGCAGATGGGGCAATGACCCCGATTGGGCCTATGTGAGGTGAGGGCGGTAAAGCGGTATAGAGGTATAGGGGTTGGAGGTGTACGGGTGAGATAGTCTCTTTTTTTACAACGGAGAAGGTAAGGGCACGGAGGTACGCTAAGCTCTGTGATTCTCTGTGACCTTCATGTTCCAGTGGTGAATTCTTCATTTTCTCACTTACGTGTGTAGATGACCGTGTAGCCGACTTCTTTGTCTTTGAGAATGGGGCGAATAGCCAATTCGGCCTTCTTTAGCGTCACGATTTCTGCTTCTGCGTCTTCTCCGTCAAATGTCATGATCAGCATATCTTTCTCAATTCGATAGCGGCCTTGGATCCTCTCCATTGTGTTGGGCAAATCCACGATAATTCCTCCATCTGCCTCAAAGGTCATGGTGCTTTTGCCGATCAACTTGCGATCGGCGGGAGAAACATTTTCGCCTTCAATCCCAGACATGACCCAATTTCCCACAACCTGCTTCGGCGCTGGGCCTTTCAAGGAAAAACAGCCCGAGACCGTCGTTGTGAGCAACAAGATCACACAATAGCGCAGCGAAGCGGAAAGAGAGGGGAAGTTGGGGAGCATCTGGGAGGTTGTTATTCGGTGAGGTCACAAGATAGACAACAGAAAGGCAGAGAATGCAAAGAATTACGAGGATAAATCCGTCGCGATGTTCTTTGCACCCTCTGCCCCAATGTAATTCCTGACAATCTGCTATCTCACATAGATCTCGTATTCGTACTTGATCGTGAGCTCTTCACCAGCCTTGAGCTTGAGCTCCCAGCACACATCGGTGATGCTGTTGAGGGAGCTGTTGAAGTTCACGCGCTTGGAGAGGAGCCACTCGGGGTTGGTTTTCTTGAGCTCGCCGGTGAGGGTACGGCGCACATCAAGGCGAATGTCAGATGCTTTGTGGTTTTTGACGGTCACTTCACCAGAAACGGTCACGAGGTCGTATTGCACCTTGTTTTCGCGCTTGGCATTGGCTACGCGAGCGGTTTCATTTTCCTTGTGGCGCACTTCCACATCAGAAGCATTGGTCATGGTGAGGAAGGTCTTGCCACCTGCGGGCGTGTAGTTGATCTTATCCTGACTGATGGGGCGAGCGCGACCATTTTCTGTGCGAAACACCATGGCAGCCCCGGTAGTAAATGGCTGTGTGGAACCATTCATGATTTTGAGGCGGTGAAGCACAGGCTCGGGCAGGGTGCGTGCCTCGGTGAGGTAAGAATTGCTGTTCATGGTGTTGGCAGGGAGCTGCGATTCGTAGATATGCTCTACCTCCACTTCCCGAGAAAACACGGTGTACATGGCGCGACCACCCTTGGGCAGGGTCACGCCATTGATGGAGTAGTAGAAGAGGTCTTCTTGTGATTCGCCCTCGACCTCTACCGGAGCTGGCAAACCTGCCGGATCGCCGGCTGCTGACTCATAGGAGATGACGTTAGAAAAAGACTGCGCCATGTCGGCACGATATTGAAGAAAATTCTGATTGGCGTTGCGAGGCGCAAAGTCATCCATATAAGGCCGCATGGACCCGAAATTGAACAAGGGGTCCTGCATATTGGAGAAGAGGAAGTTGGGAATGCCCACCACGAAGTTTACTTCGGAATTATCGATGTCTTCGGCATCGTTGGCGAGCTCTGCGCGGAAGGTCAGCGTGGCCTTGTCGTCGCCAGTGAGGTCGATCCGGTATTGCGGATACCAGGAAAGCCCCTGGCGCAAATACATAAAATCGACGGTTTGCTTGGGCTTCGCGCTCGTGAAGTCAATCTGCATGAGGCGCTCGGCATCTTTGCGGGTAAACGTGAGATCAGGTTTTTCCTGATACTGAATCCGCTTGATGTCGCTGGCTGGCAACAAAATCCAGCCCTCGGCGCTTTCAATGGCGATCATTTGGTCACGCGCATCGCGGATGGTGCCGCTGACGCTTTCGTCTTGTTCTTTGCTGCCTTTGAGTAAGAAGCTGGCTTTTTTGCCGATGTTTTCTTTGGCAGAGGTGAAATAATCGCTGGCCATGATTTCCTTTTCGGTGGTATCTACAAAAGTGGATACCGCGCCCAGGTTTTTGTCGGGCGAAGTGAGCCACACCGTGCCAAAGAGAGCCGGAGGGAGATACTCACTCTTGATGCGGTAGGAACCATCCTGCGGAGTGACCTGACCCGATCGGATCACGAAGGCCGTACCGTTTTTGAATACGGAAACTGATTTTGTAGGCAGGGGGTGCTGGGCGAATGCCAAGATGGGGCCCATGAGAAGGGCGAGCAGAAGGCTGGGGAGTTTTTGCATTGCTGTTATTGTTTGTTGCGAAAGAAGGAGCCGGAGAATCCCCCTTGTTTTGGCAAAAGGAATGATCTTTCTTGCCCGGACTCCGAAAAATGATCTATTTACCCACCAAATTCCATAAAACAAACCAGAAATGGAGCAGAAACAGGGAACCTACTATTTTCAGCTCAATATTTTATTTTTTGCCATGATGGCCGGGGCCTTCATGCTTGCACTTGTTGCGGCTCTCGTTCTGAAGTCATCTGAGACCACAAACCCAGAGCTGGAAAATATTTTGGTGCCGCTTTGCGTCCTGTGGGCCGTTGGTGCGGTGGTCGCCGCAGACAGGCTTGTGCGCAAGCAACTCAGCCATATCCGGCAAGATCAGCCCCTGGAAACCAGGCAGGCCACTTTTCGCAGCGCTTTTATTCTCCAACTCGCCTTGCTGGAAGGTGCCGCCCTCTTCGCCATCGTCAGCTACATGCTCACCGGGTCCACCCTCGCCATCATCACGGGAATAGCCCTGATTGGTTGGATGAGCGTGAACCGCCCCTCCATCGCCCGCCTCGAAAAGTACCTGATGCTCACAAGCGACGAAAAAGAAGCACTCTTCGGGTAAACAGGAAGCCGCCTTTTTTTCACCCCCTTGCCAATAGTTGCTTACTTTCGGGCCGGAATCTTTTTCCGCATCATTTGCCGATTTTTCCACAGGCCCCTGCGCCTCATCATCTTCTCCCATGCGCGTCTCCCAATTGCTAGGTACCACCCTTCGCGAAACTGCCCGCGAAGCCGAACTCGTCTCTCACGATCTGCTCCTGAGAGCAGGCTACATTCGCCAATTGGCGACAGGGATTTTTTCCCAACTGCACCTGGGCCTCCGAAGCCTCGAAAAAATCGAGCGGGTGATCCGCGAGGAGATGGACGCGATCGGTGGGGTGGAAATCTCCATGCCTGTGGTGCACCCGGCAGAGCTGTGGGAAAAGACCGGGCGCTATGACGCCATCGACGATTCGCTCGTGCGCTTCAGCGACCGGAGCGACCGCCGCCTCGTGCTCGCCATGACACATGAAGAGGTCGTGGCCTCACTCGCAGCCAGCGAAGTGAGCTCCTACCGCCAATTGCCCAAGCTGATCTATCAGATCCAGACCAAGTTTCGGGACGAATTGCGCTCGCGCGGCGGCTTGATCCGCGTTCGCGAATTCCGAATGAAGGACTCTTACTCGCTTGACAGCAGCTGGGAGGGCATGGAGAAGCAATACAAAGCCCATTACGACGCGTATTTTCAAATTATGAAGCGCCTCGGACTCCCCGTGGTGGCTGTGCTCAGTGATGTGGGCATGATGGGTGGGAGAATTGCTCATGAGTTCATGTACCTCACGCCCATTGGCGAAGACACCATCTTCATCGACGAGGCCAACAACTACTTCGCCAACCGCGA
>JANQTF010000067.1:12265-24031 GCA_030731845.1 Bacteroidia bacterium | reverse complement strand
TTCATCCTGAAAATCCTGGAATCCAGCAATCCTGTCAAGACCTTCCCTCATTCACCCACTCACCCATCCAAACTTTCTCCCTAACGCACTGAACTTTGAACTTCTTCCCTTAGCTTCGCATCATGAGAAGAAGCTGGAATCTGTTTTTCCTGTTTTTGATAGGGAGTATGCACGGTCTGCTGGCGCAGGAGCTGAGCTACATGGAGCTGGAGACGAAGATTAGTTCCAGCAATCAGCGGATTGCGGGCACGCTACGGGTGCATGTGCGGGGAGGCATCACGGATGCGGAATGGCAGTTGCCACGGGGCCTCGAAGTAGCTCGGGTCACCATCAATGAGCAGCCTGCTTCTTTTCGTAGCAGTCCGGGAGGCTTTCGAATTTTGCCTGCTACTGCCAATAAGCAGCTGCAGCGGGTGGCAGTTGTTTTTTCTGGTACGCCTCCGACCGAAGCAGCCACCTTTCGCATAGACGAAGAGGGATTTCCGTGGATACAATTCAGCGATGGTCCTTCGGCTCGGTGGCATCCGTGGGTTCCGCAGGCCTGGCGCACGCCTGATAGCTTGTGGAATGCCCTCATCCTCCCCGATGGCCTGCGGCCCATCACCGAGGGAAAACTCAAAGAAGTGACGAATTGGCCCGGTGGAGATAAAAGATGGGTATTTAGTCAACAAGTGATGAATGGCGTGCCTACCTGGTACATCGGCAACTATGTGCGATTCTCGAACATACAGCAAACCAATCGCGGACTTCGGGAATGGCATTTTTGGGTGCCACAATCACGCCTGGAACATGCTCAGGTGCACTATGCCGAGGTGCCTGGCATCCTGAGGGTGCTGGCAGAGCATTGGGGCCCGATGCCAGCCAAAGGCCTGGAGCCACAGCGGTGGATC
Organism: Bacteroidia bacterium; assembly: GCA_030731845.1. Classification (GTDB taxonomy): domain Bacteria; phylum Bacteroidota; class Bacteroidia; order J057; family J057; genus JANQTF01. The sequence goes on along the minus strand of JANQTF010000067.1, from coordinate 23,141 downwards.
GAAGAGCCTGGCTCCAATCTGCATGGAAGCCATCTCTATGGACGCAAGGCACCGGGATACTCTCCGTTGTTGGTGAGAGAAGTAGCCTCACGCTGGATCGGAGCGATGGACCTAGCCAAAGGTTCACCCATCAGGGAGGCTTTCTTTCAACAGGCTGAATGGCTGTGGATTGAGCATCAGTTTTCGGAAAAAGTGCGGGAGAATGTGATGGAAGGCTACCGTACCAACCCTGCTTTTTGGGGTGGATGGCTCGTGAATCACTGGATCACTGGCGACAATCCCGCCTGGCGGCAGCAACTACCTGGCTTGCTGGCGCTGTCCCGCAACCCGCTGGCAGATGATGAGGCTCTGCGTGCCTGGATCGTCGATCACATCGACCGTGATCTTGATATCGTGATGCGTCAGTATCTCGATCGGAAAACCCTTCCGGTATTTGAGTTCAGCATTGAAAAACGCCGCAGGAAATCGGTCATCAGATACCGCTGGGGCAATGTGGAGGAAGGGTTTGAGTGGCCAGTAGAAATTGTTCAACAAGGCGAAGCCATCATTCTCAAGCCAAGTAAAAATTGGAAGGAGCACGCATGGCCCAAAGCTGGCGGAAAATCGTTGAGTATAGATGAAGCCCAGGGGCTTTTTGAAATCAGATCCCAATGAAGCATGTACCCGGACCATTTTTTCCCCTCGTTGTCGTCAGCGCGCTGATGATGATTACCTTCACAGGTTGCCCGCCCAAAGAGGTCGCGCAAAAGCCCCGGCCCAAGCCAGTCGAGGCCCCGCTGATTGGGCAGGATGCCATTCTTGATGGCAATATCAAAACGGTGCAAATCTATCGTGATGGAACCCCAGGAGCAATGCCGGTAACTTTCATCGGAGGCTACGATCCCATCACCCTTGAGTTTGACGAGTTGCGGGATGCTGAGGAGCGGGAATCCGACTTTTTTGTGGATCTCATCGCTTGTGATCAATACTGGAGACCCGTGCAGGTGCTGCCCATTGAATTCTACGAGGGATTTACCCAGGACCGGATCCAGATATTTCAACGTTCTGAATTCACCAAAGTAGATTATGTGCACTACGAATATTCCTTCCCTCAGGAGAATGAAGCATTTAAGCTCTCGGGCAATTATCTGATCAAGGTGTTTCGGGACGGAGATGCCTCGGCTGTGGTGCTCACCCGGCGCTTTGTAGTGGTGGAATCACTGGTTGGGATTGGCCTCACAGGCGAGTTAAATCAGGCGCCGCGCCGCAGGCGCATGGAGCAAATCAACTTTCTCGTGAACCCCGGCAAATTGCAGGTATTCAACCCCATGAATGATTTGCATGTGAGTGTGATGCCCAACTTTCGCTTTGACCAACAAATGAGCCTAAGACCCGTGAATATTCTCAACGATCAACTGCTGTTTGAGGTGGATCTATTGCGAAGCTTCCCCAATGGTCACGAATTTCGGCCCCTTGACATTCGAAGCACCCGCTTTCTTTCGGCTTCAATTCAAGACGTAGAAGAGCGAGACGATGTTTTTGACGTGTACTTGTTTTCTGATAATGCCTGGCTCAGCAATACCTTCGGGCGGCAACCCGACCTCAATGGAAGTTACTTCATAGAAGTACAAGAATGGCAGCGGCCATCCGTGCAGTCAGACTACGTATATGTCTATTTTTCCGCCCCACGATCTGCCCCCATCCCCGATAAGGAAGTCTATGTCATAGGCAAATTCACCGATTGGGCGCTGAATGTGAGCAATCGAATGAGGTGGAACGAAGAAGTGAAAGAATATCAGGTAGAAATGTTGCTCAAGCAAGGCTACTACGACTACCAGTATGTGACGGCAGCAAATGCTCAGGATGTGCCAGAGTCGAGCACCTTTCAAGGGCGACTTGGCGATGCCGAGAACAGCTATTTTGTGTTGGTGTATTTTCGAGGACCCATCGACAGGAACGATCGGGTAGTTGGATATTGGTCGGTCAATGGGCAATAAGCCGGTCGATCATCGAAGGTGAAGGCTATCTTTCACCATTACCCATGCTTCTTTCATGCTATCTACGGCAGTTTCTGCCTCAGGAAGTCTGCTCACCACTTCATGTGATTCGCCGGAAAGTAGCACATACAGAGTCATGGCCAGGCAAGTGACTGACAGCAATAACATCCATATGTAGCGGTGGCGTTTCATCGGGTAGCAGAAAAAATTATTCAGATCAAATAAAAGCAAATAGGTTGCGAGAAAAGAGTGGAAATGAATGAGCGTGACGTTTGGGGGGATAAGCGTGGCAATTTATCTACTGAAACAGGTTCTTAGAGATCAAACCGAAGACCCACAAACCAATTCACGACGTGTCCGGGAAGCTCCAGCTCATATTCCTGATCAGGTGCTGCTGAGAACGTTGGGGCGGGACATTCTTCCATATATAAGCGCTGCCCCGGCCTCGGAGGAGAGATCGCCCAGGGAGGGCGCTGTGCCATGTGGCCTCCGTCTTCCCAGAGCCGATACGTTCCCGAGAGGAGTGGCAACTCCCGCCACCAGCCAGATACTCCCAATCTGATCCAAATAGGATGTGGCCCGCCAGACATTTGGTAGTCTAGATTCACACCCGTGCCCAGCATAAGGCTTGAGACATTCAAAGTATGAATATCGGCTTGAGAGACGGGCAGGGTGAGATTTTTGCCAAAAGTAGCCCCAGCTCCGCAGTAGCTGAAGGGCTGCTGCCAATCATAGCCAATGCCCACATACGGCGAAAGCTGAATCTGCGACAGGTATCCCATGCTGATTCGTTGTCCGAATACTGCTGCTCCCATGCCGCCCCACCAGTTTCGCTCATGCTGCATAGGCTTGTTTCTGCCAGGCCAGATGGGCGCGCCAGGTCCAGACTTCCACCCTTGCCTGCCTCCTTGCAGGTAGATTCCTCCCCACCAAGTGTCGTGCGAATACTCCAACGACATGTGCACCGGAATCCCCATATTGCCATTTCTCCAGATATCCTGCGACTTGAACATATCCTGCGAGAGGAAATAAGTTCCTCCCAAGCCGATGCTCGCAGACAAGTCACTTTGGCCGAAGAGCGGGGAGCTCATTCCGGCAAGGCAAATCCCTAACATGACCAATCGGATTGGGCGTGGAGTCATGGGTGTTTGGTTGGCATTTTGAAAGGAAGACGAGAGAGCTGCAAAAAACGCTGTATGAGCAGCCAAACTTTTTGAAAATAAGCAAGAGTTTGCAATAAAAAGAATCCAAAAGAAATTGCCCCATGACTTATGAAAGAAAGGGGCTTTCAATTCAATCAATCCGGATAGAAACTGCCATGCCTCTTTGTCTGCTTATCTTCTTCTCGGGTACTTTTTCGCATCATCCTTCGTATCTTCGATCTATGGGAAAACGAAGCATTCTGCTTTGGCTGATCATGATCGCCGGCCTGGGAAATCTGCTGTCTCAGCGCCTTCCGGTGAGGATGGCCGATTTTCAGATTTATGAAAAACAGCTCGAAGGGTTTGAAATCCTTTTGCCTTCCGATGCTGTGATGTTGAGAGAAGCGCTCGTGGCGCATTTACAAGCGCAAGGCGCAGCTCCTTCTGTGTATGAAGATATGATTCTCTGTGAGCAGCTTCGCTACGCGCCGGTCTCGGTGTGGCAACCCCTCACACTCGTGTATTTTCTGGAACCCCAAACCAAGCACCTCACCCGCTTTCGGGCTGCTGCCCTGATCGATTACCGCGAATCGGTCACAGTGCCACGATTTCCTGACCTGGCCCTGCGGCTGCTCCTCGATCTCGACCAATTCACAAGGTCGGCCACAGGCGATTCCCTCAATTTTGACCCGCTATTCATTGGCATTCAAACCCAGGACCTTGTGCGACAGTATCAGGCCCGCAAATCTCAGCAAGTCTGGAATCTTTATGTGGAGCGCCGCCCCTCAGAAGTCACGGATCAACCCGGACTATTCCTTCGCCAATCTACCCGGCCCATCGACTCTCTTCCCGATACCGAGATCGACGATGCCATTGTGGAGGAAGTTTCCCGACGCTTTCGGCAATATCTCAGTAGCGACGAGATCAAGCCATTCCTCGGCGAAGAATCTTCTGGCCTTGCCCGTAATTACCGCGATAGCCTGGATCTTCTCACACAGGAGCTTGCCAGAACCCGAGAGGTGAGGCAGCGGCTCCTCACCGAGCGCGACAGCCTTTCTCAAGCCTGGCAAGGGGTGCAGTCGCAGGCCGGAGATATGCCCGAGGCCGTGAGAAAACGCATGGTGGCCCTCGAAGCAGAAAATGAAAAGCTGACTGCGCAGCTCGCAGCAACAAGCCCGCTGCCTGCTGTAGCCCTGAGCGTGGATACCCTTGCCATCATCAGCCCGCTTCTGAGCGAGCATGCAGAAGAGCGAAAAGCTTTTCAGCAACAGATTGATCGCCTCAATCAAGAGCTTCTGGCCAAGGAGCAGGAGATTGGGGTAGTCTTTGGCCGAATGGAGCAACTAGAGCGACAAGGGCGATCTGTCAATCGGGAAGAAGATAGCCTTGTGCTACAACTGGCAAATTGGCAACAACAAGAACGAGCCTGGGCCGATCGCCTCGCAGCATCGGAGCGGCAGATCCTCGTGCAAGACAATCGAGGCGACAGCCTTTTGCAGATCGTGGCGGCCCTCAATCCTGAATCAGATGAGTCAAAAGCGCGCCGAGCCATTTACCTCCGGCAGCAAGAACAGCTTCAGCAGGCTCAAATCGCCCTCACTGAGAGAGGATGGGAACTCGCCATGCGCGAAAAACGCATCAGGCAAAGAGAACTTTTTTTAAGCGAATTAGAGGAAAATACTGATCAGGAAGCCCTGATCAGGCGCATCTCAGAGCTGGAGGAGCAGCTCCGATTGATCGAAATCAAGGCCGATGAGCCCGCGAAGCAGATACTCATAGAGCCTGCCATCCTGCGAATAGGGGAGGCCGATATTCCCGCATTTTCTGTGCGGAGTCAATTGCCGGCTTCTTGGGTCAGGGAGCAGCTGCGGGCATGGGCAAGAAGCTACGGACTTCCCATTTCCGGTGACGAAGTCCTTCAAATCGTCTCCAAAGAGTTGCCGGGCATGGAAGGCGTTCGATACACCTGGCGACTATCCGTTTTGCAACGGGAAAGCGGGTGCATCATTTACAGCACCTTCAAAGGGGTAGGGGAGAGCTATCTCGATCCTCGCGAAAGGAGCCTGGAAAGTAGCAGGGCCACTTTTTTGTTGCAGGAAGTGTTTCAGTAAAGAAAGACTCCAAGTGTTTGCTTACACATGACACATTCTGGAGGAAATTTCGTTGTGTTAGCGGAGGAATAACGGTTAATTTACTGCTATTGCTCCCGCTTCATTTATTTTTCAGGCCAATAATGTCGGACATATTATGTTTCGCATCTCTATTTTACTGTTATCGGGCCTGTTGATCAACTGGCCTTGCGGGTTGTATGCGCAGCCTGGCGAAGATCCTGCAAGTGACCCCATCGCTGACCAAAAGGTGGTGAAGCAACGATCGGTGCTTCTGCGTACCCAGGAAGACCTGCTCGCCAGATATGGCGAGATCAGGATGTTTCCGCGGGTCAATGAAATTGAATATTACAGCAACGACAAGGAGCTCGATCACCTACAGGAAATGCGGGAGCTGGGCGATCCTATACAGCTTGATCTGGCGCTCCAACAATACATCACCAACTTTGGGATTCTCAATTTTCAGCGGGATGTGCACCTGCTCTGGGAGGCTGGCCATGTGAAGCAAGAACTGGGGGATACCATCGGGGCCATTTTTTTCTACGAGTTGGCTGAAGTTCACAAATCAGGAGCTGGAGCCCTGCGCCTCAACGTGGAGCGAAACGATGAACAGTATATCACCATCGTGGAGATCAAGGCGCCACAGGCGAGTGATTGGATTCCGGTGGAGGAGTACAAAAAATTGCTCAAGCTCCGCAAACGCCTCGATCCCCTGATCCCACCCAAAGGCGTGCTCCAAAGCATGGGCAAGGCCGTCAATAGCACCGATGCCGACTACGCGCCCTTCATGCACCCGAGTGATTCGGTGCTCATCTTTACCTCCCGCCGCGACACTTCGGGCAAGATAAAAGCAGAGTTTGTAGATCCTTTTGAGCGGTTTAACGAAGACCTCTATTTTTCCGAACGAGATTTCGTGGGGGGGGATTGGCTCCCGGCAGAGCGTCTGAGCAATGACATCAATACCGAATTCAACGAAGGATCTGCTTGTCTCTCCCCCGATGGGAAAACCCTCTACTTCACCCGTTGCAAATCTGCCGATGGCCTTGGCGATTGCGATATTTATCAGGCTACTTATGATCGTGGGGAGTGGATTGGGGTACACAACCTTGGCAAATATGTGAATTCCAAATCCTGGGATTCCCAGCCCAATATCTCGGCCGATGGTAAAACCCTGTTTTTCTCCTCCAATCGCCCCGGTGGTTTTGGCGGCACAGATATTTTCATGACCCAACTCAATGAAGAAGGCATTTGGATGCCAGCCCAGAATCTCGGGCCGATCATCAATACCCCCAGATCTGAAGTCACACCATTTTTTCACAAAATCAATGGAACTCTCTACTTTGGCTCAACCGGCCACCTCACAAGTTTTGGGGGCTACGATATCTACAAATCGCGCAATGTTGGCCTCAACTGGGAGGCTCCCAAAAATGTGGGGCCCTTGGTCAATACCGCAGGAAATGAGTACTACTTCTCTATTGATGGAGACGGCAAAACCATTTTCTACTCCAATGCCAAAGACCGCGAGCTCGATCACGTAGATCAGAATTTCGATATCTTTTCCTTTCCCATGCCCATGGAGGCCCGTCCAGATGCCATCGCCAAGTTGCGCGGTGTGCTGATCGACTCAGTGTCGGGCTACACCCTGCAGGGCACTGTGATGATCGTGGATCTGGAAAACGGCGTGGAGGTGGCGCCCAAGAAAATCAATGAATTCGGCTACTTTGAATTTGACCTGATCAACAACAACCGCTACCGGATCTATGTTTTAGGGGACAATTTTCTCACTATCAAGCAAGACATCGTGCTGAACAGTGACACCACCTTCGAAGTGCTCACCCAAAGCATCAATCAGGATGTGCCCATCGTGTTTGAGGCCATGAAGTTTGGGTCCAATTCCTCCAAACTCCGCTCAGAAGTGAGGCCCGATCTGGATTATATCGTGCGGTTTTTGGAGACCTATCCCATGTTTAAGTTGGAGGTGGAAGGCCACACCGACTCCGATGGCCTCGATGCCAGTAATTTGCGCCTCTCAGAAGAGCGGGCTGTGGCCATCAAAGACTACATCATGCGACGTGGCGCATTTGAGGAGGGGCGTGTCACCGCCATTGGCTATGGGGAAACCCGCCCCATCGTGCCCAACGATACCGATGAGCACAAAGAAATGAACCGCAGGGTAGAGTTTAAGCTCATCTTCGATCAGGCATACCAGGGCGACGACACGTACCTCCCTATGGAAGACGAATTGTTTTTTGATGCCGCCGACGACCTGCTCGATGAGTGGTCAGGCATTGATTCTGGTTTCAAAGATGATGACTGGGAGGATGAGGAGCGAGACTCCTGGGAAGAAGAAGTGCAGATTGGCGATGAATTGGACCTCGATGCCGAACTGGAAGCCGATATCCTTCGCATGATCGAGTCGGAAGCCGATGAATTTTTGGAAGAAGAGATGGAGGAAATTGAGATCCCAGATGGAGATCATTGATAGATCAGGAATAGGTTTGTCATTGGAGAAGGGAACTACTAGCTTTCCAACTTCGTTATCATGTAGCTTCCTCAGACTGTGTTGCAGCATGCATTTGATATAGAAACGTTGATCATGGTAGATACAGAGGTGCAGCAATTACCCATTCCACAGGTTTTGATTGACCAAATGAAGGATACCCCTCAGAACCCAAGGTATCATGCCGAGGGATCGGTGTATAATCACACCCAATTGGTGCTGACGCAGTTTTTGGACCACCATGGTCAATTCAATCTCTCTGCCAGAGATTATCAGGCTTTGTATTGGTCTGCGATTGTGCACGACCTGGGCAAGCCCCAGGTCACCGCATGGGTGCAAGGCCGATGGAGTGCACGTGGCCACGAAGCCGCTGGTGTTTCCATTGCCCGAGACCTCCTTCTACAGCAGCCCGATATTGACACAGCACAGCGACAGCGGATTCTCTCCATTGTGAAATATCATAGCGCCCCGCTCCAAATGGGCTTGCGCGGCGTTTCCATCGACCAATACAAGCGACTTGCCACCAGAGTAGATCTTCGCCTGCTCGGACAATTTGTCTGGTTCGATCTCCATGGGCGTATCTGTGTAGATCAGGACAAGGTCTTTGGAATCATCGATCACTTTCTGTCTGTCATTGTGCCTCAGGTTGAATACGAACTCGGTACCTTTGGAGACATTCAGCAAGCCTATACCTCAGCCCGCTACCAGAAGAAGAATGCGCTGTGGCACGCCTTGCAACAAGAAAAAAGCGACTTGGTGCAGAAACTCCTGCACAGGCCTCAGCAAGGCGAGAGCCCCAGGCCAGTATTCCAGGTAGTGGTACCAGTGGGGCCTCCCCACATCGGCAAGTCGGCCTATCTTCAGCAGCGCTTCCCAGACTACCGTTTCTTCACCTTCACCTTGCCTGTGACAAATGCCGACGACCCCCACGTGCGGCTCAACCACATGAGAACTGCCCGGCACTTTGTGTCTGTATTTGGAAAGGAAGGGAAAAATCTCGTCATCGAAGGCCCGTGGATTGAAGACGCCTATCGCAACGAATTGCTCGCTTTTATCCGACAGCAGGGCGGTGCGATTCATTTGCTCAACTTTGACAGCAAAATCGCCGACCTACAGACCCTGCCCGGCACCGATGATCAGGCCGAAACGCTACGAATTTACCAACAGCAGCAGCTTTTACATCCCTGGGAAGGGCATGTAGTGGAAATCGTTGACCACTGGACCTAGAACCTGATCAGGCCTCCGTCAGCTCAAAGCGGAATTGCTCAATCACCGGATTGGCAAGCAGCTTGCGGCAAGCCTCTTCCAAAGAAGCCCTGGCAGATTCTGCATCATCAGCCTCGACAGTGATCTCTACTTGTTTCCCGATTCTCACCTGCTCCACCTGCGAAAAACCCAGGTTGTGGAGTCCGTGAAGCGTAGCCTTGCCTTGTGGGTCAAGGATCTCGGGGCGGGGCATGATGTGGATGATCGCTTTGAATTTCATGTGTCGAGAAACAATTGTCAGAAGAATAAAGCAGCCTTTGGTGCCAATATGCGGGCTAATGGGACGCGATGCCCCTCAGGTTTTTGGTCTCACGAAGGTTGTGAACCAATGAGAGCGCAAGGTAATACAAAATGATGAAGGAGATAGCTACCCATCCCAACGAGACCAATAAAATAACGGCTCCGCCCAGAAGCAGATAGCGAAATTCATTGCCATTCCAGCCAAACGAGCTGAACTTGAGCGCTAGCAATTGCACATTCGCCAACATCAGCCAGCAAAAAAGCAGCGACACTCCCACCAGCACAATCGGGCGATTGATTGCCTCCACGAGTGCCCACTCCGGCTTAAGCTCAATCAGGAGCCACAAGCCCAGCACAAACATCGTGTTGGAAGGCGTGGGCAACCCAAAAAATGTATCGCCCTGTCGCGTATCCAGGTTGAATCGCGCCAGGCGCAGCGCAGAGAAAGCTGCGATCAGCAAGCCAGCCATCCAAAGCCAGTCCGGGCCAGCTGTCCACATGGCATCGTCTGGGAAATCCTGCCCTTGAGACAAGCGAATGAGGCGCGCCATGATGAATGCGGGCACCACCCCAAAGCTGACCGCATCGGCCAGTGAATCCAACTCTTTGCCTACTGGTGAGGACACTTTCAACATTCTGGCAACAAAACCATCCATAAAATCGAGCAGCAAAGCAGCCGCCAGCAGGCCTAGCACAGCCCACAGATTGCCCTGCCAGATTGCCACGAGGGCCAATGTGCCGCAAAATAAATTGGATGCGGTCAGGGAATTGGGAATGGATTGTCGCATAGGGGATTATCTGAAGAGGGCATTCTGCTCAATATAGGCGTAGGCTTCTTCGGGCACCATGTAGCGCACCGAGCCACCGCTTTTCACTGTCTCGCGAATATAGGTCGCAGAAATATTGAGCAGCGGAGCCTCAAACTTATGCACATTGGGGTGATTTGCCAGCTCTGATGGTTCGCAATCTACCCGCGGATAGACAAAGATCCGATAATACTTCAGAATCGCCTCGTGATTTTTCCACTTGTGAAAATGCTGGAGATTGTCCTCGCCCATGATCAGCGAAAATTCATAGGATTTGTAGCGCTCGCTCAGGTGGGTCAGCGTGTCGATCGTGTAGGAAGGTTTTGGCAAGGAAAACTCCACGTTGGAGGGGAGAATGTCGTGGTTGCCATCTAGCACAAGATCTGCCATGCGCATGCGGTCATACTCCGGCAGTAAGTTTTTTTTCTCCTTAAACGGATTTTGCGGCGACACCACAAACCAGACCTTGTCCAGGTCCGTGAGATTCAGCGCAGTCTGCGCCAGAATCAAATGCCCAATGTGAATGGGGTTAAATGAGCCGAAAAAGAGTCCGATTTTTGTCATGGCAGGGGTTGAGGTGTCAGGGGTCAGAAACGAGAGGTCAGACAAGAAAAAGGATGGTTTAGATTATCTTGCTCCTCCCCTTGGGAGAAGGCTGGGATGAAGGAATTTGAGAAGTTAGAGGTCAGAAGCAATCTTATAGCCCCCTGCGCGTCGGAATGGTGAGTTGGCGAGGGGGTTGGGGGTGAAATGAGAGATCAAGAGGCGAGATATTGAGAAGCGAGACTAGATCTTAAAAAGGCGTAGCCGATCCAGTCTCGCCTCTCGCCTCTAAAAG
>JANQTF010000067.1:0-12165 GCA_030731845.1 Bacteroidia bacterium | reverse complement strand
AGCCTTCCTTCAGCTTCGCACGAGAAACATCTGCCTGATGATGCCTTCCAGCTCATCGGCGGCTCGCTCAAGGTCGTCGTTGATCACCACGAAATCGTAGTGTTGGGCGTATTCCAGCTCGTGCGCGGCCTTTTTCAGTCGCTGCTGAATGTCTTCTTCACTGTCTGCCTTGCGGTTTCTGAGCCGTTGCTCCAGTGCCTCTATGCTAGGCGGTTGAATAAACACCGACACCGCCCGATCCCCATAATCGCGCTTCACGTGCACACCGCCATCCACATCAATGTCGAGAACGGGAAAGTGATGATGCGCAAGAATGCGGTCGATTTCTGAGCGAAGCGTGCCGTAGTATCGCCCCGGATACACTTCCTCCCATTCAATGAACGCATCTTGTTCCAGCAATTCCTCAAATTCTTCCTGATCCAGAAAGTAATAGTGCTTGCCATGCTCCTCGTAGTGGCGTGGCGCCCTTGTGGTAGCGGATACAGAAAATTCGAACTGCGAAAAGCGCGAAAGCACTTTGCCCGCAAGGGTGGTTTTGCCCGCTCCGCTAGGCGCTGATAAAATAAGGATATGTCCGGATGCCTGAGCCATAGGCAAAGGTACTGAATTCGAGTTGTTTCCTGCAATTCTCCCCGCCAGAGTTTCCAATCAAATTTATCGTAACAAATTCCGAAAAGTTGAAATAGATTTCTCGCCGCTTCTTCTCAACTTGCCCGTCCATGCGTAAGATCTATCTGTTGATTCTGTTCCTGTCTGGCTGGATATGCATTCAGGCTGCGCCTCAGGCCGATTCGGCTTTGTGGGCCGCTAGTGCCATGGCCCGCCATTGGCAGCTCAGCGCCCTCCAAAATCTCCCCCGCTGGGAAGCCATCAACCTCGCCTTGCTTGGTCAGCACCAAGGGCCGATTCCCGTCTGGAAAGACGTGGCGCCCACCTCTGCCGATGAGCTGTGGTGGACACACGCAGCAGCCCTCGCCCCTCGCCGTCGTGATTCTCTCCAGCGCGATCTGGGCTTGTTGGAATTACTTTCCCAAACCATTCGCCGAAACGACGAGGAAGTATTTCGCCTGCTTGCCACCGGCAGAGCTATCGGTGAAACCGAGCTCGCCTTTGGCCTCTCGCGTCTTCAAGAGCTTGCCGTGGCACTCGAAGATGCAGGCATTGTGCAGGATCGGCTTCGCTATGAGGTGCAGCAGGAACTGCAACGGGCACAATCTTTTGCTCAATCTTCTGCTCATGGCATCGCCCGGCAGCATTTTCGACAGGGAATGTCACATGCCGAAACGATCATGAACATCGTAAAAACGGGGCGTCAGCAGGCAGGAAAACCCGCCATTTCAGAGCTGCAAAGCTGGCTTCGCAGCGCGCCCCTGCGAAGGAAGGCCTGGCGCGAACACCTCAGCGCAGAGGATCTGCGCTTGCAGGAGCCGCAGTGGCTGCGTTGGGAAAGGGCCATGACTCGATTTCAGGAGGCTGCACAAGCCTGGCTTGATGGCGATTTTCCGCCCGCTGCTCTTCACCCACAAGCAGGGTGGACACGCAGCTATCAGTGGCTCAATCATGACTTGGTGGATATTTTTGCCGGAAAATCAGAAAGCATCGTCTCCACGCTGGAGGATGTGAATGCGGTGGCCAACACACAAATTTGGCTGAATGCAGGGATCTACCCTGCATTTCGACCCCTCGGCATGGCAATCGAAGCTCCTGTGGCGCAGGAAGCGCCCCGTTCCTGGATCTTTGTGGTGGATGTGTCGGGCTCCATGCAGGAAAGCCACCGGCTTCCGCTCTTTCGGCGCTCCCTGGCAGCCTGGGCTGCGGGCATGCCCGAGGATCATCGGATCTCTCTTATTTCCTTTGCCGACTCGCATCAGTTGCTTCTCGACCACGTGCCCATAGGCAAACTCAGCGATGTGCTGGCAGAGAGCAGCCGCCTCAGCGGCAGCGGCGAAACCCGCGTGCTTCCCGCCCTCACAAAAGCCTACGAACTGGCGTCCCTCGCCAATGAACCCACACGCGTGGTGCTCGTGAGCGACGGAGGCCTGCGCTACGACGCTGACTTGAGGCGGGTAGTGGAGTCTGGCAAATACGCCGGAGTCGCGCTCGATGCTGTCTTTCTCGCTGGCGAAGATGCCCGCTACGAGCAATCTCTCCGGCAATTGGTCGGGCTTGGTGGAGGCGCCATGACGAGCCTTAGCCCTGGCGACACCAGGCTTCGCCTCGGTTCAAAAGCTGCCAGCGAATAGTCCTGGCAGGCTGAAAGCCTGCTGTGTTCAGAGGGTTTTAAGGTCGCGGGTATCGCGGAAGATCGTTGCGAGGGGAATATCCACCTTCAAAATCTCGATCCTGAGCAGTTGGTCCAGGCCATATACATTCTTGAACTCCCAGATGCCGTCGTCATGTTTGAAAAAATGACTCACAAGTGGTTTGTGTTGATCTATCAGCACATATTCCCGAAAACTTTCAAGTTGCTGATAAAGGAAAAACTTCTCTCCACGATCATAAGCTTCCGTGCTTTCAGACAACACTTCCACAATCAGAGATGGATTGATGATTGTGTTTGGATCATGCTGACTGCTTTCTGCCTCTCCACAAACTACAGATACTTCGGGATAAAGGAAGCAGTTCATGGAATCTATTCGGATTCTCATGTCGCCATTAAATGTGGTGCACCCATTTTTCCTCGCAGCCAGAGAAAGCTCGGTGGTGATATTGGTCCCCAACACACTATGATTGAAGGTGCCGCCAGCCATCGCATATACTTCACCCCGATGAAACTCATGACGAACCTCAGCTGACGCCTCCATTCGGAGGTAATCTTGTATGGAGATGTGGGAGGTGGAGGTAGTGCCCATGCGATGGTTTTTGTTTGGGTAAATATTGGAATAATTGTTAATCCGGGAGCCGTTTTGAGCATACAACTGCTCATACCCTCCCGCTCTCCCTACCCCAAATCCACATACACGTTCTTGGGTTCGGTGAAAAATTGGAGGGCTTCGAAGCCTCCTTCGCGGCCGATGCCGCTTTGTTTCACCCCGCCAAATGGCGTGCGCAGGTCGCGCACCATCCAACTATTGACCCACACAATGCCCGTCTCCAGCGCTGCCGCCACCCGATGCGTGCGGGTGAGGTCGTTGGTCCACAGCGTGGCCGAGAGGCCATAGGGCGTGGCATTGGCCTTGGCGATGGCGTCGGCTTCGTCGGTGAAGGACTGCACAGTTACCACCGGGCCAAAAATTTCTTCTTGATTCACGCGGCACTGTGGCCCCAGCCCCGTGATGATGGTGGGCTGGAGAAACCATCCATCGGCACAGCGGGCATTCGGCGCAGGTGCCTTGGCCCCGCCACAGATCACCTTTCCGCCTTCTTGTCTTGCGAGCTCGATGTAGGCCAGGTCTTTTTCCCACTGCATCTGGGAGACAATCGCCCCGATGTCGGTGCCTTCTTCCAGCGGATCGCCGATCCGCAGCTTGCGCACCCCCTCGGCCAAATCGGCCACAAAGCGGTCGTAGATGGTGTCTTGCACCAACACCCGGCTGCCACAGAGGCAGATCTGCCCCTGATTGGTAAAGCCAGCGCGCAAGGTGCCTTGGAGCGCCTTGTCATAATGGGCATCGTCGAAAATGATGCTGGCATTTTTTCCGCCCATCTCCAACGAGAGTTTTTTGAAGTCGCCAGCGGTCACCTCTGCGATGCGCCTGCCCACCTTGGTGGAGCCTGTGAAGGAAATCGCTTTCACCTGCGGGTGCGTCACGATGGCCTCGCCAACAGAGGGGCCGGTTCCCTGCACAATGTTGAGCACTCCAGCAGGCAGGCCTGCTTCCTGCAATACCTCGCCGAGGAGGTAGCCCGTCATGGGTGTGATTTCGGAGGGTTTGGCCACGGCCGTGTTGCCTGCGGCGATGGCGGGTGCTATTTTCCAGGTAAACAGATAGAGCGGAAGATTCCACGGAGAAATCAATCCCACCACGCCAAGCGGACGGCGAAGCACATAGTTGAAGCCGCGCGAGCCCATGTCGTAGGCCTCGGAGTGCCATTGGGTAATGGCGCGGGCAAAAAAGCGGAAGTTGTCTTCGGCGCGGGGAATGTCCACCCGGCGGGCGAGGCTGAGCGGCTTGCCATTGTCGATGCTTTCTGCCCGGGCAAATTCCTCTCTGCGTCGTTCAATGCCATCTGCGATGCGCTCCATAATCCGCGCTCTGTCGTTGATGGGCGTATCTGCCCATGCCGGGAAAGCAGCTTGCGCGGCCTCCACGGCCCTGGCCACATCTATCTCATTGCCTGCGGCCACTTTTGCATACACCTTTCCCGTAGCGGGTTCCATATTATCGAGCCAGCTAGCCGAGGCCGGGTCGCAAAATTCGCCGTTGATGAAGTGTCGGAGGTTCATAGGAGGGGTCAGAAGTCAGAAGTCAGAAAGTCAGAAAGTCAGAAGTCAGACAAGAGAGATTTTGAGAAGCGAGACTTTGAGAAGCAAGACTGGATCTTAAAGCCCCCTGTGCGATTTGAGAAGCGAGATATTGAGATAGAATAGGAGGTCATTTCGCTGAAGCCTCATCGCCATGTGTTCGTGTTGGGTCAAATGGTAATTTGGGAAGAAGCGGGAATGAGATTCTGTAGGGATGGTTGATTCCTCACAAGCTTCCTGTCCTGCCCCCATCTACGGGGATGCTCACGCCATTGACATAGGCAGCGGCGGGTGTGCAGAGAAAAGCAACCACATTGGCGGTCTCTTGTGGATCGGCAAATCTTCGTGCGGGCACGGTGTCGAGGTATTCTTCGATCACGGCTTCGCGAGTCATGCCAGACTTGGCCACCTTGTTGTCGATGATTTGATCGAGGCGGGCGGTTTGGGTGAATCCGGGCAGGACATTGTTGACGGTGATGCCGTCTTTGGCGACTTCGAGGGAGAGGGTTTTGGCCCAGCTAGCCACAGCGCCTCGGGTGGTGTTGGAAACACCCAGGCCGGGAAGCGGAATTTTCACCGAGGTAGAAATCACATTCACGATGCGGCCAAATCCTGCGGCTTCCATGCCTGGGAGCAGGGTCTGTGCGAGCAAATGGTTGCAGGCGAGGTGCATGTGATAGGCTGAATAAAATTCTTCGAGGGTGGCATTCTTGATCGGTCCTCCGGGAGGGCCTCCGGTGTTGTTGATCAGGATAGAGAAAGTAGGATTGCCTGCGGCGAGGTGGTCCACCACTGTTTTGCGCACGGATTCCGGATCAGAAAAATCGGCTACCAGATAGCCGTGAGCTTGCTGCTGTGGGCGTGGCAACTCTGCCAACACCTGCTTGAGCAGATCCTCATTGCGAGCAATGAGGGTGACAGTGGCGCCGAGCGAGGCAAGGGTTTGGGCGCTGGCTTTGCCAATGCCCTGGGTAGATCCTGCCACGAGGGCGTGGTGGCCAGAAAGAGAGAGATTCATCATAGAATATCGGGAAAAACCTTACGTAAAGGCTTAAATGTAGGGCGAATGAGTGATCTTTCGCAATCCTTTTCGTGATGGTTTACATTCTCCCCCAACGAGAAAGCACCTGTCGCGTAGCAGGTAGTTGACCCTTTTATCTGCTCATCCTAATGAATATGGACGATTTTGATGTTTCTCTGGAAGATTTTTTCCACTATTTGGGCGTTGCTGCCATTATTTTCGGCCTCCTGTATGGCATTTACTCCCTCGTCTTTTACCTGGTTGTGCGCAGGCGTGGGAATCCAGAGTCGGACCTGGTTCGGAAAAAACGGAAGATGCTGCACTTTCCAGTGTTCTTTCTCAGCATTGTCATCGGTTTGGAGCTGCCCATTCCGTTTATGAATTTGCCAGTAGAAATTGTCCCGATTCTTCAAAAAGTCTTGAACGTAGCCTTCATCGGCACCCTCTCCTGGACCTTGATAGAGGGAGTAGGGGTGGTAAAATATCTGGTGCTGAAGCAGTATGACATCGAGGTGGAAGACAACCTCAAAGCCCGTAAAGTCTATACCCAGTTTCGGATCATTGAGCGGGTGGTCGTGTTCACGATCCTGATCGTGGGTATTTCTTTGATGTTGATGTCGTTTGACAGTATTCGAAAAATCGGTGTGAGCCTCATTGCCTCTGCCGGGATCGCGGGGATTATTCTGGGGCTTGCGGCGCAGAAAATTCTGGGAACCGTTTTGGCAGGGATTCAAATTGCCATTGCGCAGCCGATTCGCATCGAAGATGCCGTGGTGGTAGAAGGCGAGTGGGGGTGGATTGAGGAAATCAACCTCACCTATGTGGTGGTGCGCCTGTGGGACAAGCGCCGGTTGGTGTTGCCCACTAATTATTTTATCGAAAAGCCTTTCCAAAATTGGACCCGCACCTCTTCTGATATCGTGGGAAGTGTCTTCCTGTATGTGGATTACCGGATGCCTATGGACCCCCTCCGCGAAGAGCTCGATCGATTATTGGACGAGTCGCCCCTCTGGGACCGCAAAGCCAAGGTGCTTCAAGTGACCGATGCCAAAGAAAGTACCGTAGAAATTCGCATTTTGGTGAGTGCACAAAATTCTCCCACAGCCTGGGACCTGCGCGTGCATGTTCGCGAAAAAATGATCGAATTTATCCAACAAAATTATCCTGACTACCTGCCACGGACAAGGGTGATGATGGTAGATAAAAATGCGACAGAGGGGTGAAACAGGCAAATTGCCACACCGGATCGGCGTTGATCCACGGACTAGGTGGCGCCAACTAAGTAGCGTGCACTTGCCATACGTTGACGATCAACGATGAGACGTGTGGACATCAGATGGGGAGAGGAAAGGAAAAAAGGTGGACCCTGAAACCAGTCAGAATTTCAAGAAGCGATGTAGAGCTGCCTTTGTCTTGAGCGAGAGAATGCAGAAATTCTCCTCATCTCACCGTAATCTCATAATTGCCATAGAGGTTCACGGCTGAGGCCATCTTTCGCATCAGGGAGTTGTGAAGCTCGATATTGCCTGCGAGGCGGCCATAGAGCTGGTCCATGACTTCTTTGGTGGCGGTGTATTTGCGTTGATATTGGTCGAATGTCGTTCTGGCAGTAGATTGATCCACTTTCTCCTGCATGAGGTCATTTACCCAGTTGTTGAATCCAGTGACTTCTTCCTCAAATCGGGTGAGCTCGCGGCCAAATCGCAGCGAGAGGCTGTCGCGCTCGGTCATCATGTTGCGGTATCGGCTGCGCATATCAGCCAGGTCACTGCGGCTTGATGTGCTCAGGTCAGACAAATAAGGATCAATCTCCTTGAGGTGATCATCATACTGATCTGTTAGCTTAAGATTGCTTTTGATCGTGGTCACGGTAGAGCTGAGGCGGGTCCATTCCGGCTCAAACCGCTTCACCTCGTTGAGCAGGGTGAGGTCAGATGAACTACACGCCGAGAGCGCAACAAACACAAAAACCGGGAGGATGCGAGACAAAGCCTTCATAGAGATGATCGTTAATCCCCGGCAAGATAGGAGGAAATGAGGGATTGGGAAAATATTAACCAGAAGCCTTCACAAGCTCATGAACCGAAAGAAAGATGGATGTCAATAAATGAGCGAAACTTCGCCGTAACTAGGCCCAATTTGTGTGCTTTCCTCTTCGATTTTTATTAGCTTCGCAAAATTATCTCAACTGTACTTACCTCCAGATAGCTATGGTTTTTGACCTGGATATGATCAAACGGGTGTATCAAGAATTGCCCGCCAAAATTGAAAAGGCGCGCGCTGTTCTAGGCCGCCCCATGCCCCTTGCAGAAAAAATTCTGTACTCCCACCTTTTTCCTGACACTGATCTCCGTGCCTTCGCTCGCGGAAAGGATTATGTGGATTTTGCCCCTGACCGCGTCGCGATGCAGGATGCCACCGCTCAGATGGCCCTCTTGCAGTTCATGATGGCTGGCAAAAAGCAGGTCTCGGTTCCTTCCACGGTGCACTGTGACCACCTTATCCAGGCCAAAATCGGTGCCGATGAAGATCTCGCCACCGCCAACGAAGTCAACCGCGAAGTCTATGACTTCCTCGGATCTGTCTCTAACAAGTATGGCATTGGCTTCTGGAAACCAGGCGCAGGTATCATTCACCAGGTCGTGCTCGAAAACTACGCTTTCCCTGGCGGAATGATGATCGGTACCGATTCCCACACCCCCAACGCTGGTGGATTGGGCATGGTCGCCATCGGAGTAGGTGGTGCCGACGCTGTGGACGTCATGGCTGGCATGGCATGGGAGCTCAAAATGCCCAAGCTCATTGGGGTGAAGCTCACTGGCTCTCTCAGCGGATGGGTCTCTCCTAAAGACGTGATCCTCAAGGTCGCTGGTATCCTCACCGTAAAAGGCGGTACTGGCGCGATTGTAGAATATTTTGGGGAAGGTGCCCAAAGCATGTCCTGTACCGGCAAAGGCACCATTTGCAACATGGGTGCTGAGATTGGCGCCACCACTTCTACCTTCGGGTACGACGAGTCTATGGCTCGCTATTTCCGCGTAACAGGTCGTGCTGAAGTAGCAGACCTCGCTGATCAGGTAGCTGAGCACCTCACAGGTGATCCCGAAGCCTACGCCGAGCCAGAGAAATATTTCGATCAGGTGATTTACCTCAACCTCGACGAACTTGAGCCGCACGTAAACGGCCCATTTACTCCTGACCTCGCCTGGCCATTGTCTAAATTTGCCGCAGCTGTCAAGGAAAATGGATACCCACAAACCCTCGAAGTAGGCCTCATCGGGTCCTGCACCAACTCTTCCTACGAAGACCTCGACCGCGCCGCTTCGGTAGCGAGACAAGCTGTGGCCAAAGGCCTCAAAGCACGCTCTGAATTTACCGTTACACCCGGTTCTGAACTCGTTCGCTACACTGTAGAGCGCGACGGACAACTCGGTGCCTTCGAAGACATCGGTGGGGTAGTGCTCGCCAATGCGTGTGGACCTTGTATCGGTCAGTGGGCTCGTCACAACGAAAATCCTGACCGCCAAAACTCCATCATTACTTCCTTCAACAGGAACTTCGCCAAGCGCAATGATGGAAATGCCAATACCAATGCTTTCGTGGCTTCGCCTGAGTTGGTAACTGCATTTGCCATTGCAGGTGACCTCACCTTCAATCCTCTCACCGACAAGCTCGTGAACGAGCAAGGTCAGCTTGTGTCACTCGATCCGCCCACAGGCGACGAGCTGCCATCCAGAGGCTTTGATGTTGAAGATGCTGGGTATGTAGCGCCATTCGAAGACGGAAGCAAAGTCACAGTGGCCGTATCTCCTGATTCGGAGCGTTTGCAATTGCTCGAACCTTTTCAGCCTTGGGACGGGAAAGACCTCACTGGCCTTCACCTCCTGATCAAAGCATTTGGCAAGTGTACCACTGACCATATTTCCATGGCCGGACCCTGGTTGCGTTATCGCGGTCACCTCGACAACATCTCCAACAACGTGATGCTCGGGGCCATCAACGCATTCACCAAAAAAGCCAATACCAAGAACCCGCTTACCGGTGAATATCAGGAAAACCCCAAAGTGGCCCGCGCATTCAGAAATGCCGGGGTAGGAAGTGTGATCATCGGTGATGAAAACTACGGAGAAGGATCTTCTCGCGAGCATGCTGCCATGGAGCCTCGCCACATGGGCGTGCGTGCCGTGATCGTAAAATCTTTTGCCCGTATTCACGAGACCAACCTCAAGAAGCAGGGAATGCTCGGCATGACTTTCGCCAATCCCGCAGACTACGACAAGATCCAGGAAGACGATACTTTCGACATCCTGATCAGCAGCTTCGCTCCCGATAAGCAGATCGAGGTGATCGCCCGCCATGCCGACGGCAGCAGCGACTCCTTCCTGTGCAACCACACCTACAATGCCCAGCAGATCGGCTGGTTCAAGGCAGGTAGCGCACTGAATCTGATTGCAGCTGAGAATGCAGGCTAGTCCTGTGAAGCACATAAAATGGGCCGTCTCGTTTTGAGGCGGCCTTTTTTGTGCGGTAAAATCTGATAAGTCCATTTATTTATCTGAACCGAAATGCGAATACGGAAAAGGGAAATTATGCAGAATGGCACCCTACTGGCGCTGATAACGTCAAGCTAGAGGCAGACGCCACGACCAAAAATCTCCGCAGATTGAAAGTCCAAGTTTCAATCTGCGGAGATTTGCCTGTCAATACACCTCGACCTTCGTCTTAAAAATCCACTCCAGGCTCCCTTTTTATGTTGGCGGATGATATATATTGCTGACCTGCTAATAGAAGATCGGATATGAAGATAGTATGGCTGTTGATGTTGCTGCTGACGAGTCAGGCATTCGCCCAGCAAGCTCCCAAAAAGATCAAGCTCCCAAACATCATTCGCGAGGCCTCCGGCCTTTTTATCGAAGGCCCCGACAAGCTGTGGTGGCACAACGACAGCGGCGGCGAGCCGAGCCTATACCTCACTGATCGCCACGGCACACTCATCGATAGCCTGCTCATTAAGGGGGCTGTCAATCGCGATTGGGAAGACATGACCGTGGACCCCAACGGCAATTGGTATCTCGGCGATTTCGGCAACAACCGCAACAATCGGCAAGATCTCACCATCTACATCTGGAAAAAGGCCGAAGCAACGCTCGATTCCATTCGGTTCTCATATCCCGAACAGAAAGCATTTCCGCCCCCGCGCGACCAGTGGAAATACAACCTTGAGGGATTTTTCTGGGACAATGATTCGCTTCATATATTCACCAAAAACAAAATCGGGCAGGGCAACGACGTCACCCGGCATTATGCCCTATCCGACAAACCGGGAACCCAGCAAGCCAGGCTTGTGGATAGCTGCTATCTGAAAAACAGGGTGGTGACCGCCGCGGCCATGTCGCACGACGGGGAAGAGATTGCCCTTGTTGCCTATACCTTCGGCACGGTGCTCGGCTTCATTCCGCGGGCAGCGGCCACGCTCTATGTGTGGTCAGATTATCCACCGGGCAAGTATTTTCAGGGAACCATGAGGGCCTACCGCCTTTGTTCATGGCCTCTCCCTACGCAGTTTGAGTGCGTGGATTTTTGGGACGACGATACGGTGATTGTGGCTTCTGAGGCTACGCTGTGGCAGCCAGCTCGCGCTCGTCGGGTCAAGCTTCGGTAAATCACCAGGAGAGAAAATCAGGAATATCTGTCGAGCAACCACTTCACAGCCAGCCCGTAGCCAGCTGTGCCCATGCCCGAAATCATGCCGTGGCAGGAAGGAGAGATGACCGAGACGTGGCGAAATGCCTCCCGGGCAAAAATATGCGAAATATGCACCTCTACTTTGGGGATCTTGACCATCGCGAGGGCGTCTGCGAGGGCGTAGCTGTAGTGCGTGAGCGCACCCGCGTTGATGATGATACCTTTCACATCCTCGGTCAGCGTCTGCTGAATGCGGTCGATCAGTACCCCCTCGTGGTTGGATTGCAGGTGGAGGATGTTACAGATCGGGAAATCCGATCGGAGGCCTTCTATCACGTCGCCGAGGGTTTCCGATCCGTAGATCTGCGGCTCGCGCGTGCCGAGCATATTGAGGTTGGGACCGTTGAGGACGAGAATGTTCATGGAGGAAAATTGGAGAATTTGAAGGTAAAGGAAAACTATTTCTTCTTCCATGGGCAAATATCGCTTGTCTTTTCCGCAGCTTTCCTGAACTTTTCGCCATGATCACCTGGGAATCTGCCCTGACCGACTACGAGAGCTACCTGAGTCTGGAGCGCGGCATCGCCGCCAACTCCCGCGAGGCATATCTACGCGATCTGGCCCGCTATCGCATCTACGCCGAGGAAGACCTCGGCCTCGCTTCCCCGGCGGAGATTCACCCCGATGATTTGCAGGGGTTCCTGTTTTTTTTGGTCGAAACCTGCCTCCTGGGTGCTCGCTCCCTGGCGCGCAATGTGTCTTCGCTTCGCTCCTTTCACGGCTTTCTCTACCTCGACGAGCAGACCAATACCGACCCCAGCGCCTTGCTCGAAGTGCCTCGCTTTGGACGAAAACTTCCTGAGGTGATGTCTGTGCCCGAACTAGAGGCCATCTTCGCAACCTTTGACCTCACGGTTGACCATGAGCTGCGCAACCGCGCCTTGCTCGAAGTGATGTATTCCTCCGGCTTGCGGGTGTCAGAATTGCTCTCCCTGGAGCGCACCTCGGTGTATGAAGAGGAAGGCTTTCTGCGAATTGTGGGAAAAGGCAATAA
>JANQTF010000066.1 GCA_030731845.1 Bacteroidia bacterium | reverse complement strand
CTGCGAGAGGTGAGACCCGCTTCGCTATGATCCCGCAAGCGGGACTTCGCTTCGCTCAGGAGGGCGAGACTGGATCGGCTGCGCTGGCGCAAGACCCGCGGCTACGATCGGGGCTTGGCCGTAGGCCTTCTTGTCTGACCCCTAACCCCTGACTTCTGGCTTCTCAAAAAAATAGGGTAATTTCCCGCATAAATGTCCTTCCACACATGAAGCGTTTCCGTGTTCTCGTTTCCATATTCGCACTGATGGGGTGCGTGGTGAATGGCGTGGGCCAGGAGGCTCAAGCGATTCCAACCCAGTTGTTGGTGCAGCTCATGCCGGGGCCTGAGGCTCGTCAAGTATTGGCTTCTCATGCCGATATTCGTCGTTATCGGCAATTGTCGGCTCGGATGGGCATCTACCTGCTGGAGTTGAGTGCTGGGACCGATGGCCCTGCAATGCTCACCGCGATGAAGCGACATCCGCTTGTGTTGCAGGCCCAGTGGAATCACCAACTTGAGCTGAGAAGCGTGGAGAGCACCATTCCTTCCGATCCGCGCTTCATGGATCAGTGGAACATGAACAATACCGGCCAAGCCGGCGGCGTAGTCGATGCTGACATCGATGCGCCGGAAGCCTGGGATCTCGCCAAGGGGCGAGTCAGTGTCTTTGGCGATAGCCTTGTCGTGGCCATCATCGACGATGGATTTGACCTCAATCAACAAGACATTCGCTACTTTATTCATAGCAACGAAGTCGCTGGCAATGGAATCGACGACGATGGCAATGGCTACATCGACGATGTGAGTGGCTGGAATGCCTTCACCCAATCGGGCGTAGTGACTACCAATGTTCATGGTACGCACGTGGCAGGCATAGCCGCCGCCAATGCCGACAATGGCCTTGGGGTAGCCGGTGTGGCCTGGGGGGCTCGTGTGATGCCTGTGCAGGTAGGCACTTCGAATGAGGCCGAAATCGTTTCGGCCTATGATTATGTGCTCAACCAGCGCATTCTGTATGACCAAAGCGGAGGCAGCCTCGGTGCTTATGTCGTTTCTACCAACACGAGTTTTGGGGTGAACTTTGGCAACCCCGCCAACTATCCGATTTGGTGCGCGATCTATGATTCGCTTGGGCAGCATGGCATTCTCTCGGCAGTGGCTACCATGAACATCGGGCAGAATGTGGATGTGGTGAATGATATGCCCAGCGCTTGTTCCAGCGATTTTCTCATCACGGTGACCAATACCACAGCCGCAGATACCAAGTCCGGTGGAGCGGCATTTGGCCTCATCACCATTGACATAGGCGCGCCGGGTTCGGGCATTGTTTCCACCCTTCCGAACAACGCCTACGGCACACAGACGGGAACCTCCATGGCCTCTCCTCATGTGGCCGGGGCCATCCTTGTGATGCATGCGCGTGCATGCCCAGCCCTCAACGCCATGTATTTGGCCGATCCGGCTGGCACGAGCCTTCTGTTCAAAACGCTCTTGTTTCAAGGGCTGGATCCAATTTCTTCCCTTCAGGGCATCACTTCCACTGGTGGCAGGCTCAATCTTTTGGGCGCGCTTGAGCGGGTAGATTCTTTGTGCAGCACCCTCTCGGCTGATTGTTTGCCCGCATTTGCCCTCAAAGCCACACAGCTCACGGATAGCTCCGCAACCCTGCAATGGGCAAGTGGAGACTCTGCCATTGGCTATTTTGTTCGATTCAGAGTGCAGGGAGAAAGCGCTTGGGCAGATTCATTCTCTACCCTCAGCCCTGTGTTGGCGCTCAATAACTTGCAGAGATGTGAGCAATACCAGTTTCAAGTTCGTGTGTTTTGTCAAAACGATACCATTGATTATGTCGCATCTGGTTTTTTTCGCAGCGAAGGTTGCTGTGAGCCACCTTCTGGCAGGGAACTACTTCAGGTCAGCGATTCCTCTTTGCTCTTTAGATGGAAATCGGTATTCGGTGCCAATGGATATGAATACCGGATCAGGGAAATCGGCGACACCCTTTTTCTGTCCGGTCAGACCACTGATACCACCCTCTTCATTTCAGGATTGACTGCTTGTCGGGAATATGAATGGCAGCTAGCCACGCTTTGTGATAGCCTGGACCTCGATTTCAGTGCCTGGGAGCAGGTTTCAACGATTGGCTGCGGCACCTGCCAGGATTCCATTTACTGCGTGAGTGTTAGCACAGATACAGAATTTGAGTGGATCAATCGGGTAGAAATTGGCAATTTGGTCAATGGATCAGGTAATAATCAGGGCTACAAATTATTTGCCGGGCCTGCGCCGCAGTTTTTTCGGGATTCCACCATTACCCTCACCTTATTTCCCGGCTACAACGCTGTGCAATTTGATGAGTGGTGGCGAATCTGGATTGATCTGGATCAGAACGGCGAATTTAATGACAGCACGGAGAAGCTATTCGATAGTCAAGTTGGGATAAAGGGCAATGTGAACGGGAGCCTCACCATTCCAGGTTTGGTGCCGCTTGGCTCCACCCGCATGCGCGTGAGCATGAAGTTTTCGGGATTGGGGAGTGGAGGTGGGCCACAGGCATGTGGCACATTTGAAGGAGGCGAGGTGGAAGATTATTGCATTGTAGTAGTGGATTCGGACTCTTCCTGTGGAGCTGTTACCATCCAGGAGCTAAGCTATTCGCCTCTGATTCAGCGGCTTTATGTTAGTGGTGACACCATTCATGGGGCGAGTGGATACCTCATCACCCTCACCGGGCCTGGGTTTCCGTCAGGGGTGATGTGGCAGAGTGTCTCACCGGTTTGGGAGGGGGTCATTGCTTTGCAAAGCTGTGAAAGTTATGAGATCACGATGCAGGCCATTTGCAACGGTGTAGCAGGCGCAGCTTCCACCCAGACATTGAATACCGCTGGCTGCGGTAGCTGTATCGATCTGAATTATTGTGTAGCCGAAGGACTCGCCGCTGATTCTGTCTGGTTGGAAGGATTTCGCTTGAATAGCCTCGTTTTGCAAACAGGGACCGACGGAGGCTATGTTTTCTTCTCCGGTCAATCCATTGATCTGAACGCCACGGGCAGCCTCACCGGATGGATCATTCCCGAAGGAATTGGGCAGGACTCTGTGTTTGCGGAGATGTGGATAGACGTGGATGGAGACGGAATACTTTTAACCGATGAGCGGGTGTTCTCGCGGAAAGTACTCTTGGGTGATACCATCAAGATCGGATGGCTCGTTCCACAGAATATTTCCACAGACGGCGGCAGGATCAGGTTGATGGTGAGCCGAGAAAGTATTGCGAATAGCTGCTTCAGTCCGCTTCATGGTGAAGTGGAGGACTTGTGCTTTGTGGGCAAAACGGTGGGTGTTGAGAATGGCCTTGATACCGGGGTCGATATATTCCCCAACCCTTTCACAGATCGGCTTGAAATCCAATCTGACTGGTCGGTGCAGTCGATCAGATTCTTTGATTTGCAGGGAAGGCAAGTGGCTGTGTCCACAGAAGGTAATGGAAGCAAATGGTCTGTCGGGACCGCCGAATTGCCATCGGGCATATATCTGATTGAAATAAGAACAGCCCGCGGATTGATCAGGCAAAAAGTTTGGAGAGAGTAGGGGCGTTTTGGAAGGGAGGGGAAAGGTTTGGAGGTATATGGGCTTGTGTGGGCGAAGCTGTTCGGTTAAATCTCCTTATCCTAGCCTTCTGCGCGAGGGGGTAGGAGCAAGAATTAAGAAAGCCGCAGGCGCTCCAAAGTCTCCATTCCTGCGTAGGTCTATGGGATTTATGGGGGAGGGCCAAGAGGAAGAAATGGCTTAACCGGGGGCCCGATTTGCCTCTGCCTGTATCTTGTCCTGATGAATGAAAGGGTAAAGGGGAGGCAAGGGTTGCCTGGGTCAGCGTGGTCTTTATCTCTCGATGGTGATATAATCGGTGAAGATAGAGTTGTCGGAATTTTCGTTGATCGGGGTTGCGAGATTGCCAGCGCGGTCAAAAAGCTTGATCTGATATCGCACCTGCTCAGAAAGTTGTCCAGGGAGATTTGCGGTGAAATCTAGTTTCACGGACATGGTGCCTTGAATCGAAGGGTTGCGAGTATCGGGTGTGAGATTGAGGAGGGTAAATTTATTGGTAGCTTGAAGCTCCGTGAGCCCGTTGTTGATGCGGGAATCAATGAGGATGAGGTTAAAATCTTCGGAATCTTCGATGGCACCGAGATCGCCATCGCCATCCTGAAACCGAAAGGTAATCACAATCGAATCCTGCAAATGCTTCACTACCCTCGGTTGAATATCGAGGAATTCGATTTTTGGCTCTACGGGAAAAACGGGTTCATTGGAGCAGGCAGCACCAACGAGTAGCAATGGCAGGAGGGCGAAAATGATTCTTTTCATAACGGTATCACAGACACGGGAGAAGTTACGCAACCTATGATGAATAAACAACAGAAAAGCTGAGTGTCTTGTTTGCTTCTCGTGTAAGAATGTTTCACGAACCTGAATGCTGCTTTTCAATTGGAAGAAGAGGCAAATGTCTTGAAACTCTCCTTATTTACGCACAAGCGCAAGAATCAGTTCATGAATATTTATGGTATATGTCCGAATTGAGTAGCGACCCCCGTTAAACATCCCACAAATTGTCTCTTTCGTTAGCCGGAGAATCTATATTTTCGCTTCGTGCCCTCCATGTTTCTCCTAAAATGGAAGATTTTGATCGCGGCATCATGCCCTGGGCTGAATATTCTGTTGGGCCCGCGTTTTTCTCATTTGTTAATCAAAGACCTCACATGTCTCAAGAGCTTCGTCCGTTCAAAAAAGTTTTGGTCGCTAACCGCGGCGAAATTGCCATCCGTGTGCTACGTGCCCTTTCTGAATTGCATGTGAAAACGGTAGCCATTTATTCTTACGAAGACCGATATTCTCTGCACAGATATAAAGCTGATGAAGCCTATATGGTGGGGCAGGAGGATGAGCCCTTGAAACCTTACCTGGATATTGCGGGGATTATCGGGGTAGCAAAGCGCAAAGGCGTAGATGCCATTCACCCTGGTTATGGTTTTTTGTCGGAGAATGTGGAATTTGTGAAGGCTTGTCAGGAGGCTGGTATCACCTTCATCGGTCCACGCCCCGAGGTGATGGAGCAGCTCGGGGACAAGGTGCGCGCCAAGAAAGTGGCCAAAGCTGTGCATGTACCCCTCATTCCCGATAGCCAAACCGACCTACTCACCCTCAAAGATGCCGTAAACGAGGCCGAATCTATCGGGTATCCGGTCATGCTCAAGGCTGCCGCAGGCGGTGGCGGTCGTGGTATGCGGGTAGTAAGAACAGAGGAGGAACTCTCTCGCGCCTTTTTTGACGCCCGAAATGAAGCCAAAAAAGCCTTTGGCGACGATACGGTCTTTCTCGAAAAATTCATCGAAAGTCCCAAGCACCTTGAAGTCCAGATTCTGGGAGATAATCATGGCAACATTGTGCACTTGTTTGAGCGCGACTGCTCCGTGCAGCGCCGATTTCAAAAGGTGGTGGAGATGGCCCCTTCTACCTTGCCACAGCCCGTGCGCGACGAACTCTACGACTATGCCATGCGCATTGCCAGGCACGTGGGCTACAACAACGCCGGAACAGCCGAGTTTTTGGTGGACAAAGACCACAGGGTTTACTTTATCGAGGTGAACCCACGTGTGCAGGTAGAACACACAGTGACCGAAGAAATCACGGGCATTGACATCGTGAAGTCGCAGATCCTGATTGCCTCAGGTGCCAATCTCTCTGATCCCGAAATCGGAATCGAGGGACAGGAATCGATCACGAGCACAGGATTTGCGGTGCAGTGCCGCATCACGACGGAGGATCCCAGCGAAAACTTCAAGCCCGATTACGGGCAAATCATTGCCTATCGTAGCGCAGGTGGCTTCGGAATTCGACTTGATGGCGGAAGCATTTATCCTGGCATGAAGATTTCGCCCTTTTTCGATTCCATGCTCGTGAAAGTAACCGGCTGGGGAAGGTCGCTCAAGGGCGCTACCGACCGCATCGACCGTGCCCTGCGCGAATTCCGGATTCGCGGGGTGAAAACCAATATCGCTTTTTTGAGAAATGTGATCAGCCATCCTGAGTTTCAATTGGGAGAGGCCACCGTCGGCTTTTTGCAAGCCTATCCTGAGCTCATGGATATTCGCGTTGGGCTAGATCGTGGTACCAAAACTCTGTCTTACCTTGGCAACATCATCGTCAATGGGAATCCGGATGTGAAATTCATCGATCCTCGCATCCAGTTTCGCGAGGCAAAAATTCCCAAAGTGGACAAAAGCGCCGACTATCCTTATGGAAGCCGAAACCGTCTGCATGATCTGGGAAGAGAAGGATTTGGAGAATGGCTCAAGGCCGAGCCTGGCATTCACTACACTGACACCACCTTCCGCGATGCGCACCAATCCCTGATGGCTACGCGCATGCGCACGCAGGACTTTTACCAGATTGCGGAAAGCTACGCCAAGGCTCATCCGGAGCTCTTTTCCATTGAGATGTGGGGCGGTGCCACATTTGATGTTTGCATGCGCTTTCTCAAAGAAAGTCCGTGGGAGCGGCTTCAGTTGCTTCGTCGGAAAATGCCCAATATCCTCTTCCAGATGCTTCTACGCGGCTCCAATGCCGTGGGCTACAAAGCCTATCCCGATAATCTGGTGAAGAAATTCATCGTTCACGCGGCGGAGGAGGGCATCGATATTTTCCGGATTTTTGATTCTCTCAACTGGCTCGACGCCATGAAGGTGAGCATCAAAACTGTGCGAGAGGAGACCAACTCTCTTGCCGAAGCTTGCATCTGCTACACTGGCGATATCAGTGACCCGAGCCGCAGTAAGTATGACCTGACCTA
>JANQTF010000065.1 GCA_030731845.1 Bacteroidia bacterium | reverse complement strand
AATGGGAGGTACTCGACCATCGTTGTGCCGCCTCAACCAACTCCCGTAGCTGAAAAGGGAGAAACGGCTTTGGCAAAAAGAACAGACCATCACTGTTGAGCCAGCCCTGAGGCAAGTCTTCGAGCGAAGTGCCCGAAACCACAACAATCGGGATATTCCAGCGCGCCCGCAGCCGGTAGGCGAGCTCTACCCCGCTCATCGACCCCTTGAGGCGCAGGTTGATCAAAATCAGATCCGGTGGGTTGTAATTCACCGCTTCGAGCAGGGCCCACCCATCGTGTTGGCAATGGGTGGTTTCATGCCCCCAATCGCTCAGGTGCTGCGCGATTTGGGTAGCAATCACCCGTTCGTTTTCGGCCATTAATACTCTCAATGTTGTAAGGGAAAAAGCAATCATTGACGATGGAATTAGACAGGGCCACAAACAAGCAACCCCTCTTCTTTATATAGGGAACAAATGACCGAAAGCCCCATGTGATCTCCCCAACGAGGGGATTTATTGACCGGGGAGATGAGAGGTCAGAAAGTCAGGGGTCAGAAGTCAGACAAGAGCGCGGAAGCGATCTTAAAGCCCCCTGCGCGTCGGGACTGTGGGCTGGCGAGGGGGTTGGGGGTGAAATGAGGGGTCAGAAAGTCAGGGGTCAGAAGTCAATCTTAAAGCCCCCTGCGCGTCGGGCCTGTGGGCTGGCTCCCGCAAGCGGGACTTCGCTGCGCTCAGGAGAGGTTGGGGGGCAAAGCAGTCCCGTTAAGGTCACAAATGCTGTTAGTATGTTTGCGTTGCAGGATCGGGGAAAGGTGGCAGTCGCTATGCGCCTGCAAATCATACGAACACACCTGATTCTACCGAGGTTCGAATCGCTACGCGCTTCGACTTTTGGTCGGAAATAACAAGCTCTCCACACAGGCGCATAGCGACTGACACCTTGGTAGAAACAGCACGACCCAGCTGATCGCCGAGGCGCGTAGTGACTCGCACCTTTCTTAACCAGACCACTATGCTCCTAGCCCCTACGAGAAGGGGAACAAGAGATTGAATTCTTGTCTGACTTCTGCCCCCTCAGTGACCTCTGGCTTCTCACAAGCCCCTTATTCTCTCGCAGGCAGCATACATTTTATCCCGAAATTCACCCACGACAGTACCGGTTCTCCATCAACCTGAGCCGGGGTCCAGATCAGGTTCTGAACCTGCCGCCCCACCTCTTCAATCACAAGGGGATGTCCTTGCAGGGCCACCATCCTGATGCAGGTCCCCTCTTCATTAATCAAGAGCCTGAATAATACGGCCCCGGATATAAAAGCTTCCCTCACAATGGCAGGGTATCCAATTTCAGCCAGAATCTCAGCACTATTTTGTGGCGAGGGTTCTGTATCCAGGTACAAAAACGTATCCAATGGCGGATATCCCGGCCAATTCACAAAGGTGGCAGCGTCATAGATTTCGATGGGCCAGAGAGCCTTGACCCCGGGAGAATCGAGCGAAAAAAACAGATTTGGCACCTCACCGTCCCATGCAGACAGGCTACTTGGAATGGCGAGCAGGCACATCAAAACGACTGACTTCATGCCTGAAGGTATGATTTTGCCTCTTTCCTTTCAAGTTTTATGCTATCCCTGACAAGCGTGCCCACAAGCCACAAAAACGGCCTTCAAATACCCCACGGCATTCTACCTGAAAGAGGGCTGCGAGGAAGAACTAGTGCTTCCCCAACCCATGTAAATTCTGCTCCACGAATCCGTGCGGAAATTCCTCCACGCCCGGAAATCCCAGGCGGATGTCTCTGCCATCGTGAGGCAGGTAGTCGGTCTTGAACAAGTAGTCCCAGATGGCGAGGGTGAGGCCAAAGTTCACGCCGGTGTGACGCTCCTCGGGCAGCTCGTAGCTGTGGTGCCAAATGTGCATGTCGGGGCTATTGAACAAAAACTTCATGTAGGGAGCCATCACCAGGGCGCCGAAACCAGCACCACCGAGGGCAATCGACAGATCCCAATACCAGGCCAGGTCTGCACCCGTGCTCGAAATGAGCAGCGCCAGCAACCCAAAGGTCACCGCGCCGGTGAGGTGAGTGGATGGGTGCCAGTTGGCGTGGTTGTAGTGCCCCCAGGCCAGGGTGAAGATGTGGATGAGGAAAAAATCATGCAGCCCAATGCCCAGCAAGGCCAGCGGCAGATATTCGATCGTGCGATAGACCACATTCTCCATCCAGTGATAACGCAGGTGAGCCGCAAAGCCCATTTGCTCCACCGAGTGGTGCACCTTGTGGAATTCCCACAGCTTCGGTGACTTGTGCAGCAAACGGTGCACCCACCATTGGATAAAGTCGCGCAGCACAAAGCCCGTGAGCAAAATGCCCCACAGCGGCCAGTTTCGCATCGGGTTGGAGGCCTGCAAATCAAAGCCCGTCAGCGCTTCGATCCCATCGTTGAAAAGATTCACCACCACATCGCTCGATGCATTGTAGATGATCAGGCTGAACAAGAAAAAATTGAAAAACATGTAGAAAAAGTCCAGCCAGAAGTCTTTCCGGAACCGCGGCTGCTCCAGACGCCAGGGCCGCAGGAGTTCCAACCCGAAAAAGAAAGCCGAAATCGCGATCAGCATCCAGAAATAGTTTTTCCAAAAAGGCTCCACCTGAAACGTGATCTCGCGCCAGAGATACGCCCCGTAGCTCTGATAGCCTTCCACGAATATGTTCCAATAATTTTCCATTTGACCAATCATTAATTCTCTCTAAAAAAAACACAACCCCTTGACCAACAAACCATTCCTCATCAAAAAAATCAAAACTCTTACACCCACAACCTTCCCAACTTCCCAAAACCCTTATACCTTTATACCCATATACCTTCCCAACCTTCCCAACTTCCCCCAACCCTTATACCCCTATACCTTCCCAACTTCCCCAACCTTCCCAACCTTCCCAAACCCCCCTCACTCCCCGATCCAATACCAACCCCCTTCCTCGATCGCGAGGTTGGCACGACGACCCACATCCTCAGGTGGATAATACGTAGCGAGGTAATCGAGGATTTTGTCCTCATCAGCGCCCAGATCCCAGAGATTCTGGGTTTGCTGCATCCAGCGGATCATGGCCAGCCACCCTTCGCGGTCGGCCCGGTTTTGCAACACCAACTTGCCCGAATGACAACCGGTGCAGGTCGTTTTCACCAATTGATACTCCCCTTCTGCAATAAAGCCGGAAGCCAAGTCGATCCCGTTTTCGATCAGCTCTACAGGCGCTGCTGCTGCCACGGGCTCCTCCGCCATTCCTGCCTTCTCCACCGCCGCATATCGCGCCGGGTGCATCACCGCATCCACGACCACGCCCCCGCACAGGACCGCAACGCCTGTCAGCACCAGTGCCATCACGAGCAACCTGATCAAGGCCGTAGAATGATCATTTTGATTTGACATACCCATTCAGATGTAGCGAATCATGTTGTCCATTGTTATTTTTTCGGCGAATTAGCCATTCCTACACGACCTTCACAGCGATGCGATGACAGGCATTGTTGAGATAGCCGCGAGGATTCCAGCCCGGCACCACCATCGGCTGCGAAGTGCCTTCGCTGTCCGTGGCACGAGCCCAGATCTCGTAATAGCCTTTTTCAGGCAGCGAGAGACTCGCTTTCCAGCTTTGCCAGGCCAGCCGGTTGGCAGGCCCATCGAGCTGAGCCGCTTGCCACGTGGCCCCAAAATCGCTCGATACCTCCACCCGTTTCACCGACAAATCTCCCGCCCAGGCCTTGCCACTCACTGCCAAAGAGCTCCCCAGGCGAAGCATTCCGCCTGTTTTGGGCGAAGTAATGAGCGACTTCACCGGCATCGATTCGATGATCTTCATGTTCTCCTCCCCCACCTCGGC
This sequence comes from Bacteroidia bacterium, assembly GCA_030731845.1. Classification (GTDB taxonomy): domain Bacteria; phylum Bacteroidota; class Bacteroidia; order J057; family J057; genus JANQTF01. The sequence goes on along the minus strand of JANQTF010000065.1, from coordinate 3,017 downwards.
TCCGGGAGCCACTGGTGTTTTAGGAACCTTATATGACATACCCGTCATTTTCTCTCCGTCGTGCACCTTGTTGCGCACCACTATTTTGGTGAGCCACTTGCCCGACGTAGAGGCAGGCCATCCGCCAAAAACCAGGCGCAGCGGGTAGCCATTCAGGGCGGGCAACTCCTCGCCATTGATCTCCCAGGCGATCAGCGATTCCTCTTCCCAGGCTTTGGACATCGGCACGCCGCGCGAAATCACCACCTTGGTAGGATCGCCGCTCACGTGCGTGTCGGCCCCATAATACCCCACATAAACGGCATCGGACTTGATGCCCACATCCAGTAAAATATCCTTGAGCCGAACCCCCGTCCAGGCAGCGCAGCCCACAGCGCCCGTGGTCCACTGATTGCCCGTGGCAGGCGGATTGAACTCTGCCCGGCCATTGCCACCGCATTCCAGCACAAGCCGGTAGGTGTGATGCTGAAAGTTGGCCTTGAGCTCTTGAAGCGTATAGGTTTTGGGCGAATGCACAGATTCTCCCTCTACGGTCAGGGTCCAGGTTTGCGGATTCACCTTGGTGGGAGGAATGCCATTGTTTCGTACAAACAACAAATCGGCGGGGGTATCGAGATCACCGAGCAAATGCGCAGGCGTTTCTGCATTGATGGGGCGATCGTTGAGCAACACAAGCCCCGGATGTTTGCCCGGAAGAGATTCTTCCCCGTTCAAAAACAGTCCGGCAGGAATCAGCCCGGCGGGCATGGTGGCTGCGTGCACAATTTTTCCCCCGAGCACTGTTCCCATCAGGAGCAGAGCCGATTTTTTGAGAAAACCCCTGCGAGAATTTGGGTCGCTTTCACGCCCCCACACGAGGCGATCTGCCTCGATCGGGTCATCTGCATAGAGCTCCTGTATCCCTATTTTATTCTGTGATGGCTCCTTCATATCGGGGTTTAGGCTTGGGAGGGTGGAAAAGGAGAAATAAGGGTTGAATATATTAAAGAATTATAAAGTGTGAAAGTGTTTGTCCGTCTTTTGACTATTCCCGGTCTGATTTAGAAGGGTTAAATATGGATCGCCCAAAGAAATGATTGTGGAAGAAAAAGCAAATTAACCTTTCCTGTGGCATAAGCGTTTGAACTTCAAGTCGTATCTTTGCGCCTTCATTCAATCGAACCAACAGCCCCCCTCGTGAGCGAACAATCAGTAAGCGGAAAAGCATTTGATCAGGGCCTCCTTCGTCGGCTTCTGGGGTATGTAAAGCCTTATCGTCTGCGATTTGCTGGAGCCCTTGGCTTGACCATTTTTCTGGCGGTGCTTGCTCCTGTGCGCCCCTGGCTCGTGCAGATGGGTCTAGATCAATACGTAGCCTTCGGCGATGTGGCTGGCCTGCGCACCATTGTGCTGTCGATTTTTGGAATCCTTCTCATGGAGTCCATCATCATGTATCGCAACACCTACCTCACCAATTGGCTCGGGCAAAGCATCATTCGCGATATCAGAGAGCAGGTGTTTCGCCACATCCTCTCCCTCAAGCTCACCTACTTCGATCGCACGCCCATCGGCACGCTGCAAACCCGCACCATCAACGATGTAGAGACCCTCAACGACGTGTTCACCTCAGGCCTCGTTCGCATTCTCGGTGATCTGCTTCAGCTCACAGCCATCCTCGTGGTGATGCTTTGGCTCAACTGGAAGCTCACCCTCGTGACCCTCATCACCTTGCCCCTGATGATCGTCTCGACCATCATCTTCAAAAACAAGGTAAAAGTAGCTTTCACCACCGTAAGAAAGGCTGTGAGTGACATGAATGCTTTTCTTCAGGAACATATCACCGGGATGCCCATTGTGCATATTTTCAACCGCGAAGACGAAGAAGCCAGAAGATTTGATGAGGTAAATAACAAATACAACGATGCCAATATCAAGTCGGTGCTGTACTACAGCATCTACTTTCCGGTGATGGAGATCATCATTGCGCTGAGCATCGGGCTACTTGTGTGGTACGGAGCCGGCAATGTGCTCGACGGCGAGGTGACTGCTGGTCAGCTTGTGGCATTCATCATGTACACCCAGATGTTTTTCCGGCCACTTCGGCAGCTCGCCGATCAGTTCAACACCCTCCAGCTTGGCATGGTAAGTGCCGAGCGGATTTTCAAAATTCTCGATACAGACGAATTTATTCCCAACACCGGAACCGAAACCAGCTTCGACGAGAGCAACCAAGGCGTTTCCATCACCTTTGAAAACGTGTGGTTTGCCTATATCAAAGAAGATTGGGTGCTCAAAGATGTGAGTTTTCACCTCGAACCAGGCGACAAACTCGCCCTCGTTGGCTCCACCGGCTCGGGAAAATCCACCATTATCAACCTGATCTCTCGATTCTACGATATTCAGAAAGGCCGAATCCTCATCAATGGCAAAGATGCCAAATCCTACGAGCTCGACACCCTGCGCGCCCTTTGTGGCGTAGTGCTTCAGGATGTGTTTCTATTCTCTGGCTCAGTCCACGACAACATCACCCTCAACAACGATGCATTGCCCCGCGAGCAAGTCGTGACCGCCGCCAAGCAAGTTGGCGCTGATGCCTTCATCAACCGCCTTCCCGACGGCTACGAATACAACGTGCGCGAGCGTGGTGCCACCCTCTCTCTCGGTCAGCGACAACTCATCGCCTTCGCCCGCGTCATGACCTACAACCCTCGCGTGCTCGTCCTCGACGAAGCCACCGCCAACATCGACACCGAATCCGAAGAGGTGATCCAGCAGGCCGTGGACACCGTGATGGCTGGCCGCACCTCCATCATCATCGCCCACCGCCTTTCCACCATCCAGAAAGCCGATAAAATCCTTGTTCTCTCCAAAGGAGAAATCGTAGAAACAGGCAATCACGAAGAACTCCTCGAAAAGCAAGGCGCTTACTTCCAGCTCCACCAAATGCAGTTTGCTTCTTGATAGTTGTTGGAGGCGCTCCCAAAAGAAACATCCTCCCCAAACCCCTCCTTCGGCCATTGCCCTGCTAGCCAACCCAC
>JANQTF010000064.1 GCA_030731845.1 Bacteroidia bacterium | reverse complement strand
GGCCAGGAATCCTTGAGCAACTCCATCATGTAGGCCTTGTCAAATTTCATCTTGAACAAGCTCCCAAACTTCACCTGATAAACGGTGGTGAGTCCCGCCCCAATGAAGAGTGTGCTCGCTGTGATGGAGATGGCAAACCAAATCAGATCTGCTTCCACATAGACAAGAGCTACTTGCATGATCGCCATGCCGATGATAGAGGCCATCCTCACCTTTACTGTATAGTGGGCCGCTACCTTGGCTTGCGAATAAAAATCGAACACATCGAGGGTCTGAAACAATGTCCCGACCACGATGATGATAATGAGCCAATTGGTCTGTGCGTCTTGCGACAAAAAGGGAGCCGCCACCAGATAACCAACAAGCCCCAGAACTGCCGCGCCCGTGCGCATGGCGAGAGAGGTACCAATGATTCGATCCTTGTCGGCATCGTTGTCCACGAGGTTTCTCACCACGATGGAGTGAAGCCCCAAAGCTGCAAACATCGTGAAAAAGGTCCCGATAGATCGGGCGTAGTTCAACAGGCCATAGTCAGCTTTTCCGAGGTATCGAGCCACATAAGCTGTGACCAGAAAGGTGACCGCCATTTGGCAGAGTCGCCCCAGAAGCATCCACGAGGTGTTGGAGAAGTATTTGCGAAATCCATCAGATTTGATGGCCTTCTTAATGTCAGCGACTGCGCGCACAGGTAATTCTAATTAGTATTTTTTACAGGAGGGATCTGTGAATGCGTGACCGGAGACACACATTCACAGATCTTGAGTTGACATAATCAAAGAGCTGCACAAGGTCAAAACCTGCTTTCCCTAGAATACAGGGGTTTTTCCGGCTTTGGACAAAACGGCCTCTTCCCAGAGGTAAGGAGCAAGCGATACCCACGCCTCCTGACCGTCTTTCCAGGTAGCTGTGTTTCCATGAATCACGCCTTCTACCTGTCGCTTCACCTTTCCAGGGTTGATGAGGTTGGACTCCTGAAAGCTCTGAGAAGAAACCATGTCGAGGATAAATTCTTTCCAGGGGCCGCGCATCCACTCCATGAATGGGGTATTGAAGCCGATTTTGTTGCGACGCCAGATCACCTCTTTGGGCACATATTTATCCATCGACTGACGGAGAATATGCTTGGTGTAGCCATCGCGCAGCTTGGAGTTCCACGGAAGCGAGAAGCAATATTTCACCAACCGATAATCCATGAATGGCATCCGGATCTCCACGCTCGCGGCCATGGAGTAGCGGTCGTAGTTGCGCAGAAGCGTTGGAAGCACCTTGTGGTGAAATTCCTGATACAGATATTGGTTGAAATACCCGAGTTGGCCGTGAATCGGATCTTCTTTGATGAGCTTTTTGTCTGTCAAGGCAAGATCGCGGTAGCGCACGAGCACCTGCTTCATGGCGCGGCGTGTGAGGCTTGCCGGTGGCTTGGTGCCATCCATCACAAAGCCGTGTGTGAAGGTGTTCATGATATCGGAGATCTTGCCAAAGCTGAAGGGGTTGTCCTTCACTGCGTCAAAGATGTTGCCTCCGTAGCCCCCAATCAGCTCGTCGGCGCCGTGGCCGTCGATGCTCACCGTGACCCCATTGGCTTTGATCTCTTTGTAGATCTCGATCATGGGGATGGGGCTCGTGATGTAGAGCTCCTCAAATAGCCATAGGTACTCCATCAACTTGTCGATGCCTTTGGCGGGGTCAATTTCTTTATAGACAGCCGAGATGCCGAGGTGTTTCACGACCTGCTCGGCAAACTGGGTTTCGTCGAGAGACATACCTGGGAAAATCGCGCAAAAGGCGTTTTGCCAGTCGTCAGACACGCGGTTGTCGGTGCCTTTGTTGATGTTGGCCATGGCGCAAATCACTGCGCTGGAGTCCACTCCTCCACTGAGGGCAGTACCGATGCGCACATCAGAGCGCATCCGGAGTTTGATGGCATCGAGAAATAATTCTCTGAATTTTTCTACCTGCTCTTCGTATGTTTCTGGCACCTCTTCGAGATGGTCGAGGGTATTCCACCACTGCTTGGGCTCCAGGGTTTTGTCGCCCGGCCTGAAGGTGGCAAAATGCCCCGCAGGGAAGCGGCTGAGGCCTTCGAGCAGACACTTGTCCGTGGTTTCATAGTCGAACATATTGTCGCGAAGGGAGTTGAAATCACGCGACACCCGAATCTGAGGCAAGAAGGAATAGAGAGCCTTCATTTCTGAGGCAAAGGCGAAGGTCTCGCCATTGAAGGCATAATACAAAGGCTTGATGCCAAATCTGTCGCGAGAGAGGAACAGCTCCTTGCGGTTGTGATCCCAAATGGCAAAGGCCCACATTCCGTTAAACTTGAGCTGACAGTCTGCGCCCCACTCTTGGTAGGCAGCCAAAATCACCTCGGTATCAGATTCTGACTGGAAGGTGAAGCCCTTTGCCTCCAATTCTTCGCGGATCTCCATAAAGTTGAAGACCTCGCCATTGAAGGTGATGGTGAAGTTTTGGTAATGCATTGGTTGCTTGCCATTCTCTGATAGGTCGAGAATAGAAAGACGACGATGGCCAAGCGTTAAGAGGTTGTTGTCTTCATGCCACACACCAAACCCATCGGGTCCGCGGTGATACATGGAGTTGAGAGCTGGAAGGAAAACGTGATCGTCTTGACGTGGAAAAGCGCCTAAAATTCCGCACATGTGAGCTTCAGATGGAGATGATCGTCAAAAAAAATGGGTCGCGTAGTAGTAGTTGTACCCAAGTTGACGGTTGATACAGACAATTTGCCTGCCAGAGATGAAAGGAAGAACGCAAATAGGCGAGATGCCTTACTCATGTCGGAAAATTAGGCTCACAAATGGTCAGGAAGGGATGATGTTAGATGAACGGCAAAAAAACCCACATGAACGGAAATCCCCGCAAAACTCCAAATCCATTAATTCAGCTCAATTAACTGATGATCAGGGCCTAGGTACTGCTCACCCGCAAAATATGCCGAACCAACAAATTGTTCGGGTTTCCAATTGGTCTCAGGTAGGATTTCCCCTAACATTGCTGATGAAAATGCGGGGAGAAGCTCTCTTTCTCACACTACCCGTTTGGGTGGCAGAAAGATTCACTGAAATAAGGTATAATTATTGATCAGTGCTTCTGCAAATTACCCCAGAAACTTCGTCTTATTACGCCCAGGGTCTCAGGCGCTACCAGTTATCATGAATCAATTTGCTCCCATCGCCATATTCGCCTTCAACCGTCCGGACCACACCCGCCGTACCTTAGAGGCATTGAGCCTCAACCCTGAGGCGGCTCACTCTACGCTTTACATCTTTGCCGACGGACCCAAAGCGGGCATTTCTCCCGAAAAACTGGCCGAAGTTCATGCCCTGCGAGACATGATCCGGGAGAAAAAATGGTGCAAAGACGTCATCATCAAGGAAAGCCCGGTGAATAAAGGCCTGGCCAAATCTATCTCTGAAGGGGTGACGGAGATAGTCAATCTGCATGGAAAAATCATCGTGCTCGAAGACGACATCGTGACGGCTCCCGGCTTTTTGAAATTCATGAATGAGGCCCTTGATTTCTATGAAAAGGAAGATAAGGTGATGCACATCTCAGGCTATGTGCCCGATATGAATCGCAAAAAGCTCCCAGAAACCTTTTTCCTCACCTTCATGAGCTGCTGGGGATGGGCCACCTGGGATACAGCCTGGAAAGCCTATCAGGAAGATTCGGCCATGCTGTATCGCAGGCTGCTGAGCGAGCGCAAGCTCGAAACCTTCAACCTCGGTGGGGCCATCAAATTCTCCAATTATCTCAAAGGAAATCTCACAGGCAAGCACAACTCCTGGGCCATCAAGTGGTTTGCCAGCATCTTTTTCAACCGGGGGCTTTGCCTCTATCCGCGGCAGTCGCTGGTGCAAAACATTGGCTTTGACGGCACCGGCTCTCACTACAACCAAGTCAGCACCCGCCTAGATCCGATGACCGTGCGTGAGCTGCTTCCTGCTGTGGACATTGACTTCAAACAGCCTATCCTGGAGAATCAACAGGCGAGAAAAGCCCTGACCCATTTCTACAAATATCAAAACGACTACTCCGCGACCAATATCCTGAGAGTAAACGCACGCTGGATCAAACAGCGAATGCTTTTCCTCAAAGACTATCTCCAACCACCAAAAGCATTGCATCAACATGCGAATTCTTCACGTATCCACGCTTGATTGGGGGGGCGCAGCCAATGCAGCTGTGAGACTTCACAAAGGCCTGCTCAAGCAAGGAGTGGATTCCCGCTTTCTCTCCCTGCGCAAAAACAATCCTGACATTCCTCAAAGCTTCGCTTACTATGACAGCACCTTTTCGTCGCCGTTGATGCAAAAGGGGATGGACTATGCTGAGCGGGCCTACAACAAACTCAACAGCCTCCAACTGAGAAATCGTCCGGAGCACTTTGAGGTATTTACCCTGACCAATCAGTTTTCCAACCTCCTCAGAAATCCTCACTACCAACAAGCAGATATCATCAACCTGCACTGGGTAGGGAGATTCATGGATTATCCTCGTTTTTTTCGGGAAAACAAAAAGCCAGTGGTCTGGACCATGCACGACATGGAGCCCTTCACCGGTGGCAATCACTACGAAGTGGAGTTTCCCTTTGATGGATACAAAGACCTCATTGCCAAGCAGGAAAAAATGAAACTCAACGCCATGCGTGGGCACAATCTCACCGTGGTGGGCCCCTCTAAGTGGTTGATGAATCGGGCGAAGGAAAGCAAGGTGTTTGGACCTTTTCCTCACTTCAACATTCCCTACGGCATGGATACCTCGCTCTTCAGCGAGATTGATCAGCGCGAGGCCAAAGAAGCTTTTGGTATTCCTACGGATAAACCTGCGCTGGTTTTTGTGGCTGAGGTGATCACCAACCGCCGCAAAGGATTCCACCTTCTCAAGGAGGCCCTCACCATGCTCGGCGATGCCGATATCACGCTCTGTGCCGTTGGCAAAGCCGACGACAGCCTCAAGTCTATCCGCAATTTCCATCACCTTGGCGTGATCAAAGACGAGCGAAAAATGGCCATGGCCTACGCCGCTGCTGATGCTTTCGTGATTCCCTCGGTAGAGGACAACCTGCCCAACACGGTGCTGGAAAGCATCTGCACAGGAACGCCTGTCATTGGGTTTCCCATCGGTGGGGTGCCAGACATGGTGCGTCAGGGAGAAAATGGCATCATCTGCAAGGAGGTGAGCGCCGAGGCGCTCGCCGCAGGCATCCGCGACTTCCTGGCCCAGCGCCAGCTATTTGATCGCAACGCCATCAGCCTCGATGCACACCGCCGCTACGACGAGTCTGTGCAGGCGACTCGCTATCTGGAGCTGTACCAGAGCTTGCTGATCCCCGAAAAGATCAAGGCATAACTCGGTACTCAATATCTTTGGGCCTTCGGTAGTTTATTGAGAAATGAAAATTGAGTCATCCCGGCATTACCGAGATGACTCAATTTATATGTAATAGACCGAAGTCGCCTTACTCGATGATGATGCTTTTTCCCAGAATTCCTCCCTGGTAGTCAATCATCACATGATAGACGCCTGTGGGCAAGTTAGCGGGTAGATCCACGCTTCCATCGGTTCCACTCATGGTGCTGCGGAGAATTTCGCGGCCATTGGCATCCAATACCCGAATGCGTTTGGTGATCTCCATCGGAATGCCGAAGGTGGTCAGCGAAAAGGTAGTGCCGGTAACGGGGTTGGGATAGACCTCAAACCGATCATCGAAATTGTCTTCGTTGCGGTAGGTGATGGTCGAAAGCATGGTTTTCACGCCATCAAAATCGGTTTGGCTTAGGCGATAGTAGATCAGCCCATCCAAAGGATCTTCATCCATCGTGACATATTCGGATATTGTACTAGAAGTGCCCTCTCCGTTCACGTGACTGAGGATTTCGAAAATACTTCCATCACCTGAGCGCTCTACTGTGAAGTAGTTGTTGTTGAGCTCCGAAGCTGTTTTCCAGAGAAGTTGAACGCCAAGGGTAGCAGGCTCAGCCTGAAAATCCAGCAATTCAACGGGGAAAGAAGCTGCCGCCTCTCCAGAGAACACAATGTTGTCGAAGGTCGAAGTGTTGTAAATGAGGTTATTGTGGCTCGTGAGCGCAATTCCCACATACACATTGGTCTTCATGGAAATCTGCACGGTGTCCACCAAGCTCCAGCTGTTGCCATCCTCAGACAAGAAGGAGGAAATGACATTGCCAACTCTTGTCATTTTCATCCAGGTGGGATGGGCATAGGTAGGGCCTGTCCAGGAGCCTGAAGCAGGCGCTGTGGCTGCCCCTTTTGCCCTTCTGTATTGGAAGGCCCGCTTGGTCTGATTCATCACGATCATGGCATGCTTGCTGTTGGTCGAGAGATCTTCTCGAATCATGAGTCCGCCTTTGGCATAGGTGTGGGTATTTTGGAGCTTGGTCATCTGCATAGAGACTTCTCCATCTCCCACGAGCTCCCGATACACGAATCCAAACTGATCTTCGCTCCCCCAGATATCTGCACCCGAAGCGACGATTTCCCATTGCTTGGTGTTGCTATCGTAACAAGCGCTACCGGGAAGCCCTACTGAACCCACATCCGAAAACTGCCAGCCGGGTGCCTGACAAGGGAGGGCGCTGCCGCCGCCTCCACTTCCACTTCCGCTACCTGATCCGCTTCCACCATCACCCGTAAACTTGAGGTTTTGGAACGTAGAAGTATTGGAGACAAGATTGTTGTGGCTCGTGAGGGCGATTCCCATGTACACATCCGTTTTCATAGAGATGTGGACGGTATCAACCAGGGTCCAGGTAGTTCCGTCTTCTGAGAGGAAGGCAGACATCACTTTACCCACGCGGGTCATTTTCATCCAGGTTGGGTGAGCATAGGTGGGCCCGGCCCAGGAGCCTG
>JANQTF010000063.1:12915-24467 GCA_030731845.1 Bacteroidia bacterium | reverse complement strand
GAGATGGAAGCGGCAAAATTTCAGTTTGGAGACATCAGAGGGGCCATGCTGCACGGAGCCAACCTTTCTCGGGCGGATTTTTTGAAGACGAATATGGCGAGGGTGGATGTTTCGATGGCTAATTTGAGAATGGCCAATCTTCAGCGAGCAGACCTCAGCGAAGCAAATTTTCAGGGAGCAGAGCTGTGGGGCGTTGCTTTGCAAGAAGAAGATTGGATTTCCAGGCTTTCGGGATGGAAAGTGGCGGGCGAAAAGGTCATTCGAGCTCAATATTTTGTCACTAAAGATACCGCCCGGCGGTATCATGATGTTCACTATCTCCTTCTCCCGATCAGCCAGTAATAAGGGGGGGGCATTTGAGCAGCAATCTCAATCGGGGGCATGGGAGATGGCAAAATTCAGTTTGTGGGAAAATCTCATCACCACGGTGTCCTGAGGGCGGAATGGTTCCATCCCAATTTGTAGGGCCCAGCGGTAGTATTGCTGAATGTCGTTGAGATAATTGGTCAATAGCTCTGGGGTCCAAGACGTATTTGGGGTGATCTGATACTTTTGGCGCAGCTCTATGCCCAATTCCTGCCCCCATTCATTATTGATGATGTCCACATAGTTATCCAGTGGATTTACATCGGGATCGACCATCTGCTCTGCTGAGAACTTCCCCGTCATGAGTTCGGGCATGGTTTGGCGCTCATGCACATCGGCGACAAGGTCAGCGATTTCCTCAGAATACAAGGAAGTGATAAATGCTTGCGCGGTGATGTGATTGAATGTGTTGAGATACCCTTTTTCCGAACTATCAGCGGGAGAGACAAACGCGAGGTCTTTATTTCGAATATGGCCCACCATAGACAAGGCGAGATCGAAGAATGCTGGATCTCCCTCGCCCAAATAGAGCGGTCTTCTTCTCGCAAGCACGATGATTCTTTTGAGGTATTGTCTTTGCTCTATGGAAGGAAGAGAATGGATTGCTATGCTCAGCTTGTCTGCGAAGCTTCCCGTCATCGCCTTCGAAAAATCTCCCTCGTCCACGCCCTGAGCCAATATGCTTACCACAATTTGGCCATCACTACAATGCGTCAGTCGCACCAGAGAATCTCCCCGGTAGGCCTGTCCGGCTTCGGAGGCATTGGGGAAATATTCAATCCGAACGACAGACTTGAGTTCCTCCAGAGAAGAAAACCGGGAGGTGAGCAACGCGCCTCTGATGCCCGCGTAGGCAGGCAGGGAGTCAGTACCATCCCATGCGCTCGGGAGCGTATCGCAAGCGAGAGCAGACGTCGCAGGTGATTCTGGAATGTTATTCCAGGAGCATCCCCAGGCATTCGCCAACCCAATCAGGCAGACCCATAGGATGGCTCCCCGGCTTCTGATTCTCGCTCTGAATTTTCCTGCTTTCATCATAACACATTACCCTACAGGTAGCGGCTACTGAGTTTCTTTCTCCTTCATAATAGGCCGCCAATTGGAATCACAGCCCATTCTACATAAATTTCACGATAAACGAAGGAACGCGAGAACAATTGACCTGCAGAATGAAGCAAATTGGACTTTCTCTGATTATCCTCCTGTGTTTCCCCATTTTCCTGAAGGCACAAGAGTTCAATGTCGTAGATTTTGGGGCAATTGCAGATGGGAAAACTCTCAGCACCACGGCAATCCAGGCTGCGATTGATCAGGCACATCAAAATGGAGGGGGACGCGTGCTGCTTCCCGAGGGTCGCTTTCTCAGCGGTTCGATCGTTCTCAAGTCCCATGTGGAACTGCACCTGAGCGACAACGCCACCCTTCTGGGAAGCACCAATCCGCAGGACTACGTGAAGCTCAAGCGCTGGAAAGGCCTCGTCATGGCGGATCATGCTGAGAATATCTCCATCACAGGCCACGGAACCATCGACGGACAGGGCGCGAAACTCGCGCTTCACATCGACAGCCTATTTTATGCCGGAGAAATTGACAGCGCCGATTATGAACTGCCGATGAAGCGACCGCTTGCCCCGATCAGGCCGCAGATCATTGAAATGGTGCATTGCAAAGGAATCGTTGTCTCAGGCGTTACGATCCAAAACGGAGCCTGCTGGGTTTCTACCTACGACATGTGCGAAGACATGGTGATTGACAGTATCCGGATTGACAGCGACGAATACTGGAACAACGACGGGATCGATCTGGTTAATTGTAAAAATGTGATCGTCTCCAATTCATTTGTGAATGCCGCTGACGATGGCATTTGCTTGAAATCATATACCTATCAGAGGGATGGGACGGAATACTGCGAGAACATCATCATCGAAAATTGCACGGTGCGATCCAGCGCCAGCGCTGTGAAGATTGGTACGGCCTCCTATGGCGGCTTTCGCAACGTGATCATTCGCAATATCAAGGTCTATGATACCTTTCGCTCGGCCATTGCGCTGGAAGCTGTGGATGGAGGATTTTTAGAAAATGTGTTGGTCGAAAACATCACGGCAACCAATACCGGCAACGCCATCTTCATTCGCTTGGCAAAAAGAAGCAAACGATTTGAACCCGGCACATTGAAAAATGTCACCATCAGAAACATGACTGTGGAGGTGCCCTTTGAACGGCCCGATGTTGCTTACAAACTACAAGGGCCAGCCCTTCCATTTTTTCACAACGTATTTCCGGCTTCCATCACAGGGATTCCGGACCATTATGTAGAGAATGTGCTTCTGGAAAATATCGAGATCCGATATCCCGGCAAAGGCAATCCTGCCTACGCCATCATGCCGCTGTGGCGGCTGGAGCAGGTACCCGAACAAATCGGCTTGTATCCGGAGTTCTCCATGTTTGGGGAATTGCCAGCCTGGGGCTTCTATGTCAGGCATGTAAAGGGCCTCACGATGAAAAACATTCGTCTTTCCATCGAGGAAGCCGATTATCGTCCGGCGATGGTCTTCGATGATGTACAAGATCTATTAATAACAGACCTGGTAGTAGAAGGAGACGATAAGCCTGAACCGATATTTCTTCATCACACCGAGGACGTGACAATAAAAGAGTAGCGGGTGTGGAGATAGTTATCTCCTCTCAGCTAAAGTCATGACAAAGGTCATTTCCCCACCTGATATTATGTATTCATAATATGTTGGGCTGTGAGCAACTTAGAGACTCAAGCAATATCGCTTGAGAAGCTCGACCCCAATATGATGACTATGAAGCGGCTACTAATTCTCGGCGCTGGGACTGCGGGTACGATGATGGCAAATCATCTTCGCCCCAAATTATCCGTGACTGATTGGGAGATTGTCATGGTGGACCAAGAGGAAACTCACTACTACCAGCCCGGCTTTCTGTTTCTCCCGTTTGATATCTACACGCCAGAGCAAGTCAAAAAGCCTATTAAATCGCCGCTGCCCCGTGTGGTTACCCTGATCCAGGCAACGATAGACAAGGTTGTCCCCGAATCGAATGAAGTGTGGCTCCAAAACGGTGATCACCTTCACTACGACATTCTGATCATTGCTACCGGTACCCAGATTGCACCCGATGAAGTGGAGGGAATGATGGGAGAAGGCTGGCAGAAAGACGTCTTTGATTTCTACACCTATGAAGGCTCATTGGCTTTGCGCGACAAGCTCCGGACCTGGAACGGCGGCAAGTTGGTGGTTCATATCAGCGAAATGCCGATCAAGTGCCCGGTAGCTCCGCTGGAATTTGCCTTCCTGGCTGATTCATTTTTCCATCATAAAGGAATGCGGGACCATGTGGAGATCACCTTTGTCACGCCATTGGAAGGAGCCTTTACCAAACCCAAAGCCACAGAGGCGTTGAATTATCTCCTGGAGGAAAAAGGGGTTCACATTGTGGGGGATTTCAACATCGAGCATGTCGATAACGAAAAGCGCGTGATTGTTGATTATGCCGGGAAAGAGGTGCCTTATGACTTGCTCGTGACCGTGCCGCCCAACATGGGAAGCGATATGGTAGAGCGCTCCGGAATCGGTGATGAGATGAATTTTATTCCCACCAACAAAGCCACGCTGCAAAGCAAGGTGAAAGAGAATATTTTCGCGCTCGGCGATGCCACCAATCTGCCTGCCTCTAAAGCAGGGTCTGTGGCCCACTTCGAGGCTGAAATCCTCACAGAAAACATCATGTTGTTCATAGAAGGCCAGCCCTTGAAGGAATCCTTCGACGGTCATGCCAACTGTTTCATCGAAACAGGGCACAACAAAGCATTGCTCATCGACTTCAACTATACCCAGGAACCGGTGGAGGGTGTATTCCCATTGCCGGGAGTCGGTCCACTCAGCCTTCTCAAAGAAAGCCGCGTGAACCACCTTGGGAAAATGGCCTTCAGATGGGTGTATTGGCACATGTTGCTCAAAGGCAGACCTATTCCTTTTGTGTCAGCCAACATGAAAGAAGCTGGCAAAATTCTCGAAACCATCGAGTAGGTCCCGTCTTTCTTCTATCCTTTTACCACGCTAACATTCATTCTCATGGAACTCGTACTCGCAGGAAACCAAATTCAACTCAACGACCAAGGCTATCTGACCGATTTCTCCCAATGGACAAAAGAAGTTGGAGAAGCCATCGCGCAACAAGAAGGGATCGCCCTCACGGATGCACACTGGAAGGTGATTCACTACCTCCAGGACCAGCACAAGCAGGATATTCCGCTTTCAATCAGGAAAATCGGCAAGAGTAACGTGGTTTCTATCAAAGAATTCTACGATCTGTTTCCGACCGGACCCTTGAAAATCTCCAGCAAAATAGCCGGGATTCCCAAGCCAGCCAGCTGTATTTGATCCAAACTCATTAATCATTACATCATGGATACCAACGCAAAAGCCCCGGTAAAAAAGATGATGCTGATCCTCTCCAAGGCCACATTGGACAATGTGTATGCCTGCTTCATTCTCGCCAATGGTGCCAGAATGGAAGGGATTGAGGCGGAGATATTCTTCACTTTTTTTGGTCTCGAAGCGATCAACCAGAAAAAGCTTCAGCACCTTCATGTAGCAACGGTCGGTAACCCCGCCATGCACATTCCAACGCTTGTTGGAGGGCTGCCAGGAATGGAATCCTTCGCCACCAACATGATGAAGAAGGAGATGGAGAAGCTTGACATCCCAGAAGTAGAGGAGTTTCTCTACATTCTTCATGCCTCCGGCGTGAAACTATGGGCATGCAAGCTTGCCATGGACATGTTTCACTTGTCAAAAGAAGACTTGTTTGAGGAGGTGGACGGCGTCCTTACCGTAGGCGACTTCTACACCCAGGCACAAGGCGAAGGCACACATTTGCTCTTCATTTGAGATAAACCAAGTTGGTTGGTGTATTATCTGCCCACAGGGAAGGATCAAATCATCGGGCTGCGAAGAATTTGTGTATCTCTCGCGTCCTGTCATTTGGTTGGTCTTTGTGGGCGAAATATCTTCTTATTAGTCGTATAAAAATGCAGCATCAGACTCTGCATAACTTTTCATTCGCTGAATGCCCACGTTCATTTGCCCTTTCCAGAAGATGTTTCCAAATAACCAATGGAAAGGGTAGGCGAGCGGGCTTGTGGAATGCAGGGTGTACACCCATTTCACGGCGACAGAATTGTCGCTGTTTTGGCTGAAAAACAGCTCGCCTGCAAACTCGGTAAAGCCCATGCTCCATTGCCGAAATTCAGTGACGCCCCATTTCCAATATTCGTTCTCCTTTCTATCTGCGATCCTGTCTATGCCGATTTCGCCTCCTTTGGAGGCAATATTTTTTGCCGAATGAGGAATCCTGTGCCCGCCAATTTTTCCCCAGGTGCTGTCATCGGTAAAGGCAACCACAGCGGGGATCACGCCATAGCCCACGAGAAACTGGGTGGCATCTCCTAAAATCGGCGTCTTGAATGCCCGTTCCAGCGAACAGCTAAAGGTTTCTTCAACGGTGAGAATCGTTTTCATTGCCTGATCATTCTTTTGGAAATCATCTGCATAAACGGAGCGATTTCCCGCCTACCTCAGAGAAGCCAATATCACAAAAATTCAATGGCATCCCTACATGTCTTCATAAAGAAGATCAATATCAAAGTTTCTCCCCAATCTCCATCGTTCCGGTGACACGCACTCCGTGCTTGGTCACGGTGTTGACTTTGTCCGGGTTGTTGGTGAGCATACGGATGGAGGAGACACCGAGGGCATGAAGGATTTTTCCGGCACTGGTGAAATCACGTGCATCACGGCTAAAACCGGCAGCTTCGTAGGCATCTGCCTGCTTCATACCTGCTCGTTTGAAAGCGACACTGTTGAGCAGGGCAAAATGGCCATTTCCTTTGCCTTCCTGATCCAGCAAAATCACGATGCCGCGCCCTTGCTGCTCGATGAGCTGCTGCGACATGTCCATTTGTTGCTGGCAATCGCATTCCACACTGTTGAAGTAGTGACCGAAAATACAGGAAGAGTGCACGCGACAAAGCAGGTCTTCTGCACCAGCTATGTCGCCCATCACCAAGGCAATAGACTCGCGCTGACCGTCATAAAACAAGATTTCCCGCCAAGTACCATACCTGGTGCGGAGGCTGCCTTCAGCAAGTTGAACGATCATATCTATTTCGGTTTTGTTCGATGAAAAGCTATCATTACCCGACCGCTCCCACCTTACGAAGCTGAGCAATTTGGTCTAATGAATAGCCCAGGTCTTTGAGAATCTCGTCGGCCTGCTGGCTCAGGGCGGGGGGCATAGTCAAGCTATTGGTGTGATCCACCCCATGACTCACGTGTTGGCGAATGCCCTCAATGCCTTGATCTCGAAGCATGATGCGCTGCGCAGCAGGGGTGTCAAACACTTCGGGCATGGTCTTGACGGCACCGGCGGGCACGCGTGCTTCTTCGAGTTGCAGGAGCAATGTGGCCCGATCTTGCTGTGCAATGAGCGGCGCAAGCCAGGTTTTGACTTCCTCCCGCAGGGCCACGCGCTGAGCATTACGAAGAAGCCGATTTGGGACTTCCACAAGTAAGACATCGCACAAGCGCCGAAACTGCCCGTCGTTGCCTACGGCGAGCACGATGGGCGAGCCATCGCGGGTGGCGAACATGGTGCCGTAGGGCACGATGTTGGGATGCTCGGAACCCACAGCTTGTGGCACATGGCCTCCTACCAGCCAATTGCTGGCTTGATTCACGAGGGAAGACATGGCGGCGTCGAGCAGAGAAACATGAACCCGTTTCCCTTGTCCACTTTGCTGTCGCTCCAGCAAGGCGAGGAGCAGGGCTTCTTTGAGGTGGTGAGCAGCGAGCACATCTACCAGCGCCACAGGCATCTTGGAGATGTGGCCCGGGCTCCCGTTCATGTAGGTGTAGCCTGCCTCAGCCTGTATGATGGCATCGAAAGCTGGCCGGGAGGAGTCGGGTCCATAGCCCGAAATTTCGGCCCAGATCAGAGCCGGGTTTTGTGCCGAAAGGGTCGCATAATCTACCTGGAACTTTTCTGCCTGTCCGGGAAGGTAGGAAGCCAGCACAATGTCGGCACTAGCTGCCAACTGCTGCACAATGGCTTGCGCAGCAGGCTGATTCAGGTCCAGCGCGATGGATTTTTTCCCCCAATTCACAGAGGAAAAATAAGCGCTGATCCCTGATTCTGTCGTTTCCCCGGGTAGCCGCCAACTCCTTGTAACGTCGCCTTGGGTTCTCAGATTTTCTACCTTGATCACCGTGGCACCCAACTCCGCGAGCCATTGTCCCACACTTGGGCCAGCCAACACATTGGCCAACTCAACGACCGTGATCTTGTTCCAGTCCATGCGTGTGCAGATTATGCCACGCCGGTGGGGCCACCAAAATTAGGCGGGAGCTGAATGTCTTTGGGCTCGCCGAGGGCGATTTCGCCATGATTCATCTCGTATTTTTCCAGATTGTCTTTCAGGGCAAACAAGACGCGCTTGGCATTTTGAGGGGTCATGATCACCCGGCTGCGAACCTCCGCTTTGGGAGTACCTGAGAAAATTTGAATGAAATCCAGAACGACTTCTGAGTCAGAGTGAGAAATAACGGCAAGGTTGCTGTACACACCTCTTGCTGTTTCTGCTGGTAGCTCGATGTTGATTTGTTGGGGACCTTTGGGGCCCTGTTTGGGATCTGCCATGAAAGTGAATGAATTGATGGACCGAGAGGCAATTTGACTAATTTGGCTATCTATGACAGCCACAAATTAAGCAGAATTTTATGGGAAGACCGAAGTTTGTTTGGAGACGACTGGGGAAGCAGGGCTGAAAACCTTCTCAAATTAGGGGGGATCCGTCGATTCATGGGCCTCAGGTAAGGACCTTACAGGTAATTATTTTACTTTCGTAAAACCGAGGGTCAATGCACATTGGCCTTGTTTTCTTGTTAATGCCTGTTGAGTTTTTTCCTTATTGAATATGTCTGTATCATCTTCCTTCCATCCTCCCCTTAGTCTTCTTTCTGCCTATCAGGAACATTTTAAGAGCAGCCCGAGGTGGGTGCGCGCGCCAGGGCGCATCAACCTGATCGGGGAGCATACCGATTATAATCTCGGCTATGTGTTTCCTGCAGCCATTGACCGCTTCATGTGGCTGGGGTTTGGAGAAAGTAAAACAGAGGGAATAACCGTTGTCGCGGCGGATCTCAATGAGAAAGCTCATTTTCTCCCCGGGAGTTTTGATGACCATGCCAGAGGCTGGCTAAAATATCTCCAGGCCCTCATCATGGAGGCTCAAGCCAAGGGCCTGGAAATTCCCTCTATGGAAGGCGTGTTGGGAGGAAATATTCCCGTAGGGGCTGGGCTGAGCAGCTCCGCAGCCATGGGCACAGGGTTGATCTATTGGATCTATCTGCACAATGGTCGTGAAATCAACTTGATGGATATAGCCAGGATCGCCCAGGCTGCTGAGCACCGCATCGGGGTCAATTGTGGCATTATGGATCAGTTTGCCGTGCTACACGGCAAATCCGGCCAGGCCGTGCGGCTCGATTGTCTCAACCTCAGCTTTCAATATGCGCCCCTCGACCTCGACGAATACCTTCTCGTGCTCATCAATACCAATGTGAAGCATGAGCTTTCCGGCACTGCCTACAACGATCGCAGGGCCTCTTGCGAGCAGATCGTCGCAGCGCTTAAGGACCTGGAACCCGGCGTGAAAACGCTTCGTGACGTGACCGAAAACATGATCGAAAAGCACCGGGATGCTCTCGATCCAGAAGGAATCCAGCGGGTTACTTTTGTGCTGAGAGAAAATGCCCGGGTGTTGGCTACATCTGTGGCGCTTGAAAATGGCGAATACGATCTGTTCGGAGAATTACTCTATCAATCTCACGAAGGCCTTTCTCAGGAATATGAAGTGAGTTGCGGGGAATTGGATTTGTTGGTTGAATTGGCCAAAGAAGAGCCCGCCGTTCTGGGAGCCAGAATGGTGGGAGGAGGCTTTGGCGGCTGCACGCTCAATCTGATGCTCAGAAGCCAATGGGAGGAAACTTCTGCCCGCATGGCGGCAACCTATCAGTCTCAGACAGGTCTCGTGCCCGATATCTATCCAGTAACTGCTGCCGATGGAGTAGGGGAATGGTTGGAAGAAACCGTCAATGCTTGATTTTTTGTCGGAAAAAGTCGGGGCATCCCCAACCTTTTCCTTAGGTTGCGGCTTGTTTCATTCACTGCAAAGCTCGCCCAAACATGATTGATCAATTTCAAAAAATCGCTGTGATCGGTGCCGGAACCATGGGCAACGGAATCGCACACGCATTTGCCCAGTGCGGATATGATGTCCACCTCATCGACATGTCGAAGGAGGCATTGGAGCGTGGTCTTGCCACTATTGCCGGAAACATGGACCGGCAAATCAAAAAAGGAGCCCTTACCGACGAGGAAAAAGCCGCCGCTATTTCCCGGATTCATACCTCTACAACTATAACCGGGTCTGTCAGGGATCGTGATTTGGTAATTGAGGCAGCCACAGAAAATCAGGAAATCAAGAAAAAGATTTTCCGCGAAATGGACGAAAATGCCCCTGCTCATTGCATTCTCGCGACCAATACCTCTTCTATCTCGATCACCGAGCTGGCAGCGGTGACCAAGCGTCCTGCCCAGGTGATCGGGATGCACTTCATGAACCCCGTGCCTGTGATGAAACTCGTGGAGGTCATCAACGGATATGACACGGGAAAGAAGGTCACCGATGATATTCTGGCTATTTCTCAAGACCTTGGCAAAATCCCCGTCTCGGTGAGCGACTATCCTGGCTTTGTAGCCAACAGAATCCTCATGCCGATGATCAATGAGGCGATCTACACCTTATTTGAAGGGGTGGCCGGCGTGGAAGAGATCGACACCGTGATGAAGCTCGGGATGGCTCACCCGATGGGACCGCTGCAATTGGCCGATTTCATCGGGCTTGATGTATGCCTCGCCATCCTTCATGTGCTGCACGACGGCTTTGGCAATCCCAAGTACGCACCATGCCCCTTGCTCAAAAACATGGTGACGGCTGGTCACCTGGGCAAAAAGTCTGGCAAGGGCTTTTACACGTATTCCTGAGCAGGGAAAGGTATTACGAAAAATTGAATCAAAAGACATTGCAAAACCACGCATGTTGCAGGAAATACTTGCTCATGCGTGGTTTCTACTTTGTTGCTGTTGCTCTCCTGTTGCTTCTCCCCGCTTGTTCGCCCCCAGACACCTTTCGCACCCTCACGGGGAGCTGGAAGTTGTGGGCTTTTGAGATTCCTTCCGAAGGAATTCTGGAAACAGAACCCGATTATCTCGCTCGCTCCATCACAATCACTTGTAAGGACCGGGGCAAAAAGGGAAAATATACCCTTAGCACCGTCACCAATGTGATTGAGGGGGAATACCTGCTAGATGAAAGTGGAAACATGGAGGTTCTCCGCAGCGATGGAACCCTCTTTGGCGAGCCCGCGTGGGGCGATAAATTCATGGAAGCCTGGCGCAAAGCGGAGCGATATGAGATTCAGCCCGGACAGCTGTTTATTTATTATAATGACGGCAAAAGCAGAATGCGCTTTGAAAAGCGGTGACGGCTGGGGAGGTTTGGGAGAGGTATAAAGGTATGGGGTAGAGAGAGGTATGAGGTATAGAGGTATGAGGTAGAGGGGTATGAGGTAGTGGTATGGAGGTATGGAGTATAGAGGTATAGGGCAATTTCCCCCTCTTCATCCTGAAAATCCTGACATCCAGCAATCCTGTCAAGACTTTTCCCTCATTCAACAACTCAATCATTCAACAACTTCCCCAACTTCCCCAGTTTCCGGCTTGCGGGCGGCTACCACGTACATCACGCCTCCGCCGGCGGAGATGTACTCCTCGCTTTTTAGCTTGTCGATCAGCATGAGTTTATAAGAAATCACTTTTTGCCAGTAGCTTTCAAAATCGCTTTTGCTGCCGCCACCGATGAGGTAATAATGAAGGTTTTCGTCATAGCCAAGTCCGCCTTCGCCTTCTTCGAGCCAGGTAATGAGCTGGGTCACGCGAAATCGCTTTTCGCGGGTATCATACGGAGGAATGATCTGGAGGGCTTTGTCTGAAAGCCAGACTTGTATGTCTTGCAGGCCAGCCTTGCGAAACAAATC
>JANQTF010000063.1:0-12815 GCA_030731845.1 Bacteroidia bacterium | reverse complement strand
AGGTGAATGAGGAGGGTCTGGCATAGGGTAACATCCATCTGCTCGTTGTCGAAGGGCAGATGATAGGCGCTGCCTACCGTGAAATCGTATTTGATGGCCGAATAGGCGCCTTGTTTTTTGGCAGCCCTGTCAGCTGCCTTGATATACTTGGGTTCCTGATCCACGCCAAATACCTGGGCACCGGGTTGGAGATAGGGGGCAAATTTGAAGGCCATCATGCCTTTGCCGCATCCAATGTCTGCGAGGGTTTCGCATTGTAGGAGATCGAGGCGATCTGCGAGAAGAGCCAGGTAGTCTTCATTCCACCAATACTCTCTGGCAGCATTAAGGTGCGATTCTGAATGAGCTGTAGCTTGTTGTTGTTGTTTTCTCAAAAAAATTATCCTCCTATTCTGTGGATGGTATCCGTTTGGCGGTCAAGGCGGTAGGTGAGTTCGCTCAGCCAGGATTCGTCTTCTGTGCTAAGATCGCATTTCACAGCGACAATCCCACGACTGATTTTCATGGCGCTGCGCAGCAGTTGCTGCCTGGTGCTGATGGCATCGCTCGTCGTGGTCGCAAGGTATTGCAACTCATTGGGATCACCTGGCTCGCCTGCCATCATGACCAATACGCCTTTGAGCTTGTTTTTTTCGTCGAGGTCCAGAAGGATAAAGCCACCCCAGGCTGAGCCTTGGTGAATGATGCTGAGTAATTCTCGCTCCAGTGCCTTTTTGACTTTTCCTTTGTGCTGTTTGTATTTGATGATGAATTGAGCGATTTGCGAGAGCGGATATCGGGGGTTTTGACCAGTGTGGCCTGTCAGGACCAATTGCTTCATAGAACAGAATACTTTGTATAAAAATAAGGGGATTCCTTGATCCGGGTAGCACCATTCATTGGATCAATTAGGAAACTGCTACGCGTTCAAAATGCGCTACCACTCCGATGATGACTCCTCAGATATTGCTCCGCCACTTTGACATCAGCCGCTGCAAAATCGAGCGCCAGCATATCACCTGGCTCTATCCACACCGTCTCGGCGTGCTCGCTCGGGAGAGGCTCTCCACCCGTCCATACGCAGCGAAATGGCCATAGTTGGATCTTTCCCTCCTCGTATTCATGCTCTACGGGTGGCAGTGCTTCGAGGATTTCTGCTCTGGTCATGAGTTCTTCCATCAGCTCGCGGTGCAGGGCATCTTCTTTCGATTCGCCCTCATTCACCTTCCCACCCGGAAATTCCCACTTCCAGGGATGCCGCATTTCCGGGCCCCGGCAGGCTGCCAATACGCGGTCGCCGCGCTCTATGATTGCACACACTACTTGAATCATGCCTCAAAGGTGCTGAATTTCTCTTGTTTCCTCAATGTTGATTTTGAAGACCTTGCAAGCAGCGTCTTCAAACGCCCCATCAACCGCATAGTCGTCTGGTTAAGGCTAAAGAGCTTTTTTAGGTTGTCAGGAACTTTGTGTAGGGGGTTCTGGGAAAGGTGGCAGTCGCTATGCGCCTGCTTATATAATGGGAACAATTCATTCTACCGAGGTTCGAATCGCTATGCGCTTCGACTTTTGGCCGAAAGTGACAAAATAAGGTGGCAGTCGCTATGCGCCTGCTTATATAATGGGAACAATTCATTCTACCGAGGTTCGAATCGCTATGCGCTTCGACTTTTGGCCGAAAGTGACAAAATCAAGCGCTGGGTCCAGGCGCATCGCGACTGACACCTCGGTAGAAACAACAGGATCGGCATTCTGTTCAGGCGCATCGCGACTGACACCTCGGTAGAAACAACAGGACCAAGTTTCCCTTCAAGGCGCATCGCGACTGACACCTTCGAGACAGGGAGCAGTGAGAATTATCTCCTCAGCTGAGCGAAAAAAAATCAACCACCCACTTGGTTAATAAAATTAACTAGATTATATTTGAAATGTAGCTAACAAAATAAACCTATGAATCCTTCTCAGTTCACGCCTCAACAAAGTCTTGATGTGATCACTGGCATCATACAGGAAGCGAGAATCAGGCAAGAAGAAAATGGGCGCATTTACATGTATTGGGGGATTGTGGTGGCTCTTGTGAGTTTTGGGGACTATTTTCTTCGCGATTCACCAATCTCCGAGTACTACTTCCTTCCGTATTTCCTGATTCCGCTTGCTGCAATTGGCTCGTTTTTCTTCTTTAAAAAGAAGTTGCATCCCTCTCAAAAAGGAAACCTCGCGGGTAATTTGTTGCGAACCGTATGGATTTTCGCCTCCGCCAACATGATGCTATTGGGCTTTGTTTTCCCTGTTGAATTGGCCAATCACCTCATTCCCTTTTTGATGATTTTGCTGGGAATGGCGTTGTCGATTTCAGGGATTGTCTTGAAATACAGACCCTTGTCGATCTCTGGTCTCACGGCCAATCTTGTGGGGCTGGGGTGCCTGTGGCTTCCCTGGCAGTTTCAGCCACTCGCGATGGCTTTGATCAGTATCTCTTGCGTACTTGTGCCCGGAATCATGTTATGGCAGGCTCACAGACAACGACTTCATGTACAAAGACCTTGATCCATTGCTCCATTCTCAGCTGCGCCTCACCATTGTATCTCATTTGGTGAAACAGCCCAGCAGTGATTTCAAGGAGCTAAAGGAACTAACCAATGCCAACTCTGGCAATGTGAGCATCCAGCTAAACAAGCTGGAGCAGGCGGGCTATATCACGCTCACCAAGAGCTTCAAGGATAATTATCCTCACACATCGGTGGAGTTGACTCCCGCTGGCTTGGCTGCTTTCGAGGCTTATGTAGATGCCCTCAAGGGCTATCTCAACCAGGAATAAGCTGCCCTCTGTTTTGTGAAAATACTTTCTCTCCTGCGCACGGCGCAGGAGCGGCACACCTTATTGTTTTCTCTTTTTTTTAACCGCTATGAACATTACCATTATGAAACGCATCAGCTTCGCGACCATTCTTCTCGCCCTTGTTTTCTTTGTCGGGTTGCAGATTCAGGCAACCATGGCCATCGACTATCTTCCCGACGGGATCCCCTACACCGAGTCCTCCATGGCCAATTTAGACGATGACCCGCTCTTGTTGAACATTCAGCAAAAAATTGATCAGGCTTTTACCCAGGCCATGATGGTTGGCAACTCTTCGACCCTTGACAAGATTCATGAACAACTCACTGCTGCCTATCGATCCAATCCACACAATTTGATCATTTATTGGCAGAGCTACCTGGGCTATTACAAGTCGATTTTTCACCTTCAAAACAGCGATAAAAAGGCAGCTGAAAAGGTGGTGAATCAATCGGTGGACATGCTGGAAGACATGGAAAATCCCAATGCTGAAGACCTTGCGCTGCTGGCCTTGACCAAAAGTTTTGGGATTCAGTTTCAATCGATGATGATGGCTCCCATCACCTCGGGAAAAGTGAAGCGCTATGCCGAAAAAGCCCTGGAGATGGACTCCACCAACCTCAGGGCCTGGTACGTCCTCGCCTCCAATGATTTTTATACCCCTGAACAATATGGCGGAATGACCAAGGCGGAGGGCTATTTGCTGACTGCCATCAAATTGCCGGCTCAGCAGGTGTCCAATCCATACCTGCCTTCCTGGGGAAAGGACATGTGCTTCGAGATGCTGGTGAGCTATTATCTCAAGAAAAATCAGATGGACAAGGCCCAACAATATTATGATCAGGCCATTGCCCTCTATCCTACCAACTATCAACTCTTGCAACTGGGTACCCAAATCTCTGGTCAAGAGTAGCATTTCCACGCACAGTCTCAATTCTGTATTCGCCAAACACCTTGTCCGACATGCGAGCATTCATCCTATCTCTTGCGTTGCTGAGCTGGACCTCCGTGCTGCCAGCACAGGGCGAACTTCGGGGAAAAGTAGTGGATTCAGGCGGTGAACCCGTTTTTGCAGCGAATGTCTATCTGGCTGCACACCCATCTGCGGGTGCGCTCACCAATCCTCAAGGGATATTCGTGCTATCCATTGCGGATCAGCAGGCTGGAGATACGGTGATTGTTCGCTATCCGGGCTATGAGTTGGCCAAGGTTGCGGTTTCTCGCTGGAGAGACTCGCTTCTCGTGATTGCGCTGAGTAAAACACTCCTCACGCTCAAGGAGATTGAGATTGAGGCGAGGTCTCCCATTTCGGAGCAGTTTTCGGTGAGGAGGTTGAATAAACTTGACATTTACCTCAGTCCGCAGGCTTCTGGCGATGCCCTGCGAGCCATTTCCGTTCTGCCGGCTTCTTCCAATGTGGAGGAATCGGCCAATCCTGCCCTGCGTGGCAGCGATGCTGAGCTGACTCGGGTGGTGGTAAACGGTGTCCCGGTATATCGGCCTGTGCGAAACGGGCAGCTCAATGGGATCGGAAATTTTAGCCTGTTCAACACCGAATTGCTCTCCTCCATGGATATCTATGCCAGCAATCCGCCGCTCACCTATGGCAACAGCAGTGCTGGCCTTGTGGAAATACAAATGACCCGATCGCAGCCACAGGCTGGCTGGCAACTCTCCGGCAGCATGGCTTCGGTGGGGCTATTCAGAGATCAGCCCATCGGCAAGCGCGGCTTCCTGCAAGCCTATGCCAACCATCAGTTTTCAGGCCTTTTTATAGGCGCTCACCCTCGGTCTTTGGCTTTTCTCAATGAATTT
Source organism: Bacteroidia bacterium (assembly GCA_030731845.1). Lineage (GTDB taxonomy): Bacteria > Bacteroidota > Bacteroidia > J057 > J057 > JANQTF01. Next base: position 8,185 of record JANQTF010000063.1, on the reverse strand, counting down.
GGCAACAAAGACGCTGGCCTTCATCTCTATCTGCCGATCGGGGATCACTGGACCGTGCAAGCGCTTTCCTATGGAATCGACGAATTCTTTTCTGTGAACTCAGAATCCTTTACCTACGCTGGCGAGATTGACGGCAACAGCCAACGCTTTTTCCAGTTGCTCACCGTAGAGCGGCAAGGGCAGAAGGGGAAGTTTGCCTTTCATGGTGGCGCCGACTGGCGGGCGTCGCAGCTGAGGTTCGGCGCCCTCAACGCCGATCGCCTGGTCAATCAATCTTATCTCTCCGGAAGCTACAAAGGATACGTCTCTGACAAACTCAGTTGGCAGGCGGGGATAAATCTGGATACCAGATCTGAGCAGTTTCAGGATCGTACGCCACGGCTTTTCTATGCCTTTCGCCCCGGTGACCCTGCCATTGAGGTGGATACTATGCTGAAGAGGCCCCTTGCCGAAACGCATGTCTATGTCAAGTGGGATCCGAACTCTTCGTGGCACATCGCTGCCGGGCTTCGCCACAACATTCCCCTGGCTGGGCAGCAACCTCAGCTCAGCGGGCAACTATCTGCCCGCCATGATCTCAACCGACATCATTCTCTCCTTCTGAGCGCCGGGCGCTACCATAGCTACCTCGATCCGGGGAATCAGGTATCAACCTTCTCTCTGATTCAAAGTGATCAGGTGTCGCTGGATTATCAATTTACCCGACAATCAACCAGGGCAACGCTTGCTGCTTTTGGCAAATGGGAAAGAGGCTGGCAAGCGCAAGGCTTCCTGCTTGTCAATCAAGTCGAGATACAAGGGCTGGAAGCATCCCTCAATCAGACCTGGGGGCCATACGTGGAGCTGATGTTGGCAAACACCTGGCTGCGTCAGCGAGTGCGATTTTCGCCGGATGGCGCAGCCTATCCCGGCCTGATGGATTTTCCCTATTTTCTCAAAGCATCCGTAGCGTTCAACCACCCCGACTGGTTCAATGCCAACCTCACCTGGATCGGGCGGCCCGGAACACGCTTCACGCCTGTGATTGGGTCGCAGTTTGAGCAGGATTTGGGCCTATTTCGGCCTGTATTTGGAGAGACCATTCACACAGACCGCTTCGCGGCCTATTCTAATCTCAGCTTTGCAATGAGCCGATTTTTTGCCTTGCCCAGCGGAGGCCTGATCGTTTTCCTGACGATCAACAACCTCGACAACAGACAAAATCAGCGGGAGCGCTGGTACAACGCCGACTATGAAAGCTTTCGATACGACTATTTCTCCCTCCGCACGATCTATGCAGGTATTGTGTGGCGTTGGCAAAAAAGCTGATCGTCTCGGGTATAATCCTCCATAGATGGAATTGCCGATGAGGTCGTCGATCAGTAAATAAATGGGGGGCAAGCAGTCATTTAATCATACCGACCCCTGTTTTTTCGCTTATTCAATCACAATTCGCCTGACTGTCTGGATTCCTCCTGATCCTAGCTTCAGGAGATAGATTCCTGCGCCCAGATCGCCGAGGTTGAGTTCTGAGCTCATTTCACCGGGCTCCATCCTTTTCGATCTGAGTTCTTTTCCTACCAGGTCAAAAACCGTCAACTCCAGGGCGTGAAGCGATGGTTGCTGGAGTTCAATGTGGAGAATGCCTTGAGATGGATTGGGGAAAATGTCAACTACCAGGCTTGATTTTGGCTCAATTCGCGCTTCTACTACGGAAGAATAGGCGATTGCTCCGTCGAGATCCCGCTGCCGCAGGCGATAGCTGTAGGTGATACCTTGGGCGACTTGGCGGTCAACAAAGTGATAGGTGGATGAAGAAGGATTCCCCGCATTGGCAGAAACGAAGCCCAGTTCTTCGAAGCGCTGGGTGTTTTCACTTCTCCGATCCACAAAGAAGCCGTCATTGTCGATTTCGCGGCTGACTTCCCAGCTCAGAGAAATCGCACTTTCTTGTGGCGTAGCTGAAAGCGACACCCATTCCACAGGAAGGACTGAACAGGCTGTGGGGGGCAAATCGAAAGCCTCGAACCCGTCGGTTCTGCTATTTACGCTTCCCTGGCTGGCACCCAGGCCCAGCCCGCGCTTGGAAAAGGCACTCCAGATTGCGCAGCCATGGCTTCCGCCATAGAGGATCGTATCCGCTGCGAGGATGGCATCGCGGCCACTCACAAATCCGGGGCTGCAAGGCTGTAGCCTCATGCCTTCCATGACGAGCTCCATCGCCACATTGTTGCCGCCGCTGCCATACATCAGATCGGCATCAAACCCGAGATCATCTATGAGATTCCAGGTCATTTCCCAGAGCATGGTGCACCACAGAAAGCCAACTCCGTGAGGCTGTGAAATGGCAGTGGTATTGCTGATATCGCCATAGGTGAAGGGGTTGATTGCCATGTTGGTGCTGTAGGGAGCCGGTCGGATCCCGCCTCCTGTGGTCGGTTGACTGATGGCATAGGTTCCGATTCCACGCCCATTGGTGCCTTGGTCTGTGGCTTTCATGGTCATCACCAAACCAAAAAAGTCACTCCACCCTTCTCCCATCTGCTCGGCGTTTCCGAGGCAATTGACATTGGAGGGGCCACCGGTTAACCGGTTGGAGATGCCATGCCCATACTCGTGAGCAATGATGCCATTGTCAAAGTCGCCATCAAGGTCAAACACGGTCCCGGTATTGTAGAGGGTCAGGTTCACGCCCGCAGCCAATTGGGCTTTGATCAGGTCACAATCTGCCTGTGATATCATCACGGAGGGGATGGTGATCCCCGTGCCCACTCCGCCCATGGCAATTGGCGTTCCGGCAACATTGTTGCACACCACGCAGGCTAAGGCCCCTGAATTTTGGGCATTCAGGATCTTGGCTGCGAAGGTGCAGCCCCCCCGATCTACCAGGGCAATTTTGCCTGAAATGGCTGCCGCATTGGTTAGCGGATTACAGCCCAGCGTTGGGGTAGCGCTGCCATCATCTACCAGCACGAGATCGGCTGTGATGGGGGTGGTAGAAAGTCCGGGTCCAATCGCAGCCTCAATGGCTGTGTAGCTGCCCGCAATGCCAGCGGGAGCGTTGATGTTGAAAATCACCTGTGTGCTTCCTGACCACAGAAACATCTGCATGCGGGGGTTGCTGCCGTCGGCAGGGGTGCCAAAGTTGGCGTTGTTCACTCCACTGCCGTCTTGTGCGTCGGCAAGCACATAGTCGTTGGCATTGCCGCCTTTTCCGTAATTATTTTCCTGAAAATTGCCGCTCACTTCATCAAATCCATAGAGATAGGTAAAGTCATGGATGAGATTGTTCCAATAGAATAAATTGGTGATGGCTGCATCCTGATATCCTGCCGGATTCTGGTTGAGGTTGAGCGGGAAATCAAAGTCGAGGGTAGGGCCACCATCTGGCGAGTAGCCTGTGCCATTGTTGCCGTTGGCATCTTCCTGGGCAAGCACATTGTTGCCTCTGGTAATGGTGTATTCAGCGCCGGCGGCGCCATTGGTATCGTGCCAGCCAAAGGGCGAAGCGGTGAGATTCCACGGAGAGGTCTTGATGGACCGGGCTCCATGGCTTGGGCTTTCGACTGGCTCGGCAAATACGTTGTAGCTATTGGCTGCCTCTATGGCAAAAAAGGAAGGGGAATAGAGCGCAAGCGGTTCTTCCACAGCCTGCTGACTCTGCCGATGTTCATGGGCAGGACCAAACTGGCAGGAAAGCATCCAATCCAGCTGGTCGAGGATCTCACCCGTGATGGCATCTACCCGGATGCTCCACCAATGATCTGCTGCCATTGTCAAGACTGATAGGTCCCAGCTCAGGCGCAATTGGCCATTGCTGTCCATCACATACATGAGGCGCATGGGAATCTTCTCCTCAGAGATGCTCCTGGCTTGCAGGATGGTGTGGCTATCGGCTCCGGTGGCGGCCTGGATCAAGGTGAGGTCACTGGGAGTTGGCCAGGCAAATTGAAGCGCGACAGAGCGTAGTGCTTCTTCGGGGCTCAGGGCAGGGCTTGTGTGGCGAATTCGGGAGGCAATGCCCTGAAAAGCAGCATTGTGTAGCACGAGCACTTCCTGATTTTTCCCAAGACAAATATTCATGTTCGCCCCATAGATGCCGATTCCCTGATGGGCTTGCCGAAGGTAGATGTGCGTATTTCCACTTTTGCCCGATACATATTCGTCTGTAATCAACAATTCACCCAAATCTTCTGCTGTGAGGCCAAAGTCGTCATGCTTTTGCTGGATATAGCTGATGGCTACTTCCCTTGCCACTTGCGCATGGGCAGGATCAAGGAACGAGGCAATGATCCCGAAGCACAACAGGATTTTTGCAGAGCTTGCACCAAGGTTGGGTAGAAGAAGCTTCATAAGGGATGAAAGTGAATAGATGAAGGGAGAGGCGGTGCCTCGGCGACTGTTATGTAGTAAGGCTAATATACGAGAATAGAAATAAATGCCAATAAGTCCTGTTGCCATGGTCTCACGGAGACATGTTGGCAGGGAGTGGATGTCACATTTCAAACATGACAGGAAGTTGGTTCCATAACCTCAGGGGGGTTGTCTCAATTGGGGGTGCATACATCGGATGTCGGATGATCCATGATTTTGCCGGGTACATTGACAGGTAAGTCTTCCCTGTCAAAAGCAGAGAACATGACAAATTCACAGGCATCATTTCGTATGTTTGCGCCACTATGCCGTATCCTCAGATCGTCTTGAACAAAGGCAAAGAAAAGTCGCTGGAGCGCCGTCATCCCTGGATCTTCTCGGGCGCGATTCGCCTCACCCCCGATGGCCTCACCGAAGGGGATGTGGTCGAAATCGTGGATGCATCGGGCAAATACCTCGCCACGGGCCACTATCAGGTGGGCAGCATCACCGTGCGGGTGTGCAGCTTTGAGCAGCAGGAACTCGACCGCGCCTTTTGGAAAGGGAAGCTGGAGCGCGCCATCTCCATGCGCAGGGCCATCGGCCTGCTGGGCAGCGACCACACCAACATGCTTCGCCTCGTGCATGGCGAGGGCGATGGGTTTCCTGGGCTCATCATCGATTGGTATGCAGGCGTGGCGGTGGTGCAATGTCATTCTGTGGGGTTTTTCCACATTCGGGGGCTCATCGCCGAGCTACTCCAGGAGATTTTTGGCAAGGAGCTCATCGCTGTCTATGACAAGAGCGCCCACACCATTCCCTTCAAAGCCCCGGTAGAGCCTGCCGATGGGTTTTTGTTTGGCGAAATGGCAGAGATAGAAGGCAAAGAATACGGCAACCGGTTTTTGGTGAATGTGGAACAAGGCCAGAAAACTGGCTTTTTCCTCGATCAGCGAGAGAACAGGAGGTTGTTGGGCGAATATGCCCGTGGCAAGCGCATCCTCAATACTTTTAGCTACTCTGGCGGGTTCTCTGTGTATGGCCTCAACCAAGGTGCCGACATCGTGCACAGTGTAGATAGCTCTCAACACGCCGTGGACCTTGCCAATGCCAACGCCGCCCTCAGCTCGGCACCCGATCGCCACGAAGGCATCACCGCCGACGTGTTCAAATTTTTGATCGATGTGGATGATCAGTATGACCTGATCGTGCTCGATCCTCCGGCCTTCGCCAAGCACCAAAAAGTGCTCACACAAGCGCTTCGTGGCTACCGCACCATCAACCACAAGGCCATTCAGCGCATCAAACCCGGCGGGATTTTGTTCACCTTTTCCTGCTCGCAGGTCGTATCAGTACAGGATTTCCGCAAGACGGTTTTCTCCGCTGCCGCCATGGCAGGCCGCAACGTGCGCATCATGCACCAACTCCATCAGCCACCCGACCACCCCGTGAGCATCTACCACCCCGAAGGCGAATACCTCAAAGGCCTCGTGCTGTGGGTGGAGTAGCCCAAGACCAAACAGGTTTTCCCAAACCTGTTCGGTCTGTTTGGTAGGTTTGTGCTGTTTTCTACGCATCCTTTTCTGGGTAGGCAGCGGCATTCAGTAGATCGAGGAAGGGGTTGGGCGTAGCCCATCACCACAAGCCGCGCCGCCGCTGGATATTTCTGTGGTACCTGTTTGTGATGTTGGGAAAAAGGAGGATATTGGTTTCGGTTAAGGGGGGATGGGCAAGTTGGTGTGCAGGCGTTGTACACATGCAAGAAAGCCCTGGCAAACAAAAAAGATTACCACTTACAACAAGCAAAAAATGAAGAATTCAATGTTGGCCTTATTTATGTTAGCGTCATTATCCGGAGTTTGCCAAAATTCTGAATATGTAGTTACCTCATATCTTGCCGACGGAGCAAAAGCCCCTAATACTCATTACATAGGAGAAGCATGGTTGAGTCCGGTTATCCACGATGATGCTGAATTGGGATATAATATCACAAAGGCAACGTTTAAAGCCAACTCAACCTTGGATTGGCACATGCATAGCACTGCGCAAGTTTTAATCATAGTGGATGGAGAAGCCTATTATCAGGAAAGAGGAAAAGAACCCGTTATTTTGAAGAAAGGTGATGTAATTAAATGTGAGAAGGATATCGAACACTGGCATTCCTCAACCAAGTTTAGTGAGGTGACCTATTTGGCTTTATATGGTGGCGGGCAACCAACAATTTGGACTGAAGTAGTAACACAAGAATATTACGATGAGGTAGCTCAAAAGCTACAGAGTAATTGATCATCCTCAAGGGTATGACTCCGAAAGCCTGAAATCAAAAGCCAGCATACAATGCATAATATCAAACAGGTGGAATTTTGTGGTTTGTGAGGGCTTGGTCTCCGTTTCTATTTTTACCAATGATGGAAAATGAGACACGTTGAGACCCCAACGGTTTCATATTGCAACCCGTCAGCAGTAGTAATAAATGGCCACGAAAGGGCTTATAGATAGACGAAATTCAGGGATTGGTTCACGACATCTAGATCCCTAAAGAGAAGCGACCAGATTATCTAGCAATTTCTAAGGGTGGTAAGACCATTATTTCTGTTCCGTATGGACAGCCCCGGTGCCGCGACACCGCTCACAGCCGCCACCCAGCCCGTCAGCACAAGCCGCGCCGCCGCTGGATATTTCGGAGCTAGCTGTTTGTGATGTTGGGAAAAAGGGGGATATTGGTGGTAGTTAAGGGGGGATGGACAAAGTCAGGTGTTGGGGGTGTGCAGGCTTGAGGGGGAGATTAGGCGATGGGGAGCGTATATGCAGACGTTGTAGAACACTAACAAGCCTCAAGCAAAAGAACTCACCAAGGCTTAAAAATTGTAATATTTGCATAACACAAAACTTGACAGCAATGGCTCTTGAAGATAAATATATAAACCCTTTAACTGATTTCGGTTTTAAAAAACTTTTTGGTTCTGAGCCCAATAAAGACCTATTGATCGATTTTCTTAATCAACTTCTTCCAGACATTCATAAAATTAAAGACCTTACCTACTCACAGAATGAACATCTCTCTGATAGTGAGTATGATCGAAAGGCAATTTTTGATCTTTACTGTGAAAGCGAATCAGGAGAAAGATTCATCGTTGAAGTTCAAAAAGCTAAACAAAATTTTTTCAAGGACAGATCTGTCTATTACTCAACTTTCCCAATTCAGGAACAGGCTCAAAGAGGTGATTGGAATTTCAAGCTGTCAGCGGTTTATACCATTGGCATTCTGGATTTCGTTTTTGATGAAGATAAAAACGATGATGATATCATCCATACCGTTCAGCTCAAAGACCAGAGGAATAGTGTTTTCTTCGACAAACTCACCTTTATTTATCTAGAACTACCGAAGTTTACCAAATCTGATCATGAGCTTGAATCAAAAATTGACAAGTGGCTTTATATCTTTAGATACTTAGCAAAACTTCAAGACAGGCCTCAAGCCCTTCAAGAAAAGGTATTCCAAAAGCTTTTTGAAGCGGCTGAAATCGCCAGGTTTTCTAAAGAAGATAAAAAGCGCTACGAAGAAAGTTTGAAATACTACAGAGACATCAAAAATGTAGTAGATACAGCTAAGGAAGAAGAGAAAATCGAGATTGCTAAAAAACTCAAAAATGAAGGTGCTTCACCTGAACTCATTTCTACAGTTACTGGTCTCTCGATTGAACAAATCAAAACACTATAAAAAGTACGTCCTATAACAACTAAGTTTCTTCCATCCCCCAGCACTCAACCCAGGCTGCGCTTCCCCTTCCGTAGTTTTGGCCGCTATGGAAAAAAGCCGTGAAGTGAGCTGCCACTCGCTGCGCGCCTGAGC
>JANQTF010000062.1:46674-61065 GCA_030731845.1 Bacteroidia bacterium | reverse complement strand
CCCGCCGCGGGCGCAAGACCCGCCGCGGGCGCAAGACCCGCGGCTACTTGTCTGACCCCTGACATTCTGACTTCTCATTTCTGACCCCTCACCATGCGTAGCTTCCGTGTAAAAACCATTATTCGAGTCTTGATTCTCAGTACTTGCATTGCGCTAGTGACCCTAATGTGGAACCATGAGGGCTGGTTCCTGATGCGCTATCTGATGATCGGATTGGCAGTGATTGTCCTGGTTGAGCTTATTCGGTATGTAGAGAAAACGAGCCGGGATCTTGCTAATTTTTTATTGGCGATCAAGCACAAGGACTTCACGTTTAGCTCCGCGCTGGAGCATCGGGGAAAAGCGTTTGAAGAGCTCAAAGCCGCCTTCACTGAAATCATCCACAGCTTTCAACATCTGCGGGCGGAGAAGGAGTCTCATTATCAATACCTTCAAAATGTGGTGGAGCATGTGAGTGTGGCACTCATTTGCTACTCCGAAAGCGGAAAAATTGAGCTCATGAATCAGGCCGCAAAAAATTTGCTCAACCGGCCCTATATGAGCAATATTCAGTCGCTGGGGCGAGTGAATCCAGAATTACTGGCTACCATAGAGTCCCTGCAACATGGACAAAGGCAACTGCTGCGCACAGCCATTACGGAAGATTTGCACTCCATTGCCTTGCAAGCCACTGAGTTCAAGCTGCAGGAAAAACATTTTAAGCTCATTTCTCTCCAGGACATTCACTCAGAACTCGACGAAAAAGAGATCGACACCTGGCAAAAGCTCATCCGCGTGCTCACCCATGAGATCATGAATTCGGTGACGCCCATCGTATCGCTTAGTAAGGTCGTATCCACCCTCATGACCGATGAGCAGGGTCAAAGGCTCGCCATGAACACCATCGAAGAAGAAGATGCCGACGACATTCTGGAGTCCATTCGCGTCATAGAAAGCAGGAGCAAGGGCTTGCTTCATTTCGTTCATGCCTATCGCAATCTTACCCGGGCACAAAAGGCCAACGTGACCCTTGTGACAGCGGAGGAGCTTCTCGACAGGGTGTGCTTGTTGCTCAGCCCCGAGCTTGACAAGCGCATGATTGTGGTGCATCGCGAGGCTTCCTCGGAGGTGTCTTTCACCGCTGACGCCCAGCTCATTGAGCAGGTCCTCATCAACCTGATCAAAAACGCCATGGAGGCCCTCGAGGGCCGCGATCATCCGCAGATTTGGCTATCATCTGGCCTCACCAATGATCAGCGCCCTTTTCTGCGTGTGCGCGATAATGGGCCGGGCATCGAGGAAGAATACATAGACAAAATCTATATCCCCTTTTTTACCACCAAAAAGAAGGGATCAGGCATCGGGCTTTCTCTCTCCAGGCAGATTATGCGGCAGCATGGTGGCAGCATCCATTTTCAGCTTCACCCGGAGGGAGGGACCAGTTTTTTGCTGGTGTTTTGAATAAAGAAGGGAAGGAAATTTTTGTCATTTTGTGCATCACACAGGAGAAAAAAGTATCTTACCTTCAAACAAACCGTCCTGATGTCTGAGCAGCTGATCTCCCAAAAATCCTATTCCGTAGAGGAATATCTGGCGCTGGAACGTGTCGCGGAGCAGCGGCATGAGTACCATGCAGGTGCCATGCGCGCCATGGCGGGTGGGAGCAGAAACCATGGAGCACTCGGTGCAGGAATCGTCACGGAGCTTACCCTCATGACGAGAGGAACGAATTGCACCACCTTCAACGGCGATGTGAAAGTCCGGATTGATCAAGAAGACCGATTTTTGTACCCTGAGGCCTCCGTTGTTTGTGGCAAGGTAGAAGGAAGTGATCTTGACAAGCACTGCATCACCAACCCGGTGCTGATCACCGAGGTGCTTTCGCCCTCCACAGAGGCCTACGATCGAGGCCGGAAATTCATGCTCTATCAACTGCTTCCCAGCCTACGCGAATATGTCCTCATTGACCAAAACAGGCCTGTGGTGAGCACTTTTTACAAAAATGATCAGGGAATCTGGGAAAGCTACTTCTACGCCGGACTCGAAGATCAGGTAGAAATCAGAAGCCTCGGGGCCCGCATCAACATGGCGATTTTGTACGCCAAAGTAGAGGACCTCGGGCCCGTTTTTGACCCACAAGAAGAAGAGAGCGCATAACAAAAAATTCTAGGCGATGTCTGAGCAGCTGATCTCCCAAAAATCCTATTCCGTAGAGGAATATCTGGCGCTGGAACGTGTCGCGGAGCAGCGGCATGAGTACCATGCAGGTGCCATGCGCGCCATGGCGGGTGGGAGCAGAAACCATGGAGCACTCGGTGCAGGAATCGTCACGGAGCTTACCCTCATGACGAGAGGAACGAATTGCACCACCTTCAACGGCGATGTGAAAGTCCGGATTGATCAAGAAGACCGATTTTTGTACCCTGAGGCCTCCGTTGTTTGTGGCAAGGTAGAAGGAAGTGATCTTGACAAGCACTGCATCACCAACCCGGTGCTGATCACCGAGGTGCTTTCGCCCTCCACAGAGGCCTACGATCGAGGCCGGAAATTCATGCTCTATCAACTGCTTCCCAGCCTACGCGAATATGTCCTCATTGACCAAAACAGGCCTGTGGTGAGCACTTTTTACAAAAATGATCAGGGAATCTGGGAAAGCTACTTCTACGCCGGACTCGAAGATCAGGTAGAAATCAGAAGCCTCGGGGCCCGCATCAACATGGCGATTTTGTACGCCAAAGTAGAGGACCTCGGGCCCGTTTTTGACCCACAAGAAGAAGAGAAAATAGGCCCTGACCCCAGCGAATGATTCTCACCTTAGGCAGGAACCACGGCCTCGAGCAGGGTAAGGCTCCCTTCTGGCACAAAGGAAACATCTGTGAGCACCGCAGGGATGAGTAGCGCCTGACCGGCTTTTACGGGGAGGGTGACGCCATTGGCCACGATTTTTCCGGCACCCTCCACCACCACGAGGATCACAAAGGAATCCTGGCCGCGGTAGTCTCGATCAAAGGCCTCGGTCAGGGAGAGTTTTTGGGTGTGAAAATAGACCGATTCCACCACGTCCACAGCTTTGTTTGTAGCCTGTTCGTACTGGGTTTTGTATTCGTCGTAAAAATCGTAGTCAATCGCATCGAGCGCTTCCTCCACATGGAGTTCGCGCTTATTTCCGGCATCATCTACCCGATCAAAATCATAGATCCGGTAGGTAATATCCGAGGTTTGCTGAATTTCTGCGAGCAACAGGCCCTTGCCGATGGTGTGCACGCGGCCCGCAGGCAGGAAAAACACATCGCCCGCCACGGCTGCTTCCCGGTTGAGGATGCTCGTGAGCGCTCCCGCTTCAAACACTTGTTGATATTTGGCTCTGTCGAGCTGCTGATTAAATCCCGTGATGAGGCTGGCGCCCTCATCCGCTTGCATAATGTACCACATCTCGGTTTTGCCAAAGGAGTTGTGGCGCTGCTTAGCCAGTTCATCATCAGGATGCACCTGTATCGAGAGATCGTCATTGGCATCAATGAACTTCACAAGGAGGGGAAATTCGTCCCCGAATTTTTCATACACCCGGTCTCCAACGAGCTTGCCTTTGTATTCTGCGATCAACTCACGGAGAGATTTTCCTGCCAGTGGTCCTTCATTTACCACCGACACATTGCCCTCCACACCAGAGATTTCCCAGGTTTCACCACAATTGGAAAGGCCTCCAAAATCTTTGTCCAGGATGGTTCGGATTTTTTGTCCGCCCCAGATTTTGTCTTTGAAAATGGTCTGAAAGGTGAGAGGATATAGTGGAATGCTCATTGGCGTTGATTCTTGAATGTGCCTGAAATTTCGGCCAGGGGATACTCAAGACCAAACAAATCTTACCCAATTTCTGATTTTTGCGGTTCAGGTGTCGAAAGGCCGCCCGGAGCTGCTTTGGAGCCTTCCCAGGGGATTACCTTTTTCCTTCCCTGGAGGCCCCGGTGCAGGATCGGGATCCACCCTAACACCGGAATAAAGTAGGCGATGACGATAGGGTTGCGGAAGACAATCTTCCAAAACTGAAACCACCCGCGGATGACTCCCTTTGGGCTTTCTCCTTTTCTGCTTCTTCGATCAAACTCGGTGAATAAGGCAGGCCAACCAATCGGGGTCCAATAGGGCAAATCTCGCCAGTGCTTCAGGAGGTTTTTGATCAATTCGCGCCATCGATAGGGCTTTTTGCCGTATTTCGCCACATTCTGATCGAGCTCCCGCTGCATATCGGCCTGGATCTCATCTCTCAGCCTGGCAATTTCTGCTTCTGTAATTTCTTCCCAAGGCTTGCCCCCCAGCATATCGGAGGGGTTGTAGCGATTGCCGCACACATAGGTCAGTTTGGCCGGAAAAGCATAGTAAAATAGCCAGGGCTGAATCAAGAGCAAGGGCGTCTGTAGTGCAACGGGCAAATAGGGAACGCCAATCTTGTTCACCAGCTTATTCAAGCGCCGGCTCGTATAGGAAAATGGATTGATAAATTCGCCATTCACACAGGAAATCCCGACAATCTCAGTGTCGTACTTGAGCGCCATTCTCACCATGGAGGTGGAAAATGTTTGGAGCTGATAGCGCCTGTTGAAGCCTTTGCCGATTCCAGGCACACCTTCCGGATAAATCAAGAGATTGGTCTCAGACTGATGCATCATCGTTTCGAAATTGATGCTAGTTGCATCAACAGCCCCTACACGTTTCCACAGGTCTTTGAGGAGGAAAGGGTTCATGAGGTTGGATGCTGAGAGCATGGGGGCAGCGAGAGGCCGAAACAAGGTGCCCATGTCATAATTGTGCATCTTGAATATCTTGGACCCAAAGATGATCGCATCCCATGGAAAGGCCATGCCAGAGTGATTGCAGGCCAGAATGATGGGCACATCTGGTTTCGTTTTGTGAGGCATGGTATCAAACCCGATGATTTCGGGCCTGAAATAATGCTCCAGCAACGGGATGATTTCCTCATTCAGATTTCGGAGAAAGTCCTGATCAAAGTGAGATTCCACGTTCACTTTGTTGGCTTCGATGGCCTGTTTCAGCTCTTCACCGTGTAAATTTCGATAGGCTTTATGTGCAGAAGTCTCAGCTTGGGTGGGCATAGGTAGTAGTTGTCGCTTATCCAGAAGGCCAGAGAAAAATGAATTTTTACCCCTTTTTTCTGCTGGGCAACTGGAAGCTACAAAAGATCACGCAAAACTCCACACCGCTAGTTCCTGCGTTCGAGGCTGGGAAGCAGTTCGGACTTGACCCACTGAAAATTCGGCTCTACCGAGAGCGCTCGCTGATAAGCTAGTTTGGCGTTGGCCCATTGGCCTTCTTTTTCGTAGGCCTGGCCCAGCCATGCCAGCGCATGGAGATACAACCAGTTATTGGAAGCGATAGAGGGGTTTTTAGCGAATAAATCCGCGGCTTTGGCAAAGCACTTGATGGCTTCCTTCATGTCGCCGCCAAACAGGGCAGGGGCATGAAACCTCATGTTTCCTTTCTCCACCCAGGCTTCGGGCGAGTTGGGACCATGTTCCAGCGCATCGCTGATGTAGCTGCTGCTTCGGGGGCCTTGGTAGATAGCGGTGGCAGGTGACATCCCGATTTGCATGGCAATCACGGCCCCCATCATGGCTTCTGCAGGCGGAAAGTCTTCCTTCAGATCCAGCAAATCATCTAGTGCATCTTCGAGATCGTCGAGGCGGTCATCGATATTGATGTGCGTAGCCTTGGTGCCAATGCAATAGCCGAGATAGCCATATTCGGCGAGGCACCACTCATAAAGAAGGTCCGGGTTTTGGTTGCCAGCCTGACTGCTCAAGCGCTTGAGCGTGGCGATGGCCGCCGGCCAGAGAGTCGGCTGATTGCGAGAATAGGCTTGATACACTTTCTGCCGAGCTTCTTTTGCCTCAGTTAATGACTGATTATTAGAGCTATCAACCCCCAAAAACCCAAACCAAGAGAGAGAGCCCGTGAACACGAGGCAAAAAAAGAGGAGAAAGTGTCGCTTGTTCATAGTAGAAATTGATTTCAAAGATAACCTTGTTCTGCCAGAGAAAGTTGGTAGACGAAAGAATCGGCAAGAAATAACGGCACAACCCTATGATTTATGCTGCATGCAGCCTAATTTTCTCATTCACTCTACCCGAACCCACTACTCATGAGCTTGACAGGAAAAACAGTATTCATCACCGGTGCTAGCCGGGGCATCGGCCTGGCCGTAGCCAAAAAACTCGCCTCCCATGGCGCCAACATCGCCATTGCAGCAAAGACAGCAGAACCCCACCCCAAGTTGCCTGGCACCATCTACACCGCTGCCGAAGAAATTGAAGCCGCTGGTGGCAAAGCACTTCCCCTGATTGTAGATGTCAGGGATGAAGAAAACGTAATCGCCGCCGTGCAACAAACTGCCGATCATTTCGGCGGAATTGATATCGTGATCAACAATGCCAGCGCCATACAGCTCACCGGCACGCTCGAAACGGATATGAAGCGCTTCGACCTCATGACCTCGGTCAACTATCGCGGCACGTTTCTGGTTTCCAAAACCTGCATCCCCTTTCTCAAAAAATCTGATTCCCCGCACATCCTCAACATGTCTCCCCCGCTCAACATCGAGAAGCGGTGGTTTGCCCCTCACCTGCCCTACACCCTGGCCAAGTATGGGATGAGCTTCGTGACCTTCGCCTTGTCAGAAGAATTCAAGCGGGCTAATATCTGTGTGAATAGCCTCTGGCCCAAGACCGCCATTGCCACAGCTGCCATCGGCATGCTCGGTGGAGATGCCATGATGCGCGCCTCACGCAAGCCAGAAATCATGGCCGATGCAGCCTATCACATTTTCACCCGTGAATCTCGCCCCACAGGTCAGTTTTTTATCGATGAAGAAGTCCTCACCGAAGCTGGCGTCACAGACTTTGACGTGTACGCAGTGGATCCATCTCAGGCACTGATGCCCGATTTCTTCATTTAACCAAGCAAGCAAGACCCTTTCCCCTGATGAACATCGAAGAATATCGCGCCTGGGCCCACAAATTGGTGGACTGGACGGCTGATTATTATGAAAATCTGGAGTCCTATCCCGTGAAATCGCAGGTTTCGCCGGGGGAGATCTTTGCCCAGCTGCCCAATCAGGCACCTTCTGAGCCAGAAGAAATGGCGCGCATTTTCGAAGATTTTCAAAACATCATTTTGCCGGGCATTACCCATTGGCAGCATCCCGGATTCATGGCCTATTTCCCGGCCAATACTTCCTACCCATCTCTCCTCGCTGAGATGCTCACTTCCGCCATGGGCGCGCAGTGCATGGTGTGGGACACCTCGCCCGCGGCTGCCGAGCTGGAAGAGAAGATGATGAATTGGCTCAAAACCCTCATTGGGATTCCCGACAGCTGGGATGGCGTGATTCAATCGACCGCCTCAGAAGCCACTCTCTGCGCCATTTTGAGCGCCAGAGAACGAATCACAGACTTCACGGTAAACGAGCGAGGCCTTCAGGGACATCCGCACTTTCGCGTGTATGCTTCGGAGCAGATTCACTCCAGCATTGAAAAAGGTGTGAAAATCGCCGGGCTGGGGCGGGAAAACTATGTGCCTGTTGCAACCGACAAGGAGTTTGCCATGAGGCCCGATGCCCTGGAGGCCGCCATCAAGCAAGACATGGCACAGGGCAACACCCCGCTGTGCATTGTGGCTGGCCTCGGCACCACGGGTTCCACTGCCATTGACCCCCTTGCGGAGATAGCCCGCATTGCCTCCAAATACCAGATTTGGCTACACGTGGATGCTGCCTATGCCGGGTCTGCCCTCATTCTTCCCGAATTTCAGCACCTCCTCGATGACATTGGCCACTGCGATAGCTTTGTCTTTAATCCGCACAAATGGCTCATGACCAACTTTGACTGCTCTGCTTATTTCGTCAAAGACAAAGGAGCCTTGATTCGCACGTTTGAGATTTTGCCAGAATATCTCAAGACCTCCCAAGATCAGCAAGTAAACAATTACCGCGACTGGGGCATTCCGCTTGGCAGGCGATTTCGGGCGCTGAAGCTCTGGTTTGTGATGCGCAGTTTTGGGGTGCAGGGAATGCAAGACATTCTGCGAAACCATATTCACTGGGCTCAAGATCTGGCCACCCAAATAGAGCAACACCCTGATTATGAGCTCCTTGCCCCTACTCCATTCAACCTGATTTGCTTTCGGTATTGTCCGAGTCAGCTGCCACCCGATCGCTGGAACGCCCTGAACAAAGCCATCATCGAACGAATCAAGAAAAGCGGCAAGTTCTACCTGACCCACACCATGCTGCGGGGCCAGTACACGATGCGCCTCGTAGCCGGCCAACCCTATCAAACCCAGCACAACCTCCTCTCCGCCTGGGAGTTGGTTCAACAAACGGCTACTCACTGCCTCTCCGAATCCCTGTCCTCATGAAACATTCCTTTGCTGCCCTGAGCCTGTTCCTCCTGTGGGGCAACCTATTGCTGGCACAGATTGATCCGACTACGATTACCATCATTCGGGATACCTTTGGGGTGGCGCATATCCACGCGCCCACCGATGCAGGAGCTGCCTACGGCTTTGCCTGGGCACAGGCCGAGGACGATTTCATGACGGTGCAGCTCACGCTGCTGCCTGTGCGTGGGCGCATGGCCGAGTATAACGGCAAGCAGGGAGCCATTCTCGACGTTGCAGCAGCGATGATTGGGATCGACACGCTTGTGGACCAACGCTATGAGCAGGATCTCTCGCCTGCGTTTCGGCAGGTTGTAGAAGCATTCGCTGCCGGGCTCAATGCCTATGCCGCCAATTATCCAGAAGAGCTGCTGCTCGACGGTCTGCTGCCCTTCACCGGGCAAGACGTCATCAAAGGATATGTGCTGGAAACAGCTTTTCTCACTGGCTTGCAGGGTCCGCTTGAGGATTTGTTTGCCAACCGACTCCCAACCCTTGACCTGCCCATGCCCGCAGGTTCCAATGCGTTCGCTTTTTCTCCGAAAAAAACCGCAGATGGCCACACCTATTTCTGCTCCAATTCTCATCAGCCGCTTCAGGGAATGTTTTCCTGGTATGAGGCACACGTGACGAGCGACGAAGGCTGGAATTTTCTCGGGGCCACCTTTCCGGGCGGGGTCACGCCGTTTGTCGGAACGAATGAAAACCTCGGGTGGTCCCACACCGTGAATCATCCTGACTTCGTGGATACCTATCAGCTTCAGATGAATCCTGAAGAAAAACTGAGCTACTACGTGGACGGAGAATGGCTCAAGCTACAGGAGCACACCGTGAAATTGAAGGTGAAGCTATTTGCAGGGGTCAAGATTCCGGTAAAACAGACCTTCTATCGCTCCATTTATGGCCTCACGATAGAAAATAAACAAGGCTTTTTTGCCCTCAGGTTTCCAGCAAACCACGATATCAGAGCAGCTGAGCAGTGGTACAAGATGAACAAGGCGAGCGATTTCGAGGAATTCAGAGAGGCGCTCACGATGACAGCCATTCCCGGCACCAACATCGTATATGCCGATCGGGAAGGCAATATTTTTTATGTGGGGAACGCCAAATTCCCCCGCAGAAATCCAGCATACGACTATTCTGGCCTTGTACCGGGCAACACCAAAGCCACGCTGTGGGAAGAATTTGTGCCCTTCGATTCACTGGCCATGGCTCTCAATCCAGATTGTGGCTATGTGTTTAACAGCAATCATTCGCCGTTTTTCTCCACTGCCGCCGCCGATGCCCCGGATGTGAATGCCCTGCCTTATGGCCACGGATACCTGACGCTGCACAACAACCGCAGCCTGCGATTTTATGAGCAGCTCGAGCCGCTCGACAAGGTGACATGGGAGGATATGCTTCGCATTAAGTATGACCTTCGGTATAGCGATTCCCTCTACGATCCCATTGTGACCAACTGGTCTGATTTGCTCAAGCTGAGCCCCGTCAGGTATCCGGCGCTGGCCAATGGTCTGGCGCTGCTGAATGCATGGGACAAACAAACCACCCCAGAAAGTGTAGGAGCGAGCCTGTTTTTGATGTGTTGGCACTTTATGTATGAAGATTACCATGAGCGGGGACTGTGGAAATATGGCCAAGTGGCCTCCGAGGCCGAGCTTGCCACTGCGCTTTCCAAGGCCATGGCACAATTGGAGAAGTATTTTGGCAGCATCGAGGTGCCGCTGGGCGAGATGCAGCGGCATCGCCGAGGCGAGGTGGATCTCCCTGTGGGCGGCGGGCCAGAAATTCTGGCGGCGATGTATTCAGCAGAAAGCAAAAAGGGCAGGTTTGAAAGCATGGTCGGGGATGGATTCATTCAATTTGTGAGCTACGACCAATCTGGTCCTGTGCTCATTGAGACCATGATGCCATACGGCGCTTCCTCCAAAGCTGAGAGCCCACATTTCACCAATCAAATGCAGATGTATGTGGGGCAACAGAGGAAAGTGATGAGCCTGGATTGGGAAGAGGTGGTGAAATCACAGGAGCAAAGCTACCACCCAAAATAGGAAAGGTCCCGGATTGCTCCGGGACCAGAACAAACTGGTAGGCAACTATTTCATACAAAAGTCACGGGGAGACTTCCCTGACCATAAAAATCACAATTATTTACGGTTCTCAAGAGAAGGGAAATCATCACGTGGAATTATAATTTTCCATAATTGGTCATAAAATAGATCAGGATACCATGTGAATTTTCAAGCACACACTTTTTTCGCACTTTTTCCCAAGATCATCAAATCGAAATACAGGCATCATAACTAATTGAAAAACAATATACTAATAAAATAAACACAATTCATATCGGACCGATTTTTAAAAGAATTGGACAAGAGGCTACAAAGAGCTGGGCTATGTTTGATATAGTTTGATATTTATTATTCGATTAATGGGATTATCCTCTATTTCGTGATGTCGGACAAATCGACAAAACAAGAGCAAACAAATTCTTAACGACTTACATCATGCAAAACCAACTTTTGACCATTGTAATTGGGCTCAGCCTTTTCCTCGGTGCTTGTTCATCTGCCTCGGATCCTACTGCCGATCTGATCAAATCAGGAAAAATCAGCCCTTCGACTGCCATTGATATTGCCACAGAAGGCTGCACAAGCTCCGCTACCGTTCGGGTGGTTCGTGGTCAACTCGACTGCGATTACCTTTTCATTCTCGAAGATGGCAGACTCCTCAGCCCCCTGAACGTGGAAGATATTCCCTTTGATTTGGCCATGCGGCAACGAATCAGCCTGTCATACGACGTCGTGACTCCAGCAGGACGCGGTTGCCTGAATGCTTCTTATGTGACCGTGAAGTGCATCACCAAAATCAAGCGTGAAGATTTTGATGAAGACGCAGATAGCGGTCAGGAACTGCGCACCAGATAATAATACAATCGTGATTCTCAATTGAAGAGAATTCCCGTCAAGAAATATGGGTTCTTTTTGGAGTGGTTTGCGGTTGGATCGAAAGATCTGACCGCTTTTTCTTGTGCTACAGGATTACACCAACTGCTTCAAAGTAGGTATATGATTGGCGGTAAGCGGCTTGGAGAAATACTTAAGTACTTCTTTAAACCTTTTGGATGTTTCAACATCCTGCGGATCGATGGAGGATGACAGCATACAAACCTTGATCAGGATCTTGTGCTTGCGGAGCTCTTCGAGCAATTCCCATCCATTCATTTGGGGCATATCAATGTCTAGCAGAATCAGGTCAGGCAGCTTTTCTCCGGCCATCTGCCTGTGCTGAAGCCACTCCAATGCAGTTTGGGGAGAGTTATAAACAAAGACACTATTTCCTGAAAAATAACTTTTGAGCAGAGCTTGGTGCATCATGTTGACAAGATCATTATCGTCGATCAACATGATAATTTTAGAATCGTCTTGGATTGTAGGCATGAGCAATAAACTGTAGATCTAATTTTGACACATCCTCGTAATTATCCTATCCTCCTATCTGGAATTTGTCCCTGCCAAAGGGAATGAAGTTGCATTAACGCCACCAAATCAACCGAACAGACAAGACTATTTTGCCTCCAATCGTTACCCCATCAGCAGAGGCTGACAAGTCTTACTTGTTCAAGGATCTGGTTCCTATCCCAAAGCAGCAGCAAGGTCTTCGATGAGATCCTCAGCATCTTCGATGCCGACCGACAGCCTGATAAGGGTATCTTCTAACCCTACTTTCTCCCTTTCAGCCTTGGGAATCGAAGCGTGTGTCATGCTTGCGGGGTGCCCAATGAGCGACTCTACCCCCCCCAGACTCTCTGCCAGGGCAAACAAGTGCGTCCCGCTGAGCACCTTAAGCGCATCTTCCATCTTATCGCCATGAAGCGTAAAGGAAATCATTCCGCCAAAATCATTCATTTGCCTGGCCGCAACCTCATGATTGGGATGCTCAGGAAACCCCGGCCAGTTGACTTTCTTCACTTTTGGGTGAGCTTTGAGAAATTCTGCCACCTTTCTTCCGTTTTCACAATGCTGCTTCATGCGCAAGTGAAGTGTCTTGATCCCACGCAGGGTGAGAAAACAATCTTGTGGACCGGGTATGGCGCCAGAAGCATTTTGAATAAATCTCAACCTTTCTCCTAACGCCGTGTCCTTCACAATCAAAGCCCCCATCACCACATCAGAATGGCCATTGATATACTTCGTGAGCGAATGCAAGACAATATCAGCCCCCAAAGCAAGCGGGGTTTGGAGGTATGGCGTGGAGAACGTGTTGTCAACTACTGTGAGGATGTTGTGCTTGCGGGCAATGAGAGTCACGGCCTCTATGTCGATAATATTCATCAGAGGATTGGTGGGAGTCTCAATCCAAATCAGTTTGGTGCAATCGCTGATAGCATCTTCAAGCAAGGCAACGTCTTGCATCCCGATAAAGCGAAATTTGATTCCAAAGGGTTCAAATATCTTGGTGAAGATGCGGTAGGTACCACCATAGAGATCATTGGTAGAAATGACTTCATCGCCGGGGCGGAGCAACTTCAGGATGGCATCCACAGCAGCCATGCCGCTAGCATAGACCAATCCTTCGGTGCCACCTTCGAGGACAGCGAGCGATTGTTGGAGCGCGCTGCGGGTAGGATTGTGGGTGCGAGCGTATTCATACCCTTTGTGATCGCCGGGAGCGGCCTGCACGTAGGTGCTGGTTTGAAATATTGGGGTCATGATGGCTCCAGTGCCAGCATCGGGTTCTACTCCAGCATGTACAGCCTTAGTTCCAAATTTCATAGATTTATTCTCAGTTTAGCCCAACCTTCGGGCGATAAGAAGGTAAAACAAGGCAGAATTCGGCGAATTTGAACTACCATTATGGCAAAACTAAACGCCTCAGAAGATAAGATCCTCGATCAGATTGCTGGTTGGAAAGGCGAAAACCCAAGCTTCCTGAACCGTGCCACTGATTTTGTGAGCAAACCAATCTCCTGGCTTACCGACAAAATTACTCCAGAGGAAGTAAAAACCAGTGTCTCTGGCCTCACCGAGACCATTGTTGAAAAACTCCACGACGCCTCCTCTTGGTCGGTCAGTGCAGACGATGTGGTCAAGGCCGCCAAAGAGTTTGACATTCATGCCAACTCGGTGGCAGAGCTCCGAAAAGCCAGCATTCATGACCTCGATCATGTGGCACAGGACTTCATTACCCAAAACACGCGCATGGGAACCATCTCTGGCGTTGGGACAGGGATTGTAGGCTGGCCAGGACTCATTGCAGACCTCCCGACCCTCTTTATGCTCTCCATGCGGCAAATTCTCCAGATCGCCCTCAGCTATGGCTACGACCCCAGGGTGCCCGATGGCGAGGTCAAAGACAGGGCATTTGAAATGGAGTATATGATGAGAATTTTCAAAATCTCTACTTCCTCCGACAAAATCCAAAAGCAAAAAGGCCTCGCAGAGCTCAAAGACTTTGAAGCGGGAAGATACTCTGATGTGTATGGTGCCGTGATGGGAGATTATGCGACCAAGCAACTGGGCAAGAATGCTACGAGCTTTGTGAGCAGAATTGTGATTAAGGAAATCATTGAGCGCACCATCACCAAAAAAGCCGTAGGCCTCGTGCCGGGGCTGGGTGCTGTTTTCTCCGGCGGGTTCAACTATGTCTATCTCAAAGACGTAGGCGAAGCAGCCTTTATGCTCTATCGGGAGCGATTCCTCCTTGATAAAAAAGGACGTCAACGCACCATCAAAATCGAGATCGATTGATCTCAACATAGAAGAAAAAGAAGGTGTGCCGCAAGGAATCCTATTCACAACTCCCTTCTTGGCTGCCCCTTTCCTACCATACGTCGAAGCCAGCGTGTTATTCGACGAAAAACTGAACAAATCGCTTTTTACCGTGCATCCTTTTGAGCCACAGGCCCGTCTTTATGGTAACTATCGGTAAAAGCGTTAGAGTTGTGTGTGCCCCTTTCCA